>CBFDDP010000074.1:0-15716 GCA_965603595.1 uncultured bacterium
TTTTTCTATCTGAGCTGCTGAAGCCTGCTTTTGAGCATGGCGTTTTGCCCAACCTCGGTGGTCATGCCGAATGCCTTTCGGCAGGATTCTGTACTGATGGCCCAAAGCTCGCCGTTTATGTCCAGAATGACCATGTCGATGTAGGTTTCATAGACGGGGCTCTGCGCAGTTACCGTTGCCACTGCCGCACACACGGTACGTATGAAGATGTCTGTCTCGTACACCATGCCTTCGTTGGGTTTGATGGCCAGGTCCTGTTTGCCCGTGTACCGGTTGTTAACAACGGTCATGTCGATCAGGAATCCAAAATCCTTGGTAATCTCCTTCAGTTCAGTGACGATTCGTAATTCCTGGGCAGGGCTCTGTGGGGGCGCAAGCAGGGCAAGGATGCACAGAAGCGTGATCAGGAGTTTGGCTGCGGTCAGGCGAGCTGTTTTATTTACAATAGAGGGGGTAGCTGTCTTCAATTGCGTATGAGCTTCAGGGGGCATCATTCCGGGCGACTCTCCTCCTCCTCGGGTTCCACCAGCACCACATGATCGTACTCATTGACGCGGTTGAAGCGTCCCTCATGGGTGTAAATGCCCTCTGCGATCATTTCATCGACTCTGGTGATGGTGAGCGTACCCAGGGACACTTCGGGGTCGAACTCGTACTCACCCGTCTCCGGGTTTACCTGCAGGCTCTCCTCCTTAGAGATATGAAAAACCATATCGGGTTCAACGCCATGAGCCCTTCCAAGGTTTATGAGGGCACGGTCTCTTCCCTCCATGCGCACGATCATTCCCCTGAGCGGTACAAACTGATTAATACTGGCCGCAAGCGACACCACGGTGTTGAACACCCGGTCATTTCCCGTGTAGTAGGTGACGAGCTCATGCAGCAGCATGCCGTTGAAGGCCGAATAGATCCTCATGTGTACCTTGAGAGAATCCGCTTTCTCGACAATCCTGCCGGTAACGTAGTAATCGACGGTGAGCCTGTATGTATCACCGAGATTTTTTCGTGCTTCATGAAGGGCCTCTCGTGCTGAATGTATCTCCGGAAGTGCATCGGTTTTCTGGAATACATCCCTATAGTGCGGCAGCACCTCAATCTTCTCGTGATAGGTGAGCACCAGGTTGAGCATCTCGGTAAAGGTCCGCGAGAAGTCCCGGTGTATGAAATCTTCATGGATATAGTCGGATTCGAATGCATTCAGGACTGCCACCCTGGTCCTGGATTTCGGTACATAGTAGGGTGAGGTGGGGTCCTTCTCGTACTGGCGTACGCCCCATTGAGCGGCCAGGTTTTTCCCCACATGATTTTCGTATATCTCGATACGGTCCTGTATATCGATGGTGTCCACATCGAGTGTGCCCTGGATGATGTCTCGTAGCTCCACGAGGTACTGCTCGTAGAACTTACGCACCCGGAACAGGTTGGCGAGGGCAAGCCGCTTTTCCGGATTGGCGGGATCGAGCATAACCGCACGCTTGTAGTGCATAAAGGCCTTGTCCATGAGATGCTCGTCGAGATCGAACCGGGCTTTCTTGAAATGATAGTTTGAGTGAAATATCCTTTGAGGATTGTCGAGGTCCCTCCTGTACAGCTTCAGGAGAAGGTTTTCCATACGGAAGTGTGCGATCTCGTCATCGATCCGAAGCGCCCATGCTTTTTCATAATTCTTAAGCGCATTCACCTGGTCACGGGACATCTCGTAACTGTAGGCGAGCTCATAATAAACGAGCCAGTCGGTCTCACCGGGTTCGGGCTTGCTTTCAATGAACTCGAGAATCGGTTCATAGGCCTCAATCGCTTTTTTCCAATGCTGTCGCTTGCGCTCACCCTCACTCTTCGATGTGGCCCGGGCCATAAAGAAGTGAATTGAGGTTATAATTCTGTATGCCTCTGCAATCTCCTTTTCAAGTAGAAATGATTTTCCCTTTGAGTACTTTTCACCCAGAATGACGATGGCGGTACGGGCCTCTGAAATGCCCGCCTCGAAGTACTCCTCCGACTCATCTCTGTACAATTCCCCGCTTGCTGGCGAACTCTGTGCATGCTGTTTTTGTGTATAGTGCACCCCCATTCGGTAGTAGTGGCGTGCCAGGTTGAGGTGGGTAAGGGGATCATCACTTTTCAGAGATACGGCTTTTCTGAAATACCCGCCAGCCTTCTCGAGCTCACCGAGCTCTGTGTACATGATGCCCAGATATATGTGGGCCATGACGTCGCGGGGGTACAGTTTGAGTATCTCTCTATAATGGGTGATTGCCTCTCTGTAGGCTCCCTGTGCACGGTAGAGATCGCCCACGCGATACCGAACCTCCAGGTTGACGGGTTCGATTTCCGTAACCCTGTCGAAGGCGGATTGCGCCTCATCATAAGCCTTGAGTGACGTGTTGATGCGGCCGAGCAGCATCCACGCCTCAACGTTGTTCTCTTCCTGCTCGAGGGCCTCGGTGATTGTTTCCCTGGCAAGCCTCAGCTTTCCCGTTTCAAAGTAGCAGCGGGATAGGCCGATTTTTGCATCGATGTAAAAACGGTTCTGCAGGAGTATGTCCTGATAGGCGAATATGGCTTCCTCGCACATGCCCTCCGCCTCGAGCTTCTGAGCCTCCCGGTATTGCTGGATTATGGTGCTCTCCGCCTCAACATGTGTAATGCCTGTATAACAGAGAAGGAGAAGCAGTGGGATAATAATAGTTGATGACCTTTTCATGTCCGTCCTCTTCCGTGCATCAGACTAGTCACGCCATCCCTCTTTTCCAATGAGCGGGACAAACCGGCACCCTCCCAGTGATTTTCGGTATATTCTGCCGTTCAGGGCCTTTTCGATAAGCTTGAGATCCTGGATGGAGCGGTTTCCCACTGGCACCACCATCTTGCCCCCCTTCTTGAGCTGTGAGAGCAGTATCTCGGTGGCCTTCGGCGCAGCGGCCGTCACGATGATCCTGTCAAAGGGTGCGTACTCGGGCAGGCCCAGGGTTCCATCCCCGACGATGAGATAGATGTTGTCGTATCCCTGACTGTAAAGATTGGTGCGTGCCCTTGACGACAGTGTGTCCACACGCTCGATGGAATAGACAATTTCGGAGAGTTCCGCCAGGATGGCTGCCTGATAACCTGACCCAGTTCCTATCTCGAGCACCTGATCAGTTTTTCTGATTTCCAGTGCCTGCGTCATGAGCCCCACAATATAGGGTTGTGAAATGGTCTGGTTCTCGCCTATGGGCAGGGGATAGTTGCCGTACGCCCGGTCGCGCAGCGTTTCGGGTATGAACTTGTGCCTCTTCACCTTCCTCATTGCGGCAAGCACTGCATCGTCAGTTATACCCGAGGGCTTGAGCTCGAATTCGATGAGATCGTCAATCTCTCTCTCCCAGTCCTGCATGTCCCGATCCCGTGTTCTGTAGATATTGACGTCCATTGAGATGATATATGAAAGGTTGCCGGCATGGCGGCAGCATGGCCACCCCTGTCCCTAAAGAGATGGGTATACAAATCCCAACATGCTTCTGCCCACTCTGCCATTGTAGTCAACTTCAACCTCGGCTTCCATATATTTGTTGCGCAGTTCGGGATCGTAGTTGTCCTCAAACAGGATGAGGTACTCGGGTGATCGGTGCGTTTTCATCGTCTGATAGAGATAGGGAAAGGCATTCGAATGATACACGTCGTAGTAGGTACCACCCGAACTGCGTGAAAAGGATTCGAGATTGCTCAAGTCCCACCGCCCTTCACCCTGTCCGAAGTTGAGCACATAGACGGGTATGTGATTGTTGGCGGCGTAGTCGATGCAGCTCTGATAACTGTAGGTGTTAAAGGAACCTGCGTCCATCTGACCGTCTGTAACAACAACGAGTACCTTCTTGTAAAACCTCCTGTTGAGCTCATCAATGGCTCTCCGGAAGGCTGTATCGAAGGCCTTTCTGCCCGCCTGTTCATAGCGGTCTTCCAGTATGGCATCAAGGGTTCTCAGCTTCGAGTTGGTAAAGGAACTCGATATCCATGACCTGTCGTTGAATCCGATGACCATCATCTCATCAGCTGGCGTCACGCTTCCCAGGAAACTTTCCATGTAGTCCCTAATATCTTCCGCATAAGTCTCCATGGGAAGTGATTTGTCGACGAGGAACAGTATGTTGAGTCTGGAGTCCCGTTCCTCGCTGTACCGGAGGTCAATCTTGGGTACAACTGCACCGCCAAGCCGCAGTACGAAGTTGTTCCCGCCGAGTCCGTATATAGGCAGGCCGTCGGCATCGAATACGGAAACGTAGTACCCGATCACGGGGCTGCTCCTCGTAAAGCTTCCCGTATCAATTCTGTTCAGGATGACGTTGAGGTTCCGGTACTTGTCCTCTTGAGGTATAAACTGCAGTATGCGGTCTTTTTTATAGTCACAGGTAACGAGCTGTCCGATGTGATCTATATGCGCGTCCAGGGCCCGTTCGAGAATGCCGCCCGTGTCAATATCTGTCCACGTCGAGTGCATGGTATCGTAGGATTTGATGCCCGGTCCGTCACTAACTATCAGACGGTTCTCTTCGGCAAAGGATATACCGTAGGGATCGATAAGGTCGATCCCCTTCAGATAGGTGATGAAATTGCCGCTCCGGTCGTACATCCCGATCTTCTTCTTCCCATGATCGGAAATGTAGATATTTCCCGCATGGTCCACCGCTATGCCGGATGGGTGGTCGAACTCGCCGTCATCGTCCCCCTCCCGCCCGAAAGAGAGCAGAAAATCACCATTCGGTGAAAACTTGACAACCCGCATATTACCGCTGTCAATGACGTAGAGATTATCCTCCCTGTCCACGGTGAGGGCCGTGGGACCGTAGAACTGCCCCTCTCCAAACCCCGACTCGCCTATACGGCCGATAAACCGGGTTTTCATCACCTCAGGTACCTTGCCGTCTTCCCTGAACCTGTACACCGTATCATTACTGAAATCGGATATATAGATATTTCCCTGTGAGTCACGGATGATGTCGTAGAATCGACCGGGCGTAATGCGGGGGTGGGAGAAATCGTAGAGGGGTTTGCCATCGGGCGAGATCTTGAGTGCGAGCTTCGATCCGAATCCCGCGGCGTATATGTTTCCAAACTCGTCCGTATCGATACCCGTCACTCTTAAAAGCCTGTACTTTCCGACGGGGTTTCCGAAGATTTCGAGGCTGAGGGAGTAATCGTTGCTCTTTCGAACCTCGCGGGCAACAAAGCGCTTCATGTTGAGATAGGCCACTAATTGACTGAAAATACCCCGGTAGATCTCATCATCTATATTATCGATGAGGATACCGAATTCATAGATTGCGCTCTCCTCGAAACCTGCGCGGTAGTAGGCCATGCCCAGGAGATACCGTGCCTGCTGGTCGTATGAAAGACCCAGGAGAAACTGCGCCTCCTGGTCGCTGGATAACTTTCCCAGCGATTTCCTGAAAAAATCGATGGCAGCCTCGTACTCCTGTCGATTGTAGTGATGAAGCCCCTCTTTGAAATATTCCATGCCAAGAGATTGGTCCGTGAAATCGTCAGAAGAGGCGATGAGAGGTAGGGTGAATAGGAGGATGATCAGGGACAACAGTTTCACCATTCGCACTGATATATACCCCCTCCCTGTCTGTAAGCACTGTTTCCGGAGTACAGGACAGTAGCCCGGAAAGGTGGTTGTCACGCTGCATGGCGCTTATTCGTGCTCGAAAACAATGATACCATGACTTACCCTAAATACAAGAAAAAAAGCTCCCCCCACGGATACATGGAGAGAGCCGCTCTATATGGAACATCTTTAAAGATGGTCACACCTTAACATCTACTGTCTTTCCGAGGTTACCTTCCAAGCCGCCGGGTTTTCCAACAGCAAGGGACAGAAGTCCAAGTATGAAGTCCTTGGACACAACCACCAGATTTCCCACGTCATCGACCTGCACAGGGCCTGTCGATTCGGGTCTGACCTGCTCACTCTGAATGCTCATTTCCTGGGGGAAATGTTCTTGGACGGCAACCTGTTCGCTTATTCCATAAACCATTGCCATCACCACCAATCAGTGAATTACACTTTAAATTTCGACATATATAGATAAACCTTAACTTTTTTAAAAAGTTTTTTCTCTTCTTGTATGTCTTTTTCTGCTGCATTTCGATACGCTGAAATTTGTTTCGGGATGTATAGATCTCACTTCTGTGTTATCTTCAGAAAATCCTCGAAGTGATTGATGTTGACAAAGTTACGCTCGAGCATGGCGGGGCTGGGATCGCCTTCGATCTTTGTCAGGTCGAGATAATGGATGTGTACGTGATCGGCAACACACTGCACTCTGAAGGACCTGTCATCGATACATCGACGAACGGCAGAATGGCAGGTTCTGGAGTAAAAGGCGAAGAGCGGATGGGGGCCGTCGGGCATGACGGGGATGAGCCCCATAGCGCCCCCTTCAAATTGTTTAAGCGCGGCATCGGCCAGGTAAGAAACGACCTCGGGACTGATGAGAGGATAGTCGACACCGACAAAGAAGTTCAGCTCGGCCTCCGTGCTTTTCAGGGCAGTGAGTATACCGCCAAGAGGACCCACCCCCTGAACCTCGTCATCCATACACCCCTCGAGTCCCGGATGATGATACTGCTTCCCAACCAGGTACACACTTCCGAAGAGTGCTGCGCAGCAGTCGATGACTATATCGATGAAATATTTGTCACGGTATCGAAGAAATGACTTGTCACGGTTCAGACGAAGAGATTTTCCACCCCCCAGTATGAACGCCTGTATTGACCCATATTTCTTCATAGCAGCTTCGAAGCTTCGCGCCGTGCGGGGCATCCTTAGGTTATACGAGTTTTTGAAGGAGGCCGGCAACGTTGTCGGCAAAGTGGTTGATCGTCTCGATCCCCTCGGCATCACCGGCTACTTCACCCTTCTGTCGCCCGAAGGCGACATTCCAGTAGGTTGAACCTGGAACGATCATGTCGTTAATGGTGAAGAAGAATTGCAGCTGGGCATAGGTGAAGTTCTGACCGGCCCGCCGTGCCACCACCACCGGTGCGCCTATCTTCCCCTTGAAGAAGTTCCCGTTGGCACCGGATACGTATCCCGCACGATGGAGAAGGCTTGTCGTCTGAGAGGTTGCACACCCGAAATAAACCGGCGAGCCAACAATAATCGCATCGGCCTCGCACATCTTTTTGAATATGGGGTGGAAGTCGTCGTCCTTGATGGCGGCGCAGGTGCCATCCTTCACCTTCCTACATCTATCACAGGCTATGCAGGGCTTTACCGTGTGCTCAGCGAGAAGCACTACTTCACTGGGCACTCCCCGATTCACGAGCCGTTCCTTCGCCAGGTTGAGCAGCATCTCTGTATTCCCCTCTTTTCGCGGACTTCCGCAGATGAGCAGCGCTTTCATGCTGTCCTCCCCCTTTGAATTGGTCTCTATATAATAACGGGGTATGCGGCAAAGGACAATTTCAATCCCCTTCACCGAGTAAATCATATAATTTGGGTCATTTTGATACATAGGGGTGGTCATTTTGGCATAGTGTGTCGACCCTACCCGTCACCGTGGCTGCATGCAGAGGTCCTGGACAATGAATATTTTATAATTCATTGTATAGTAATAAGTTATGTGAGACTTTCGATATTGGCACGGTTTATGCATTTATATAGGTGAGATAAAAAACCTGAAGGAGGCTTGAAAATGAGTATTATCAAATACAGACCGCGGACATTAGATCTTTTCAACTGGGACAGGGTGTTTGACAGGTATTTTGGAGATTTCGATCACAGTGCTGGATGGCCTGCAGTCGACGTCAGTGAAGATGACGACAACTACCTTGTGGAAGTTGAGCTTCCAGGACTGAGTGAGAAGGACGTTGAGGTGAAGGTCGAGAATGGCGTTCTGACTATCGCTTCAAGGAAGGATGAGTCCAGGGAAGAGAAGGATGAGGGCTATATCCGGAAAGAGCGGAGACACTACAGCTTCAGTCGTTCATTCAGCCTGCCCGACAATGTGGATCTTGAGAAGATTACCGCTAACTTCAAGAATGGGCTTCTGGACATTGCAGTTCCCAAGGCCCCTGCGGCAAAGCCGAAGCTCATTGAAGTGAAACCCAAATAATCAAAGGCGCGAAGGATTGGTTATATCCCCCGGGAGTCCGAGACCCCCGGGGGATTTTTTATGGCAAAAGGACGGTTGTGCTCATCCTCAACGAAGACCAGGGCAACCGACTGGTAATTTTTTCATAACCTGTAACCTCTTACCAGTTAAAAACGTATCCCCGCCTCAAGAGACACTCCAGTATACCACCCGGGATTACCTGTGCGACAATATTTTCGTGATTGCCAGGGGCAGGTCGTCGAAGGAGCGGACATACATATATGTACCCCGGCCTTTCCTGGCAATGGCAGCATTCGTTGCAGGGTCCGACCCGCCGAGCCCGAATGATATGCCCAGTACGTGGAGGCGGTCAAACTTCGCAGCCGCTTCGGCGGGGTCGCCACCCACGGTAGACCAGCCGTCGGTCACGAGAATACCGGTTTTCCCCGCGGTCTGTGCCTCGTTGATCGACTCCCATCCATGCAATAGAGCCGCACGGATATTCGTAGAGCCCCCGCTCTTCAGGTCGAGCATGCGGTTTATGAGTTCTTCGAGTCTGTTCGGTTCCGTCACATGCTTGATTACAGTGGGCCTGCGTGCAAAGGCCAGCACGCCGTGAAAATCGTGTCTGAGCTTGCTTGCAAAAACACCGGTTGCAATGGCTCCGACAGCGATTTTTTCCTGATGCATGGAATTCGATACATCAAGCATGAGAACGTATGAGCTCTTCTGTTTGAGCTTTTCATGACAGTATATGCTGTCGTAATCGAGGTGGGGGCTGCCGATATGCTCCTCGAGTGTGCGGTCCACATCCAGTTCATCGAGCCCCGGTCTGTAGCGGGAAACCACGGTTTTACGAATGCCTGCCTGCCCGACAGCGATCTTCCTCGACAGGTAGGCAATCTTCTCGAGGAGGAGCTTTCGAATCTCGATGCGCCTTTCCGCATCGGCTCGTTCCAAGATCATGGACAGGAGCTTGACCTGGAGGAATCCGGTTTCCAGATGTGTGACCCGATACAGCAGCTCATCGAAGTACTCCTCGTTGAGTACTTCGTTGAGCGTGGGAGGGATCCGGTAGAGGAGGGTGATGATGTCCCGATACTCCATCCTCTCAATGGAGGTATTGAGCTTCTGCAGAAGCCCGTTGATATCAACGGTTACTTTTTTTTTTCAAGGGAATCGGGACCCAAGCCGCGCACTTCAGATTTGTGCTTTGAACCCGCACTGTCCATGCCGCTGCTCTTCTGCTCCTTGTGTATCGCCAGTGCTCTTCCGGCAATTCGCTTCATAAGCTCGCGGAACTTTTCCTGTGAGTAATCGTGCAGCTCGATCTTGGTGAGAAAAGAGAGTTGGGCAGCCTCGACCCACTTGTCGATATCGTCACAAAAAGGACCATGTGTGGTGAAGAAGATATCGGCTAGATCTATGGCGCCCCGCACCGAGGAACCGCGCCTGATCTCTTCCTGCTCGCGCGTCTGGCGGCAGAAGGTCACCGCCACATCGATCACCTCATCATCCTCGCAGCATGAGCGAAGTTTCGCTATCTGCCGTTCCTCCTCGCCGGACTGGTAGCCGAGATCAATGCAGATGAATCGGTCCTTCAGTGCCTCGCTCAGCTGGGAGGTGCCTATGTACTCGTCAGGGTTCTGTGTGGCGATTACCATGAACCCGGCTGCAGCATCGACCTGCCCGAACTTGGGGATGAAGATGGTGCCTTCGTCCATTGCCGAGAGCATGACATTCTGCGTGCCCTCGGGCATGCGGTTCAGCTCGTTGATGAGAAGAATGGCGCCGTCAGTCATGGAAAGAGAGAGAGGGCCGTGAATGAAGGACTCCCCAGTGTATCCCTTTGCAAGCACGAGGGGAGGGTCGTACCAGCCGGCAAGCTTCTGTTCGGTGTAGCGTTCGTCGCCGTCGATTCTGTAGAACTTCCTCTCCAGGTGGGATGAGACGGAGAGTGCAATGGTGGTCTTTCCCACGCCCACAGGTCCCTCGAGCAGTATGTGCTTACCGGCCTTTGCAGCGATGAGGGATGCGGAAAGCTCCCGTTTCCTGCCGATAATGTCGTGCCGTTTCTGCAGCTCTTCGACAATGGATTCCACTTGTAAACCCGTTTCATTCACAATTTACTGTTTGGTATAGATCCTGTACTTCATGTCACAGGGACTCATCTGTGGTAATAATATGCTCAATAACAGAGCCGGTCAAGGTTCATACTACCCTTGCTTCTCAACCATTTTCATTGCCGGATCAATACATTCTTAGAAGAGGATCGCGACGCCGCCTACATTGTACATGTTGGAGCCAGATATGCTCTCCGTATAGAGGAAACGGTAGGAGAGGCCCCAGTGTTGTCCCAGGTACAGGTTTGCCATAGCAGCGAGGCGGGTGAGTATTTCGTCATCGTTGAAGGCAAAGGAGGACTTCAGCTCGATGTCGATGAAGTGATAGATCACGGTCTTGAACTTCAGGCCCACCAAGCCGTAGAAATGCTCCTCCTTGATCTCCTCTTTAACATCACCAAATGTGGGTGGAGGTGGAGAGGGATTGGTAATGCTAAAGGAGACATCGCCTCGCACGATGTCATACTCGAGGCCGAACCAGGGCAGGAAGTAGCTCCTGACCCGTTCCGGGCTTCCGAAGTAGAAGTATCTGCCTGCCCGTACGAAGGGTGCGTACACATCGTTTTCCAGGGTAAAATCGGTGAGCAGGGCGAAATTGCTGCCCGCATCCATGTTGATGCCGATGTACTCGGTACCCAGGCCGATTAGGTTTTTCTGGTTTTCCTGCACATCGAAGTAGTAGTCGAAGAGAAAGTGGAATCCCAGGATATTGCTGTAGTTGATGTTCGAAGACTGATAGAGGAAGAAGTTGATCTGAAATTGCTCCGTGTTGATCCACTGCAGGTATAATCCCTTGAGCAGGGCTGTATCGTCCAGGTCGAGGTTGTACTCCTCATCGGTGTAGGTGTTGGTCAGGGCCCCGAGATAGGGGGTAACTATGCGTATGGTCCTTGCCTGCAGTGCCGATGCCGACAGCAGGAACAGGATGCTCGAAACCATGATGAGGATGCGTGTTTTTTTCATAACACTCTCTCCTGCATGATTCTTATGGAGTGAGTATCGATTCTTATGAACTTAGCATCACAGCGGGCACGAGGCAATGCAAAATGCACCGCTGTCGGGAGTTGTGTCACCTGCTGGATTCCTTTTCGTAGGTACACATATTTTCCTGTGCGACTACACAATATGTGCACAGCGGCACCTTTCGGCACACGTCTTTACCGTGCCGGACGATGAGGGCGTGGTACTCGTTAAAGAGCCCTTCATCCAGGGGAAGGTTCTGCATGAAAAGCTCCTGTGCCTCATCATAGGACATATTCTCCAGGGCAAGACCGACCCGGCTGAATATCCTCCTCGTGTAGGCATCTATCACGAACACAGGAATGTGGTATGCGTAGAGCAGAATGGAATCAGCTGTTTCAGGACCGATTCCCCTTATGGCGAGCAACTCCTCCCGTGTGGGTGCAATACGCCTGCGTGCAGTGTGGTTGAAAAACCGGCACATCCGCTTGAGCCGGTTAGCCTTCTGATTGTAGTATCCGGAAGACCTTATTGCACAGGCAAGCTCCTCATGGCTGGTGGCAAGAATCCTGTCAGCAGAAAGCAGACCTTTCTTCCTCAGCTCTTCAATGGCTATGGATGCGTTTTTCCAGGACGTGTTCTGCGTGAGGATAGCACCCACCGTGATCTCGAAGGGATCCTCCTGCTGCGGAAAATATGCACCCCCTAGGGGCCACCAGCCCTGCGGACCATATGATTCGAGGAGAATGGTGTATATACGTGAAATGAGAGAATCCATAATACAAAAAGGACGGGCACAACGAAATGCCCGTCCCCCTATGTCAATGGTATAGTAAGGGTTTCCTAAGTTTCTTTTCCTACCAGTTCCTTCCGTCTGCTCAGGGCCATGGAGAGCATCCGCGGAAGCGCCTCAGTTCTCAGCCCCCTGAAGGTCAGGATTCCGTCTTTGACCACACCCTGTTTGCGGAGCTTGCGGGAGACGTATCTGATGTAACGCATGTACTCCCTGTTCATGAGCTTCCACACGAAGAAGCCGACACGGGAAGAAAGCCAGCGTACTAAGGTAGTACTGAAAAAGGCACGGTAGGCGTGAATGAGCTTTTTCTGAAGCTTTACGGGTGTAATGTTTTTCGGCAATATGACACTGTGGCTTCCGTCATAATAGTTCCAGTCATTAATGAAGATCCGGTTCTTTTCCTTCATCTCGTCATAGAGTCTGGTGCCCGGAATGGGAAAGAGTATGGAAAACTGGGCTGTCCAGCTGCCCGAATCCCGTGCAAACTGAATGCTGCGTTCTATGGTTTCTTCGTTGTCGCTGTCAGCGCCGAGAATGAACATGGAATGTACCCGGAGCCCGGAAGAGGTCAGGGTGCTCATAGAGTCCTTGATCATTGCCACGGTCTGCGACTTGTGATAGTCCTTGAGTGCCTCAGGGTTGATCGATTCAACACCTATGAACATGAGGTTGCACCCCGATCGTTTCAGCAGGTCCACGAGCTCCCTGTCTTTGGCGACGTGTATGCTGAACTGACTCGTCCACTTCAGGTCCAGATCGGCCCTGATCAGTTTCTCGAGGAAGATTTTCGTCTTCTCGTGGTTGGCGGCAAAATTGTCGTCGTAAAAGAAGATGGAGCGGAAGCCCTCGTTGTAGCGCATCATCACCTCATCCATGACCAGGTCGGGATCCTTGATGCGGTATTTGCGCCCAAACATCTTGGTGACAGAACAGAATATGCAGTCGTGGGGGCAGCCGCGTGAAGCCATGATGGGTCCTTGCTTCATGACGAACTTCCCGCGCCGGTTTTTGTAACCCTGCAGGATTTCAAGGTCAATAGCCGGCACGTCGTTTATATTGGGCATCGGTCCCTTGACAATGGGATCTGTAATGATACCGTCAAAAACATCGTTCACAACGTATTCACCCTCACCAACCACAACCTGATCACCATGTTCCAGGGCTTCCTCGGGAAGTGCCGATGGGTGGGGTCCACCGAAAATAACCTTCTTTTCCGGGTGCTGGCGTTTGAGCGCATCGGCGATCTTGTACGCCCTCTTGGCCGTATGTGCAATAGAAGTGAATCCGACAGCGTCAGCCTCCCTGAGATAGGGATGGAGTTCGTCGGTATTCTCGTTGTAAACGCGTATCATGTCCTCCTTGAAAACCTTCACCTCATGACCAGCCTGCTTCAGCTTGGTTCCCATGAAAAGAGGTCCAAGGAGGGGGATCTTCGTGAGAAAGAAGTACACATTTATCGGCGGTTTTGGCTCGACAAGTGCGATCTTCATGAATCCCTCCGATAGTTCTGTATGAATAGGTATAATACCACAATGTTTGTATGGAGTAAACAGATTTATTTGGAGCTCATGATGAAATACATGTATACTTAATATGAAAGAGGCAAGACCGAATTGCCTCCCAGGAACTCTTGTTGAAGAAGGTGATGGATGGCTGAAGTGGCTGTTCTCGGAGCCGGTTACATGGGTAGTGCAATCACTTTCCCCCTCTGTGAGAACGGTCACGGTGTACGCCTCTGGGGGACCTGGCTCGACGACGGGCTCATCGAGGCCGCGCGTGAGGGTGCGCACCCGCGGCTTCAAAAACCCCTTCCCCGACAGCTTCAGCTCTATGACTCGATCGCACTCGAGCAGGCACTCAAGGGCACGGATTTCGTTATCATCGCGGTGACGAGCGAAGGTTTTCTTCCCGTGTTTGAGAGGCTCCTGGAAACCCTGGACAGCCCCTTACCCCTCTTCACACTCACAAAGGGATTTGTTGAACTGGGAGACGACGTGCTCCGGGTGAGCGAGGGGGCAGCCCGCCTTTTCAAAGAGCGGTTTACCACACATGATCTGCAGTGGGCTTCGGTGGGCGGTCCCGTCAAAGCGGTGGAACTGTCCGATAAGATACCGACGGCAACCGTTTTCGGGTATACCGGCCCTGAAGTGGCAGCCTTCTTTTCCACGTTTCCCACGTCCTACTACAGGGTCTCTGCCACCCGGGACGTGCGGGGTGTTGAGCTCTCTTCCGCCCTCAAGAATGTGTATGCCATAGGTATGGGAATCAGTGACGGGATCCATGAGCGGGCCGGGGTTGAGTACTATCACAACTTCAAGGCTTTCATTTTCAATCAGGCAATTCGTGAAATGGCCCTGCTCATCGGTGAGGCGAGAGGTGAGCGTGAAACGGTGTTCGACCTGGCTGGTGTGGGCGACCTCTATGTGACCTCGGCATCAGGAAGAAACGGTATATTTGGACGGAAGGTCGGTGCAGGTGGTGTACCCGCGGAGGAGTATCGCCGCATGCTTGATGCGGGTGAAGTGGCCGAGGGGTATCACACCCTGCAGCTTTTGATGAAATACATCGGTCAAATAGGTGAGGGCATTCTGGAACAGCTCCCGCTGCTCAGCGCAATTCAGCAGGCTGTTTTAGGTGGGAAAAACCCCCGAGACGAGCTGTTTCGGTTTGCCGAGAATTTCTACGGTGCTGGTTGAAACAGTGAAAGATGAGGGAGGGCAGAAAGGTGCATTCGCTGGAATACATTGCTTCAGAGATAGGCGGTGAGGTTGTCGGTAACGGGAAACGGAAGGTCCGCTGTGTATGCCCGCTTGAGGGCGGCACAGAGGACAGTATCGTCTTCATCCGGGACAGAAAGAACTACGATGAGATGGAGGGTCCGAAAACAGCGGCATTCGTTCTCGACTTCCACCCCGATTCAAAAGAGGGTATCGATTACATTCTGGTAAAATCCGATGACAGAGACGGGGTGTTTATCGCACTACTCGCCCTTTTCGAGGATGAGAAGGATTTTGGCTCAGGTGTTTCGGAGCACGCAGAGGTGGCTTCAGGTGCAACCCTGGGAGATGGAGTGGTGGTGGATGCCTATGCCGTGATTGGGGACAGCACCATTGGCGAGGGGACCTGCATTGGTGCGCACACGGTTATCGGCAGGAACTGCCGTATAGGGAAGGGGTGCATTATCTACCCGCGCGTTACCATCTATCCTCATACTACTATTGAAGACAATGTGATCATTCATTCTGGTGTGGTGATCGGCAGCGACGGCTTCGGATACACGAAGATTGAGGGCTCACACCGGAAGATCCCACAGATAGGCGGTGTGCACATCGGGCGTGATGTGGAGATCGGTGCCAATACCACCATTGACCGTGCCACACTGGGTATGACGAGTATCGGTGCAGGTACCAAGATCGATAATCTCGTTCAGATTGCGCACAATGTGGAGATCGGAAAGAACTGCATCGTGTGTGGACTGTGCGGCATTTCAGGGAGCGTGAAGATCGGGAACAACGTCGTGTTGGCCGGACAGGTCGGGCTTGCCGACCACATTGAGATCGAGGATGATGTATATGTGCTCGCCAAGGCGGGCATCATGGAGAAACGCATCAAGCGCGGACGCATTGTCGTGGGTGCGCCCGCAATGGATGTGAAGAAGATGATGGAGTACTGGGCAATAAGGCCCAAGTTGCGGGACATGTACAGGGACATGCAGAAGATCAAGAAGGAACTGGGTATTGATACGTAATTAGTCGCTGG
>CBFDDP010000075.1:0-15697 GCA_965603595.1 uncultured bacterium
TGGAATCCTTGGACATGCTGCCGGTGAAAAGCTGTAAGCGGTATCGGAACATTTTCATAAATTCTGATATACCTCACCCCTTGCTATTTCTTCTCTCAGTGATGTGTAAGCAAATGAGGATCAGGATGAGCTATGTTGTAATTAAGAAAAAAGAAAGGAACTTTCCAGCTGATAAAAAATCGCTATCTTTGCTTTGACGAAAGCAGGGAGCCAGTGGCAGGTAGACAAAGGCGTGAGGCTTAGACCTCGTTCAGGATGATAACCTAAACCGGCCACCGTACACCTCAGTGAGACGTGTTATTTGCGTTGCACCCACACGATCTCGAATAGGATGCTGGTGTAGCAAACAGTTGGAAAAGCTCCTTCCTTTTGAATCTTATAAAAAGAGGCCCGGACTATGAATGATCAGAAACGTTTTATTGGTATCGACATGAGTAAAAGAAGTTTTGAAGTTGCTATTGTAAACAATGCCGATCCCAGAATTCTTCGAAAAAAGTATAAGTCAACTAACGAGAATCGGCAAGAGTTTATTCCTTCATTAAGAAAACTTGAATAAGTATTTATTGCCGAAATCGAGTGCTGTCATTTTCGTGACCTTTGTTATGATCATCGAGAGTATCTGCGGTTCTGTCTCATTATAACTAAAGACGAATCCTAGCTCATTAGTGAAGAATCGCATCTGCTTCATATTCGATGGATTAAAGGAGGATAGGTTTAATCTGTGCTTTTTCAGTGAGAACAGTCTGCATTATAATTCGATTCTCGACGGTAAGATATCGAGACATGTTGAAAGAAAGATCAGCCTCAAACCGTGTAGATGGTATGATGTTACCGTATCAATTATAAGTTACAAAGCATACGTATTACCTGGGAAGACGACAGGAGGGCGGCAGCGTTTGTCACGGCAAAAGACCCTGTTATCTTAAAGTTCTCTAAAAATATTGCAGGCATGATAAAGGAAAAGGGCAGCAAGGCAATCGATGCAAATTTAAGGATGGCAATGGCGCTCCATGAGGCTCTCACATTTTATGGTATGAGTTACGTTGTTGATCTTGTAACGCCATATAAAAAGCTCTCTGAGAGGAAATAGGAGATAGATTTTCTCCCGATTCGGTATGTCACATCCCGTGACTGCTCCCACCAGCTCACAGACGTTGCTGACGGTTCGCCATGCACCGGAAAAGATGTGCCGTTCACCAGGGGGAGGGGGGGGCCGTCCTCTGAAGCAGCCAGAGCACTCTGTGGCACGTCGCGGACATCGACCCAGTCGAAGCCGCCACCCACCAGAGCGGGGATGTTTCCGCGGTATACCCCGATCAGGGTCTTCCCTGCATATGAAGGTTTAAAATCATACGGCCCTATTATTGCCGTCGGGCTTATGGTAACCGCATCGAGCCCATCCTTTAACAGCAATCATAATGGACGTTTCTCCAGTGTAAGGGTTCTATGATCTGGTAAGATATTACTCAGTGAAACAGTATTGCAAGAATAAAGAGGCTGGAATTCGAAATTAAAATAAGTCTCTATACCATATCAGGAAGCCACCTTTCCTCCGCACGGAACATCTCATCCACCATCTTACCGATATCGTCCAGCGTGAGAAGCGACGACGTGAGCGGGTCGAGCATCACGGCATGGCATGCCGCCTCTCTGCTTGCATTGAGAGCGGCTTCGACTATCATCGACTGAACGTTTACATTCGTGCGGTTCAGACCGGCAAGCTGCGGCGGAAGCTCCCCCACGTAGCAGGGATGAATCCCGTTTTTGTCAACGAGGCAGGGTACCTCGACGCAGCAGTCCCGGGGAAGATTCGTTATCAGTCCGCTGTTGTTCACGTTCCCGTTGATTCTGATAGTTTCGCCGCCTACAACGGCATTTATTATCTTCGCGCCGTACTCGACGCTCGGTAGAAGCTCAACAGGCTCCTTCCCCTCGATCTGCCGCTGTATGGAGCGGTCGTCATCCTTCGCCTTCTGGCGGGTAATTTCCAGTGCATTCCAGGTATAGCTCATGTACCGCTTGATATCCGCAGGCCTTTTCCTGAAGTACGGTACATACTCCGACATGTGGTGCGGCGACTCTGTCACGAAGTACCCGAAATGCTTCAGTATCTCGAACCTCACCGTATCGGCTTCGTACGCCCTTGGGTTGTTGTACGCTTCCCGTATCTGGGGGTATGCATCCTTGCCGTCCACCTCGTATGAGAGATACCACGCCATGTGGTTTATTCCCGCAACCCAGAAGTTCACATTTTTGGGCAGGGGCCTGTAGTAGAAATCGTGCCAGTCCTCATTGGTGCCGGGGTAGTTCTCCCATTCGGCCGCACCTATGTAGCCCGCAATCTCCTTTGTCGTCGCCTGAACGCTGTGGCAGAGCCCGACGCTACGGATCGTGCCTGCCCGGTTTACAGCCCACATGATTGCAGCCATCGGGTTCGCATAGTTCAGAAAGATCGCTTTTGGGCATAGCTCTTCCATATCCTTCACTATCTTCAGAATAGGCGGGATATGCCTCAGGGCCCTGAACACGCCGCCTGGGCCAAGGGTATCGCCGACGATCTGATCGACGCCGTACTTCAGCGGTATCGCCTTGTCGATCTCCCATGCCTCGAGACCGCCGACGGCGATCATGCTGATCACAAAATCCGCACCTTTCAACGCCTTACGCTGGTCCGTTATCCGCTCGATCTTTCCAGGAAGGTTGTGTGTTTCAACAATCCTGTTTGCGAGCTTATAGGTAATGTCAAGTCTTTTTTCATCAATATCCTCCAGAACAATAGTAGCGTCCCTCAGTGCAGGATGAGAGTAGATGTCACAGATCAACAGTCTCGCAAACATCGTGCTCCCTGCGCCTATGAATACGATCCTTACTCCCATGGACCAATCCTCCTCCTACCGCGCTATTTGATCATGATATCGGGCCTTCTGATCGTGGTACCGTCAACATCTACCTCGACAAGCGGCCAGCCCGGGTCCTCTGAAAGAATCTCGTTTTTATCCTCCAGCACCGCAATCGTGTCCTCACTCTTGATGCCGCTGATCGACGGGTTCCATGCGTATACCTGATTCAGCATAACGATTTCGGTATCCGGCGTATCGAGGGTTGCCTTAACATCCCGTATTCTGTAGCTCGCAGACCCGCCCTGATGGAGCTTTCGCCACTCATCGGGGTATCCAAACCTCTCGAAATTTTCCCTGTGCTGCCTGAATATGTCGCTGATCTTTTTCCCGGCTCTCGTACTGAGGATCAACCTCGATTCTATATTGAGTATTGCCTCGTGCTTCTGTTGAAGCTCACGGGAGGGTTTGCCGAAGTGAACGAACCGGGTGATGGAGAGGTTCAACCCCCACTTCACGGCGACCGCCACGTACATCACATACCGCTCGATCTTCTGCATCGTAGGGATCGGATGCCTGTAGTCCGATATACGGTTATCGCACGCAACGAGCACGAGCTGCGGCTGAATGTTTCTTTTCATCAGCCCGGAGGACACCATTGCTGCAACATCGAGCTCAGTCATCCCGCGAGCTATATCGGCTCCTATCGCGGTGAATGCTCTCGAAGTATCTCTCCCCAGTTCCCTGAACCTGTCGATCTCGGGATCGGTGAGCTGGTACTGAATGCGGTCGAAATCCTGCCCGAGCCGCTTCAGACCTGAGAGCTCCATATCGCAGGCGACATTATCGCTTCCGCACACCTTCACTATGGAATCCGAAAGCTCCGCCCTGTACCACGTATATTCGTACGTTTCAAGAGGCAGACCTTTTATCTCCTCATCGACGATCCTGGGCATCTCCGTGTTATCGGTGATGAGAATAGCTCTGTCCTTTGCGACCAAAACCCCGCTCCATCCATCTTCACTGTGATCCACTATACGGTTGTCGCCCCCGCAGGTGATCCAGGCGAAGTTGCAGCGGCGTTTGAGGTATACACCATCGAGGCCCTTTTGTTCGAGGTACAGCCGTGTCCGTCGTAGTTTCTCTGCAAACTCCCCTCTTTTTTCTTCAGCCATTACATGTTCTCCCTCATCTGTGCAGTCTCCCGGCAAGCTGCTCGTTGAGATCGAACACCTTCTCGAGTACGGGAAGCTTATTCGATACGTTGAACTCGTATGAGGAGGCAAACATCGGGGACATCAGGTCATTCCACCGTTTTGCGACCTCCGAGCTTCCCTGCCGCTGGTAGCACAGGTCGATATCTTCAGCCTCATAGAATATGATAGCAAGATTCCCGTACATAAACACGGCCTCCTCTTTCACGCCCGAATCCCTGATGACATTGAGGAGCTCCCTGTATGGGCCCTTGTGGATCTCCCGGTGGAGTCTCTTGTACTCTTCGAGGTGTTCAGGTCTCACCTCCCCGACGATGCAGTATTTTCCCATGTCACCGTTTCCTTTCGTAATTGTAACTTCTTATCAGCCCACAACAACCGTTGCAATGTCCTTTGAGACGATCCTCACCTTTCCGACGATTCCCGAATCGTACTCTTTCAGGTCGAGCAGATTGGTGAGTGTGTTCCATACACGTATTCGTATATCATTGCCGCCGGCCTTCAAACCATCGGTGATCTCCCACCTGTAGGGCCTCCACGGCCGTACGCCAGCCTTCCTGCCGTTGATGTGTAATTCTGCAATCTCCCTGATGTCGTCAGCCTCGAGGAAGCACCGTCTTCCCCTGATAAAGCTCTCATCGAGATCGACCTGCTGACTGTACTGTATATCTCCGCTATAGAACGGGTATCCCTGATCCGTCCACGTACCCGTTCCCAGCTCACCGATCTCAGAATCGATGATGTATTCACCATCCTTTCCTCCCTTTCGGAGCAAAAAATTCCCGATGATCATCACAGGATCGAACATGAGCTCAATCGGCTTGATGCCCGTCTTTCCCTGGAACGCCCTCTCCCGAAGCTCGAAGGATATTCTGACTGTATTTTCTCCCTCCCTTGCAAGCTTCTGTATATCAGCCTCCTCCATCCCACGATCGAGGTATGTAGAGCGCTTGAACCTCTCCAGTCGAGTACCGTTTATCTCGATGCTGTTTGGCTCCGGAACCCTATCAAATACCGCCCTGAGATCCGTACAGCAGCTCTTGATGAAGAAGCGCGCCTCCCACGTTACGGTCCCGCCGAGCATATTGAACCATCCAACACCCTCGGTGAACCCCTGTATAACCTGCCATTGGTTGAGGACAAGTACATTCGGCCTGTTCCGCCGGATCTTCCATCTCTCTTCAAGCTCATGCACGCCATCGTGACCGATTCTTACCTCTGAATGGGTAAGCGTTCCTCCTTCCAGCATATCGATGAAGTGAGCCGTACCGCCTGCTTTACTCATAGCCTGAATCAGTTTCGAGTCCACAGATACGATCTCCATATCTGTGGCAACGATGCGAAGCTCTGGTGCGCTCCCCGGATCAAGTACAATAAAGATCGACTGCAGGGCGCGCAGGCTGCAGGGAACGGTGAGGGTACCGCTCTTTTCGATTCTGTGACAGTACGCCGGTTTCTTTTGCCCTGTCTCCGGGTTCCAGAAGGATGGGACACCTCTGCCTTGGAGTTCCACCTCCACCTCATATGGCCTCTCATCCGAGTTCACGACAAAGTAGATCTCCCTTCGGTCCTTCCGCCAGTGCGAGCAGTAGACGTTTCCCCTGTCGGCATCGAGGAATCGTATGCTGACATCCCCCCCTGTGAGCCCTCTGATGGCCTCATCTATTTCCTTGAACGGATCTGAGAGATAAAGAGGCCCCGTTTTGATGAGACGTATGTCGTTTCCTCCGAATATGTCCACGGTATCAACCTGTGATCTATATGCAGAAACGAGATCCTCCACATCTACTCCGAGCACCTTTTCGAAGTATCTTTTAAAATCAGAAAGCGGGTTCCCCTCGCTGTTCTGGCAGGGGAGCATCGACAGCACCAGCAGTTTTCCCCCGGCCTCGGCGAAATCAACGAGTTTTTTGGCAGATTCATCCCTGAGCGTTGTCATCGGCGGCAAGACGACGAGTGTGTACTCCTGGTTTCTTATTCGAAGCTTTCCACCCTCTACCGTACATTCGGCGAGGGAGTCCTGCCCCAGGATATTGTAGTCGAGGTGCATCCTGAGAAGACGGTCAGTGATATAGGAGAAATCATCGCCGATGTCCCACGGGAAACGCTCGACAGTTCCTGATACGTACTCGGCCCAGAGGCTCTCAATAGGATAGAGAAGCGCGATATCGGCAACATGAACCGCATCTATCATCATTACCCCCAGCCGTGAGAGGTAGCTCGAAAAATAGTCATAGTTATCCCACATGGGGTTCTGGTAGAACTGGCTCGGGGGGCACTCACGTTTTCTCTGTGCACTGATGGAGTAGTGAAATGCATGAGGTACCATGAAGTTTATACCCATCATATACTGCCAGTCTGTCAGTATCTTCATGTTCTCCATGCGGTATTTCCACCCGCCGAGCGCAAAGGATTCGCTCATAATCCTCCGCTTGCCGTAGTGGTGCCCCACGGACGATACGAGCTTGCTTTCGATCTGCCATACATCCTCATCGACTCCCCATCTTTTGTTGAGATCACCCTCAACATTGTCAAGTGCATCCACCCCTGGAATATGCATCTGTGCCATCCCCGGAATCGCATTCCCCTGATACACCATCTGCCACACTAAAAACGGGTTGCACAACCTGAAGTGCCCCATCAGCTGAAGACCGCTGCGCTCGCACCAGTCGGCGTATCGTTTAACATAGTTGAGCTCAAACATCGTGGTGAGCTTTTCCCAGAAATCGTGCCTTACCGAGCGGGTCTTCTCTCCGATATCGCTCACCAGTGCAGGCAGGTAATCGATGATGGAGTAGCCGTACTCCTTCTCAAACTCTCGCGGGAAGATCCGTGACCATGGGACCGCGCTGAATCGCTCGCGCATGATCGTGTAGAACCCCGGCTCATCTGTAAACAGCTTGGTGACGGCGCTTCCGAAGGAGCTTGAAAACCGCTTTTTGTACTCCTCATGGGTCGTTTCGATGAAATAGTCGACTGCATCAGGATTAAACAGATCGACATACCTGCCGTACGGAAAGTACCAGTCCCATCCATGAGGCTGATGAAAGGGGCATTCCTCCTCCTTCGGCTGCGGAAAAGCGGTTTTTGGATGAAAGGAGCGAAGCTCCTTCTCGACAAAGCAAAACAGAATATCGACATCTGCACAGCTGTCTATCTTGACCCTGCCGGCCTTCACATATTTACCGAGATCTTTCAGGTCTCTGACCTTGAAGTTGAAATCCTCCTGGCCGTGTCGGTCGTCGGCATACCGTGCGCCGTAGATTGCAATGACCTTTCCGTCCTCCAGCGGGACGTCAACCGATGCTTCGTTTTCACACCTCACCCACGATATATCGAGGTAGGTCATTATGTACTCCGGGTGATCGTCGAGCACACGCGTTCCGCTCATACCGCTGGGCCAGTCGACCTCATCGTAGATGATTGCATCCATCCCATGCCGTTCCGACTCCTCAATGATATGAGCTATCCTGGCAAACCACTCTTCCGTAAGGTAGGGTACCTCCAGGCCGTACCGTGCGTGCATGACATATCCGCTTAAGCCCTTCTCTTTCATCTCTCTGATCTGCCATGAAAGCTCCTTTTTATCAAGCTTTTCATTTAGAAACCAGAAAGGAGCGGGTCCGTACTCTCTCGGTGGATTCATAAACTCCTTCTCCAAACTGCTCTTATCCATACTTCAACTCCCCCATATCGAAATAATTTATCCAAAAGAGCTCCCCTACTCCAAGCGGATGGCTCTAATAATCTCGAAGCCACTGCTTCTCCGCCTCGAACATCTCGTCCACCATTTTTCTTATATCATCCAGTGTGAGCAGAGCGGAGGTGAGTGGATCGACCATCACAGCATGGTACGCTGCCTCCCTTTCACGGTTCAGTGCAGCCTCGACGATGAGAGACTGAACATTGATGTTCGTTCGGTTAATCGCGGCAAGCTGCGGCGGTAGCTCCCCGACGTAGCAGGGGTTTATCCCATTCTTGTCCACAAGGCAGGGGACCTCCACACAGCAATCGGATGGAAGATTCGATATCAACCCGGAGTTGTTCACGTTGCCGTTGATCCTGATCTGCTTTCCCGTTAGGACAGCATGGACTATCTGTGAGCCGTACTCCACGCTCGCTCTCACCTTTATCTTTTCTTTTCCATCGATCTGCCGCCGGATCTCTGCATCGAGCGCATCCTTCTTCTGGACGCATATATCGTAGTAATCCCACCGCCGCTTTACAAACCGCTTCACCATATCGGGATTCTTCCTGAAGTATGGCACATACTCGCTCATGTGGTTGGGAGACTCTGTTACAAAGTAGCCGAAATGCTTCAGTATCTCGAACCTCACCGCGTCAGCTTCGTAAGCCTTCGGGTCATTGTACGCTTTGCGGATTTTCGGGTACGCATCCTCGCCGTCAACCTCATACTTCAGGTACCACGCCTGATGGTTGATCCCGGCGACAAAGAAGTTTATTTTCTCAGGAATCGGTGCGTAGAAAAATATCTCCCACTCCTCCTCCGTGAAGGGATAGTTCTCCCATGGCCCGGCTCCGATGTAGCCTGCAAGCTGTCGGGTCGTGGCCTGCACAGAGTGGCACAATCCGACGCTTTGAATCGTCGTAGCCCTGTTCACAGCCCACATCAGCGCCGCCATAGGGTTTGCATAGTTCAATAGAATTGCATTGGGGCATACCTCCTCCATATCCCTGCAGATATCTATGAGGACCGGAATAGAGCGAATTCCGCGGAACGTACCGCCGGGACCGAGTGTGTCGCCAACGGTCTGGTCGATCCCATACTTGAGAGGAATTTTCTTATCTATGTCATATGCCTCAAGCCCCCCGATCTGGAACATGACGATTACAAAGTCGGAGTTTTTCAATGCTTCCTTCTGGTTTGTGGTGCGCTCAATCTTTGCCGGGTATCCTTCCTGCTCGACAAGACGGGATGCAAGCTTGTAGGTCATTTCGAGACGCTGCTCGTCCAGGTCTTCGAGCATCACTGTAATATCCCTGAGCTCAGAAAAGGAGAAGATATCACAAAGGAGGTTCCGTGCAAACATCGTACTCCCTGCACCGATAAATGTAATCTTTGTCATTTTCAATCTCCTCGTGTTGTATATTTTAATCGGATGTTGCTGCATATCCATTCCATTCGTACAGTCGAACCCCTGTCATCGAACAACAGGGGAAGGCACCTCCGGTTATTTCTCTGGCTTTTACACAGTAACACCCATTTCTCGCAAATCACCATAGGGAGTTTAAACCTTTTCGAAAGAAACCGCAGTATACAGCTTTTAACCCCCCTGCTCCTCCTTCTCTATGGGAGCTCATCGTCGTTCGATCTTCCAACTCAGCCTTCCGACACATGCTGTTCTGTGGATAACAGAAGACGCTCCCGGTAGGATGAGGTAGAACAGATGCGAGAGCAGCAGGTTTTAATAAGACGCTGGGAGTATTGACACCATTAGCATCGTTGTAAACCCAACTCCCAGCTCCTAGCGATTCATACTGCCCTTCCCGACCGCACATCCACAAAACAGTGCGCATTTCCAGAGTTCAAAACCGGTGGAATCGGAATAGAAGGGCATTCAGTAATTCGTACGAAACCAGGTTTCCCTGAAAATGGGCATCAGAATATTGCCGCCCATTTTTCGATATTCGACTTGTCGAACTTCATTGGAGGCCCGAGAAGAACGAAGGGATCACCATCTTCCCCGACTATGACTTCATATACACCATCAGGCTCTCCCATCGTCGGCCTACCCATTTCAACCGTCTCTCCCACCTCGCCGGTAAACTCACCGGTACAGACTTTGTGCATGATGGTCGTAGCCACATATCCAAGGTCCATGGTATTCCAGAGCAGAAACTGCTGACAGGTTCCCTCAAGCACATAATCCTTCATCGTGCTGGGGATCCCAAAGCCGACGACCTTGATATCACCGATCCGGCCCTTGTCTGTTACCGCTGCACAGGCTGCAGGGCATGCTACCGCAGAAAGCCCGATGATGCCCTTGAGGTTTGGATATGCCTTGATCAGGCCGAGCGCCTTGTCGTAGCTCTTCTCTGTTTGATCATCACCATACACTACATCCACGAGCTTTACGTTCGCATACTTCGGGTCCTTGAGCTCCTCAAACACCCAGGAAAGCCATTTCCTCTGGTTGGGCGCCTGTGGAGTAGCACTCAGAACTGCGATCTCGCCTTCATATCCGATCTCCTCGCCCATCCCCGCGGCAAGCCCCCGGCCAATTCCCTCAAAGCTTGCCTGGTTGACAAAGGTAACACGCGCGCTCTGATGGACTGCCGCATCCCACGCAACCACTGGAATCCCGGCCTCCATTGCCTTTTTGCATACAGGCGCAAGAGCATCCATGTCGTTCGCAGCTATGCCGATTGCATCAACCTTCTGATCGATGAGTGACTCTATAACGTTGATCTGTCCCTCAACACTCCAGTCATCAGGTCCAACCTCAAAGATTTTGTCGCCGAACTCTTTTGCCGCTTCTTTTGCTCCGTCGTAGCACGAGATGAAGTACGGATGCCCAAGGCCTTTCGGTACCCAGGCCAGGGTGAACGGCCCTTCTCCCTTCGCCTTTTCTGCTTCCCTCTCCGATGCAGCGCCTGCAAACACCAGAGAAACGCTCGCCACAAGCATCAGAATCGCAAGCAGAGCAATGAATTTTCTCATCTTTCTCCTCCTTAATCTTAAATTTTTTATCCTGAATCCACCTGCGGTCCCCTGCGATATCCGAAGAAACCGCACGAGAAGCGCAGGGTCTTTATCCTATCCACTCCCTGAAAACTTTTCTCTCACATTGAACTTTGCCGAAATCGTAGGTATCAAAAGTGCTATAATGAGAAGCCCTCCGGTCACGATCCGTATAACCTGCTCCTGGATGTTGAGGATCGAGAGACCGTAGCGCACGTACCCGATCATCAGCGTCGCGATAACAACACCTATGATAGATCCTTTACCGCCGAATATGTACACCCCTCCGAGAAGGCAGATAGTGATGACAGCCATCTCGTTTCCCAGGGCTATATCTGGCCGTGCCGACCCTATTCGCGAGGTCAGAAGAACACCCGATAAGCCGGAGATTAGCCCGTTCACCGCACAGAGTATCAATCGGACCCTGTCTACGGGAACTCCCGAGTATCGTGCGGTTTTTTCATTGTTCCCTACAACATAGATCAAACGGCCGAATTTTGTTCGGTGCAGAAGCAGTCCAAATACAATTGCGAGGACAATGAATATCATGAACTGTATGGGAATGAATGTAACACTGTACGCCCCTCCCAGAAGGCCAAACCGCTCCGGAAGGTCTCTCACCGCAGTATCTCCCAGCAGGATATATCCTATTCCCCTGTAGAAGAGCATCATCGCGAGGGTTACCACGATGGATGGGATCTTGAGCTTCGTGATTATCAATCCGTTTATCAGGCCCGCAAGGAGGCCAACCATCAATCCGATCAGGACAGCGTAGCCGATGGCAATTCCAGCTTTGTAGCATACACCGAGTATTACCCCCGACATCGCCGATATAGAAGCAATCGAAATGTCTATCACTCCGCTAATGATGAGGAGAGCCATCGGAAGGGTCATGATGCTCTTCTCTGTAAATGTCAGCGTAGCATCGAAGAGGTTTTCAATTCGAAACAGGTCCGGTGAAAGAAATAGGTTGATGATAAATACAACTATCAGCAGCGCAAATATGGTGAACTCCCAGCTTTTCAGCACAGCAGATGCTGACGATCTCGGCCTGTTTTCACTATCACTCGGCATCAAATATTCTCCTCTGTTTTCGCATCCTCTCACTAACGCGGTGGGAAAGCACTGCATCGAATATCACTGCCACGAGTATGATGAAACCCTGGACGGAAAGCTTCCAGAAATCAACGATACCTATTAACTCAAGTGAGTTCAGGATAATACCGAACATGAGAGTTCCGAGCAGCACCCCAAAAACAGAACCGACCCCACCAAAGATCGAGACACCACCGATGACACAGGACGCTATGGTCTGCATCTCATATCCAAGCGCAGTATTGGCCTGTGCAGTGTGTACTCTTGAAACCCAAAGGACACCGCCGAATCCTGCAAGCATCCCTGAGATAGCCAAAACGAGAATGTGGATCTTTGTGCTGTTTATTCCTACAAACTTGGCAGCTTCCTGGTTGTCTCCAAATGCGTATATCTCACGGCCTTTTCTCGTATGGTTCAAAAAGTAGTACGTTACAACGGCAATAATAAGCGCAGCAAACATCAGGTTGTTGATACCTAGGATATTGCCACGGGCTATCAGTTTAAAACCGGCAGTAATGTCTCCATAAACGACCCACCTGCTCCCCGAGACGACGACCACGAGGCCTCTGTAGATCGACATCGTTGCAAGAGTGGTAATGAGAGGATGGATTTTGCCTTTGCCTATTAAAAGTCCATTCACCAATCCGCAGCCAAGTCCGAATACCGTTCCCAGCAGCACCAGCAGTACCGGGTGCAGGACGGGATACCCTCGCATTATCATCCCGACACTCATCCCGGAAAGCGCAACCACAGAGCCGACCGAAAGATCAATGCCTCCGGTGACAATGGTCATCATCTGCCCGATAGAGATGAAGGCAAGGATCGACGCGTACATCAGCATATCCTTCCAGTTATCCATTGTAAAGAAGGTGGGATTTCTGAGGCCCACAACCAGCATCACGACCACGATGATGATGATTATGCCGAACTCCCTTCTTCGAACCATCTCTTTCAATTGAGTCCTTACTCTTTCACTATTCATCTCATGCTCTCATTCTTTGCTTTAAGAAGGCTTCCCCTTTTCACCCAGTGCCGCGGTCAGAATCTTTTCCTGCGTAGCTTCAGCCCTCGTTATCTCGGAAACGAGAACCCCTTCATTCATAACGAGTATTCTATCGCTCATACCGATTATCTCAGGAATCTCCGAGGATATCATCAGTATCGCCCTTCCTTCATTTGCAAGGTCGCTCATAAGCTTGTGCACCGCTGCCTTGGTACCGACATCTATTCCCTTTGTCGGCTCGTCGAGAATGAGCATCTTCGCGTTCGCAGCAAGCCACTTTGCAATCGATACCTTCTGCTGGTTTCCACCCGAGAGGCTCTCCACCTTCTGATCCAGACCGGAAGCGCGGATATCGAGCAGGTCGTAGAACTTCTTGGCAGCCGTTTTTTCCTCTCCCCTGTCGACCCAGCCGAAACGTGAAAATCTCTTCAGAATCGGCACCGTTATGTTATGAGTAATAGTCATCGGCAGAACCAGCCCATACTCTCCTCTCGATTCAGAGAGATAGGCAATACCAAGATCCAACGCCTGGCGGGGGTTATCTATGGTTACGGGTTTCCCTTCCAGAAAGATCCTCCCTCCTTCCGGTTTCTCCACTCCAAAAATCGTACGTGCCACTTCCGTCCTCCCAGCGCCAACGAGGCCGGCCAACCCCAGAATCTCACCCCTTCTGAGCTCGAATGTAACGTTGTTGAACTCACCAGCCCTCGACAGCCCGGCAACACGAAGAACAGGCTCTCCTATAGCGGCTTCAGTCTTCGGATAGAGGGTTTTGAGGTTTCTTCCCACCATCATCCTCACAAGCTCGTCGACGTTGAGGTTCTGTTTTTCTACCATTCCCACCTTCTTCCCGTCCCTGATTACCGTTACTCTGTCCGCGATTTCGAAAACCTCCTCCAGTCTGTGTGATATGAAGATAATACCGGTACCTTCGCTTCTCAGTTTTCGTGCAATTCTGAACAGATAGTCGATCTCCTCCTTTGTAAGCGATGCCGTCGGTTCATCCATAATGAGAATCTTGGCATTTGCAGAAAGTGCCTTGATGATCTCTACCAGCTGCTTCTCGGCAATACTGAGGCTCTTGACGAGGGCGCGAGGATCGAGGTTTACCTCCAGACTCCTGATAAACTCATGGGCTTTTGAATACAGTGCACCCCATTTTATATTCCTGGTAACAGGCCTTATCTCCTGGTGCCCGATATAGATGTTCTCTGCAATGCTCAAATCCTCAAAGAGGCTCGCCTCCTGATAGATTGCCGCTATTCCGTGGTCATATGAGGCTCGGGCATCATGGAATACGACCCTGTTGCCGTTTAATACAATCTCCCCGGCATCAGCCTGATATATTCCGGTTATGATCTTGATCAGCGTCGATTTTCCGGCTCCGTTCTCTCCGACGAGAGCATGAATCTCTCCGGAGTAGAGATCAAAATCCACCTCTGAGAGTGCAAGTGTTCCGGTGAACTTCTTTGTTATATTCTTGAGAGCGAGCATGCTTTCCACTTATTCAGCCTTTTACTCTAAAATAAACTTGAATTGTAACCCTTTTCATGAAACTATTTACATTACTTCACAGAATTATTTTTTACAGGTACGCATTTGTCAAGAACTTCTAAAGGAGTATAGATAAGAAATAGTTATCAAATTCAATAGAATGGCAATCAAGAAACATTTTATTGTCTCTACCCATCATTTCACAAAAAACAGTATACATATTTATGGCATAAATTAGCGATTCATGCAGAATCTCTAATAATTAGTTCAGTTTCAAATGTGATATCCTTATTCCTTGTCCGTCTATTTTGTATTTTTCTTACTAATAGATCAATTGCTGCCTTAGCTTTTTCCTTAATGGGTTCCCTAACGGTTGTTAAAGAAGGATAGACCGCCTGAGCCAATGAAATGTTATCATATCCCGCAATTGCTATATCACCCGGAATAGACAAACCCCTTTCATAAACACTCATTAATGCACCAATTGCAATTAAATCATTGACTCCAATTATTGCAGTAGGCGTTGCTTTATTCAATAATCTATTGCAAGCTGTATAACCATCTGAAACAGTCCAATCGCTTTCTTCTATCAGCTCTTGACTTAATTTTATCTTTTCTTCCTTTAATGCATCTAGGTACCCCTTATACCTAGCTTCTCCAATAGAATATTTCTTTAAACTTTTAATTATGCCTATTTTTTTATAACCTTTATTAATTAAATATTTCGTTAATTTTTTAAGTCCTCCGTATTGATCTGAATAAACTGCTGATATCGGTAAATCATTTGAAGGTTCATCCATTATTACAATGGGTAACTTTTTTGATAGTTTAATTAAAAAAGATCTATTCTCTTGAACACTAATATACCAACACAAAATTAACCCCTCAATTTGTTGCCTTTCTACCAGTTTTACTATATACTCATTTTCCTTTTCAGGATCTTTTGTAATAGAACTTATTATTGTGGTATACCTAGTTGTTCTTGCTTCATTCTCGATATGTTTTAAAAACTCAGAGTAATATAGATTGCTAAAATCTGGAATGACTATCCCAAATGTACCAGTTTTTTGTTTTCTCATTCCTTGTGCTAAAAAGCTTGGTGTATAGTTGAGCTCCTCTATCGCTTCAAGCACTCTTTTTCTTGTTTCCTTGTTTACAACTGCAGTGTTGTTCAGGACACGAGATACTGTCGCCTTTGAGACACCAGCCTTTACAGCCACATCCAATATGGTTGCCATATAACACCACCACTTAAAGTGGAGTTTATGAAATTAGTTTCATGTAACCGTTTTCTATTTTACCGGCATACAGGAAACCTGTCAAGCCTATTTTTTTTACTCTATTACAGATA
>CBFDDP010000076.1:0-15130 GCA_965603595.1 uncultured bacterium
GCGGGCATCAATCCTGAAACCGACCTTGATGAGATCGTCGATGCGGGGAGCCATGACTCGGTTGTAGCCGCGGTGTACAACGGTGATATCGATGCCGGCGCCACCTATATGGACGCCCGTACCCGCATTGAGGAAGATCACCCTGATGTCATGGAGAAGGTCGTTGTCATCGAGGTGACCGCTGACATTCCCAACGACGGCGTACAGTTCTCGCCGGTTGTGCCGGATGACATGCGTGAAAAGATCGTGGCAGCGCTTCTCGAGATTGCGCAGACCGAGGAGGGGAAGGACGCATTGAAAACCGCCTATCAGTGGAGCGGACTCGAGGAGCACGACGACACCTTCTATGATCCCTTCAGACAGGTCCTGCAGGCCTCAGGTATGAGCATTGCTGATCTGCAGGAGTAGGGCAGTCGGGTTGGAGTTTGAAGTCCAGGCAGTCTGGTGAATCATGCTTGAAATACGAAACCTCACAAAGATATACGATGACGGGACTGTTGCCCTACGGAACGTGGATTTCAAAGTGGAAACCGGTGAATTCCTCGTCATCATCGGCTTAAGCGGTTCGGGAAAGTCCACGCTGCTCCGCTGTATCAACCGCCTCATCGACCCAACCGAGGGGGAGATCCTATGGGACGGCGTGGACATAACCGGGGCCGATCCCGCAGAGCTTCGCACCATACGCAGGCAGATCGGCATGATCTTTCAGCATTTCAACCTGGTCAAGCGCTCAAACGTGATCACCAATGTGCTTGCGGGCAGGCTCGGCTACACAAACCCCATCACCAGCGTGATGTACCATTTCCCGGCAAAGGACCGGGATATGGCCATGCGTGCACTCGAACGGGTGGGGATTGAAGACCAGGCCTTCAAGCGGGCCGATGAACTGAGCGGCGGTCAGCAGCAGCGGGTGGGGGTTGCCCGTGCGCTCATGCAGCAGCCAAAGATGATCCTTGCCGATGAACCCGTTGCGAGCCTGGATCCCGTTCTGGCCCACACCATTCTCGGATACCTGGAGCGCATGAACAGGGAAGAGGGCATGACCGTGCTGTGCAGCCTCCACTACCTCGATCTGGTGCAGCGATACGCGTCACGCGTTATTGGCCTTCGCGACGGCGGGATCGTCTATCGGGGCTCCCGCGAAGAGATACGCCGTATGACCGATGAGGAGTTCAAGGAGATTTACGGTGAAGAGGCGATCCGTGTGAGTGCCGGGAGGAAGGAAGAGTAGATGAGGGGGAATGCGTCTCAGCCAGGTGCGGGCCAGAGCAGGGTGTCGGGCCCTGCTGCAGCGTTCTGCTCGTTGATCATTCCTGGTCTCGGTCAGGTCGTTGCGGGCCAGGTCCGACGCGGCGTGCTCCTGTTGAGCTCCTTTGCGAGCATGCTGCTCATACTGTACTGGCGCATACATCTGCTCGCGCACCGCGAGGTTGGTGCTTTCGCAAAACTGCAGAAGGCATTCAGCAGAAGGCCCCTGTTCGTGGGTTTTCTCCTCATCTGTACGCTCTTTCTCTGGCTCCTAAATGCATGGGACGCCCAGCAGCAGACAAAGAAAAAGAGCAACCCGGCCATCTTTATTCTTATCATCGTCATATTCTTTACCATGGGTTGGCAGATCAGTGAGATCAACATCTATAAGATGGTGACTGAGTTCCCCGACGCAGTACCGCCCCTTTCAAAGGTTCTCTGGCCGTGGAAAGCCGCAGTCACCCGGGAAGCAGAAAAGATCAGCGCTGGACTTGAGATACTCATCGGCTGCGAGGATGAGCTTCCTCCCATTCCCGTAGAGGTCGAGGGAGAACACTATCTCCTTGCCGAACCAAGATGCGGTGAACTTTCGAGGCTGGATGAGAACAACAATGTTGTCAAGGGCTCCGTCATCACGCTCTACGGCAGTAATTTCGTTCCCAACACGGTAACCGAGATCTGGTGGAGCGACCCTGTGGGAAATGAATTTCGGCCCCGCCAGGAGGGTGAGTATGTCAGCGTGCAGACCGACAGGGAGGGTTCCTTCACCTTTGAGCTCGTCATGCCCTACAGGCTCATTCCGCCCAGTGCCGGGGGGAGGCAGATACATCGTGTCGAAGCCCGTCAGGTGACCGATCTGGGAAGAATCATGGTCGCCGATCCGCTGAGGCTGACGATAGGACGCATGGCTGAGACTATCTTCATGGGAATGATGGCAACCCTCTTCGGCATCATTTTTGCCATTCCGGTGAGCTTTCTCGCCTCCCGAAACCTCATGTCAGGCTCACGGGTTACCATGGCCATATACTATCTTACCCGTACCATAATGAACATCGTTCGGGCCATTGAACCGCTGATCTGGGCCCTTGTCGCAGTTGTCTGGGTCGGTCTCGGTCCCTTTGCCGGTATCGTCGCACTGACCTTTCACTCCATTGCCGCGCTGGGAAAGCTCTACTCTGAGGCAATTGAGAACATCGATCCCGGTCCCATTGAGGCAATACAGGCAACCGGTGCGAACAAGATTCAGACAATCATGTACGCCGTCATCCCCCAGATGATACCGCCCTTTGTCTCCTTTTCTATCTACCGCTGGGACATCAATGTGCGTATGTCGACCATCATCGGTCTTGTGGGCGGCGGCGGCATCGGCTTTCTTCTCGTGCAGTACATCAGACTCCTGGATTACCGCTCTGCCGGTATTGCGGTCTGGTTTATCGCTATCACGGTGGCTATACTCGACTTCGTGAGTTCCGAGATCAGACAGCGATTCGTCTAGGGTGTTCCTATGATTGAAAAGATCATAAAAAGAAATGGAAGGGTCGTTCCCTTTGATCGGAACAAGATTACCCTGGCCATACTCTCTGCCGCTATCGCTGTGGGGGGTCGGGACCGGGAAACCGCGGAAAGGGTGACGGATGACGTAATCGAACGGTTAACGCTTCGGCAGCAGCCTGAGACATACCCCACCGTAGAAGAGGTCCAGGACCTCGTGGAAAAGGCTCTTATCGAACGGGGTCATGCGAAGACGGCCAAGACCTACATTATATACCGGTATGAACATGCACTGAAGCGTGCCGGCCGTGAAAACCTCACCTACTCGTCAGACAACATTCCCTATCAGAAGCTCTGGAACGCCCTGGTCTGGGGAATTGATCACTGCTGCTTCTCCCTCGACCAGCTCAGTGCTGTAATGGAGGATGGCCGCTACCTCGAGCTTGTGGAATCCTGCGAGGAGTTCTATAGAAGAGAGATTGACGAAGCTGTTCGAAACCTGCTCGACCGGATAGAGGATCTAAGACTTGTTATCGTGTCAGGGCCCTCCTCATCGGGAAAGACTACCACCACCATGAAACTCGCTGATAGGCTGAAGGAACGGGGGTACCATCTTCGTACCCTGAACGTGGACAACTACTACTTCAACCTCAAAGATCAGCCGCAGGATTCCATAGGTGACTACGATTACGAGACGCCCCAGGCCATCGATCTCGACCTGATCTCGCAGCATCTGGGCAAGCTGTTTGATGGTAAAGCTGTTCAAATACCCCGTTACAATTTCAAGACGGGCAATCGGGAGGGAATATCGGGGACGCTCTCCCTGAAACCGCGTGATATTGTGCTCATCGACTCGCTCCACGGTATGTACGAGGAAATGACGGAGAGTATATCCGAGCATCAGAAATTCAAGCTCTATGTGGAGACCCTCTCACAACTCAAGGACGGTGAAGGGCGGTTTATTCGCTGGGCAGATATACGCATGCTCAGGCGCATGTTGCGGGACATGCAGTTTCGGAATTACAGCCCCCGTCAAACACTGACGCACTGGCACTTTGTGCGGCGCTCGGAGCTCCGGTATATCATCTCCAACATAACAAAGGCCCACTGTATCATGAACACCTTTCTCGTTTACGAGATCCCGATTATGAAAAACCGTCTTGGGGATCTCTTTCCCGGCTTTATCGAGGAGTTTCGCAATGATCCTAGCAGGGCAGATGCCGTGGAAAGGGCGCAGCGTGTGCATGAAATCTTTGAAAGAATCCCTGCCTGGTCCGACGAGAGCATCGTGCCCGGCGACTCCCTCCTGCGCGAGTTCATCGGCGGCAGTACCTACAGCTATTAAAGGAAAATCGTGATAGCCTACCTGGTAGGTACAGAAAAAGAGGACACCATACCCAATGAAGCGGATTGATCTATCAGTATTGATAAGAGACATGGCATGACCGATACCTTTGATGTTATCATCCTCATCGCTAGACCTGCCGCGGGTAAGAGCGAGCTCGTCCGGTATCTCCGAAGCGTTGATCTGCGCTCCCGTGTGGGCCGCTTCCACATCGGTGAGTTCGAAGAGATCGATGACTTCCCCATGCTCTGGGCCTGGTTCGAAGAGGACCATATTCTTACCGAGATGGGAAAACCCCGTCTGCATACGACCCCTGACGGGTACTTCAAGGATACATACCTGTGGGACCTTCTCATCAGGAGAATCGAACTCGAGTACACTAAAAGGGTGCATGAGAACCCTCACTATCATAAGCATACGACCACGATTATCGAGTTCGCCAGGGGGTCTGAACATGGGGGTTTTGGTCGTGCATTCGCACAGTTGAGCGGTGATATTCTGCACCGAGCCGCCGTGCTCTACATCGAAGTATCCTATGAGGAGTCCTTTCGAAAAAACAGGAGGCGCTATAATCCTGACCGCCCCTACAGCATACTCGAGCATGCACTGCCCGATGAAAAGCTGGAAGTACTGTACAGGGAGAACGACTGGGCTGAGCTATCCGGGGTCGATAACGCATACCTGCATATCGGTGACAGGCACATCCCCTATGCCGTGCTGGAGAACGAGGATGACGTGACAACAGAAGGGGGCGAGGTCCTCGGTTCCAGGCTCGAGGAGGTCATGCAGCTCCTGTGGGAACGCTTCCGAACGACATAACCCTGATCTCCCAGAACAGGTGTCAGCATATTGTTCAAAGTATTTTTATACCCCGAGCTCATTCACGCTGTTACACTATCCAGTAAGACCTATTGATTCTCCCATATTCATAATGAAAAATGAAACAGCGCAGGGAAACAGCAGGGAAGCACTCGCCTTTATACTATCCTTCGTGAAGCGGCATATCCCCGCAGTGGCAGCCGGGGTACTCGTGCTCATGGGTGTGGATCTTGTACAGCTCATCATTCCGCGCATCGTTCAGAGGACCATCGATGTGATTGGCAAGGCAACTTTCTCCTCCGAGCTGATTTTGCGAAACGCAGCCTTCATTCTCACACTTGCATTCGGTATGGTGGTGCTGAGGTTTTTCTGGCGGCTTTTCATCATGGGGACCGCACGAAGGATCGAGAAGGAGGTGCGGGAGGAGATGTTTGACCACCTGCAGGGGCTTGGTTTTTCCTACTTCAACCGTACACGTACAGGGCATCTCATGGCCCTGATGGTAAACGACGTGAACGCCATACGGATGGCGGCCGGACCATCCTTCTTGGCGATCACCGATGCCCTGTTCATGGGAACACTCTCACTGGTGTTCCTCCTCTCCATCAATGTAAGGCTCACACTTTTTGCTGTCCTGCCCCTGCCGTGTATCATTTTCATGATCGCGAGGTACGGTCCCCTCATACAAACTCGCTTCAAGGCGGTTCAGGAGTCCTTTGCGTCTATTTCAGCCCGTACACAGGAGGCCTTCTCAGGCATCAGGGTGGTCAAGAGTTATGTACAGGAGGAACACGAGATCGAAGAGTTCGAGCAAAAATGCGAGGAATACGTGCAGAAGAACCTTCGGCTCATAAAGATCTGGGGCGTATTCTTCCCTGCAGTGACACTGTTTGCAAGCCTTTCCATGGCAATACTCTACATGGTGGGAGGCAGATCGGTAATACTGGGGGACTTGAGTTTCGGTGAGTTCGTGTCCTTCAGCATGTATCTTGGCCTTCTCATCTGGCCCGTGATTGCCATCGGTTGGGTGTTCATGATATTTCAGCGCGGCATTGCATCGTCGAAGCGGATTCTCGAGCTCATGCAGGCCGAACCCGATGTGACCGACCGTAGGGAGGAAATCCCTTCAGGGGTGACCGACCGTAGGGAGGCGACCGAGGGAAACGAGGGAGTCCCTTCAGGGGAAATCCCTTCAGGGGTGGTCGACTCGGAAGGGGTGCTCCGTGATATGGAACTCAGTGCGGGGAGCATCAGCATCCGGAACCTGTCCTTCAGTTATAGCGGTGAAGAAAACGTGCTGCAGGATGTCAACCTCGAGATACCGGCGGGTTCATCACTGGGAATTATGGGAAAGCCGGGATCGGGTAAGTCCACGCTTGTCTCGCTTCTCTTCAGGCTCTTTCCCATACAGGAAGGTGAGGTGCGGGTGGATGGTTGTGACATCCACGAGCTGCCCCTTTCAAAGCTTAGGAGTTCAATCGGGTATGTACCACAAGATCCCTTTCTCTTTTCCGATTCCATACGGAACAATATTGCCTTCGGCGCTGACGAGGAGAAACAGGACCTTGACAGGGTCAGGCATTATGCAGAGATGACGGCCCTCTTCGATGAAGTTATGGAGTTCAAGGAGGGATTCGATACCCTGGTGGGAGAGCGCGGGGTAACGCTCTCGGGCGGGCAGAAACAGAGGGTGTCCATCGCTCGTGCCCTGTTCATAAAGCCACGCATACTCATACTGGATGATGCGCTCTCATCGGTGGACGCCCGGGCAGAGCGGGAGGTGCTCAAAAACATACGCAGGGAGATGGCGGGGAGAACGGTGATATTCATATCACACAGAGTTTCAACAGTAATGGAGTGTGACAGCATTATCGTGCTCGAAGGTGGAAAGATAGTGGAACAGGGCAGCCATCGGGAGCTCCTTAAAAGGGATAGGTATTATTGCAGGCTTTTCGAGCTCCAGCGCATAGAGGAAAAACTCCCGGGATAGGTATGGTCATGGAATACTATCAGGAAGAGACAGAGGACAATGGGAGGCTCTATAACAGGGATGTGCTCCGCCTCCTCTTTTCATACATACTGCGCTACCGTAAGTATCTGGTGATCTCGCTGCTCTTTGTGTTTCTCATTGCCGGTGCAAGTCTGACGATTCCTTTCCTCTTCAAGACTATCGTCGACCGGTACATCTTCAAACAGGGCCGCGTGGTGGACAGGACAATGTTCACGGATGGACTTCAGAAGAGCGTCTCTACAGGCCGTCGGCGTAGTGTCATACTGACAGACTCGGAAGTTTTTATGTTTCGATCGGACCTGAAACTCTTCTCGAGGAGCGAGAAGGAGGAGCTGATCGAGTCGGGTGCACTCTCATCTAAGAGCTATGTGCTCATCGAAACCAGGACCGACGATCCGAAGCTCGATAAGAAGATCATGAAATATGTGCAGCAGGGCAGTATAACTTCCTATGGTGAAGGTATCTACCTCTTCGAAACATCCACACTCAATGCATTAAAGGTCAGTGAGATTGCACTGCTGCGGGAAGTTGATTTCAGCCGTATCGTACAGTTCATCGTGCTTGTTATGGGTATTCTGCTCATGCAGTTTGTGGCCAGTTATCTGCAGATTATCTTTCTCATGCGGCTCTCACAAAATGCCATGCGTGATCTGCGCAGGGACCTCTTTGCCCACATACTGAGCAGGAATGTGACCTATTATGACCGTAACCCCATCGGAAAACTCGTCAACCGGGTGACCAACGATATCGAGCGGCTGAACGAACTCTTCTCCTCTGTTCTCGTCACCTTCTTTCAGGATATACTCATGCTGCTCGGCATAACGGTGATTATGTTCTTCACCAGCGTGACCCTTGCGTTGATCGTGGCAATCTCCTTTCCCTTTCTCGCACTCTTCATCGTGCTCTTTCGTGTGCAGGTACGCAATGCCTACCGTAAGATCCGTACCAGGATCAGTGAGCTGAACAGCTTTCTCAATGAGACCATAACGGGAATTCGCATTGTACAAATATTCGTACGGGAGGTCAGCAATTTCCGAAAGTTCATGCACAAGAATGATGATGTGTACCGGGCGCAGATGGGGCAGCTGTATATAAATGCTGTGTTCAGGCCGCTTATCGGATTTATGCGCTGGTTTGCTATTGCTGCAGTCATCTACTTCGGGGCACGCGGGATTGTCCAGGACCGGGTTTCATACGGTCTTCTCATCATGTTCATAGCCTATATCGAGCGTTTCTTCCATCCCATACGGGACCTCTCGGAGAAGTTTGACATTATGCAGAGTGCAACAGCTGCGGGGGAGAAGATCCTATCGGTTTTCCGCGAGGAGGGGGTGCGTGAACAAAGACGTGTTGGTCCCGGGCCGGATTCGAACTTTAAGTTTCAGGGCAGAATCGAATTCCAGGATGTCTGGTTCAGCTACAAACCGGATGAGTGGGTGCTCCGGGGTGTGAGTTTTACCGTCGAACCGCAACAGACGCTCGCGATCGTCGGGGAAACCGGGGCGGGCAAATCCACCATCATAAACATTCTGTCCCGGTTCTACCGTGTTCAACGGGGACGGGTACTGATCGATGGCGTGGACATACAGGACATTCCCTATGAGACGGTCAGGAGCCATATCGTAACCGTCATGCAGGATGTCTTTCTCTTCTCGAGAAGCCTGCGGGAAAATATCACCCTCGGCTTCCCCTATGATGAGGAGCGGTTTGCATCTGTCTCCCGCATCACCCATATCGACCGCTTCATCCGCGCCCTGCATGGTGGGCGAGATGAGCAGGTCATGGAGCGCGGGGCCACCTTCTCTGCCGGTGAACGTCAGCTTCTCTCCTTTGCTCGGGCGCTCTATGCAGACCCCGCTGTGCTTGTACTTGACGAGGCTACCTCGAGTATTGATACAGAGACAGAACGCCTCATTCAGGATGCTATTATCGGGCTCATGCGGGGGCGCACCTCCATAGTGATTGCCCACCGCCTCTCCACAATCAAGCATGCGCAGAAGATCATCGTTCTCGATCAGGGACGCATTGTCGAACAGGGCAGGCACGAGGAATTGATGCGCGGGAAGGGGCTTTACAAAAGCCTCTACACGCTGCAGTTCGACGCACTGAGATGAGTCCACCGCAACACTCACAGGTTCCACACATGCATCCCGCATACAAAGCGGTTGTTTAACCACCCTCCAGGTACTATTTTTATAGAGCAGCTGACTGTACTACCCCATGACATGAGTATGGTCTCATCTGCGGACAATAAAGGGGGTGCATTTCGAATGAAGAAATGGTATTTCTCCAGAGAGGATGGCAGGTATGATCACTGAGGGCCTTGAGCCAGGGAAGCTCTGGTATTACTTCGAGGAGATTTCACAAATCCCCCGTGCCTCGGGGAATGAGCGGGGGATTCTGGACTACCTGCTTCGTTTTGCCCGTGAAAGGGGGATTGAACACCGTGAAGACGGGGCGGGAAATATCGTTATGCGCAGGCCTGTGGGTGAGAAATATACGGGCCTACCGGCGGTCGTCATACAGAGCCACGTGGATATGGTGTGCGAGAAAAACGCTTCGAGCATACACAATTTTAACAGCGATCCCATCATACTGAAGAGAGATGGTGACTGGATTCGGGCTGACGGTACATCACTGGGTGCTGACAACGGTATCGGCGTTGCGGCCATGCTTGCTATGCTTGCGGACTCCGACCTCGAGCCCTATCCCATGGAGTTCCTCTTCACCGTGGAGGAGGAAATAGGCCTGAACGGGGCGATGGAGCTGGACACACATATGATCAACGGAAAAATGCTCATCAATCTCGATACCGAGGAGGTGGGTGCGCTCTATATCGGCTGTGCAGGCGGGAGGGACAGCGACCTGTTCTTCCCCATGAATGTGGAAACCGTGAAGGGGGATTTGAGCTTCCTTCACATGGGGGTCACCGGTCTTCGGGGCGGGCATTCTGGTGCAGAAATCCATCTTGGAGGCGCCAATGCGATCAAGCTCCTTGCCCGGGTGCTCAACTTCGTGAAGCGATCCGTACCTATTCGCATAGCTTCGATCAGGGGGGGCGATAAGGACAATGCCATACCACGGGAAGCCACTGCTGTTATCGCCGTGAAAGAGGAGGAAAGGGAGAGGGTTGAAAGGCTCTTTGCCGACTTCACAGCCGACCTTATCGATGTGATCAGGGATGTTGAGCCGGAATTGCACTTTCACCTTGAAGTGCAGCGTGAAAGTGAAGCCCTGTTCGACCCCCTTTCCTCGACCGGTCTCGTCGATACGCTTATGGTAATTCCCCACGGGGTTCTTGCCATGAGCAGGGTTATGGAGGACCTCGTCGAAACTTCGAGCAATCTCTCATCCATACAAACCGGGCCAAAGGAGGTCCGTATCCACGCGAGCCATCGAAGTTCCGTTGAAAATGCCCTTTCCTGGGTGGCTGAGCTGCACGGGAGTATCGCCGGGCTTTCAGGCGCCAGGATTGAGCAGGACCAGGGGTATCCCGGTTGGAACCCCGATCCCTCCTCAAAGCTGCTCGCATATGCCAGGGAGGGGGTACAGAGGGTCCTCGGGCAGCAGTCAGCCGTTAGGGCCATTCATGCGGGGCTGGAGTGTGGGGTGATCAAGGACAGATTCCAGGGAATGGACGCCATCTCTCTGGGGCCGACGATCAGAGGCGCCCATTCTCCCGATGAACGGGTTCATATCGACAGTGTGAGCTCCTTTTGGAAGATACTCATTGAAACCCTGAGGTTGATTAATTCCCGATAGGAGGTGATACAAGTGTGTCTATCATCCGTGTATGTTGAGGAGACCGATGAACGTAATGCGGTGGTCGAAGAGGCTTCAAAGCTTCGGGTGAGTGAAACTGGAGAGGTGGAAATCGACACCCTCTTTGGTGAGAAGAAGGTTATGAAGGGTTACGCGATCGTTGAGGTAAACTTTCTGAAGAATTATGTGGTGCTCAGAGAGGAGGCTAGCCGGCCATGAAGGATTCTGGAATAAACGCCGACAGGCTCGGGGCCATTCTGGACTACTGGATCGAACACAATGAGGGGCATCACAGGGAAAACGAGAAGTGGCTGCGCAGTGTTGAGGAATACGGTAATGATGATATCAGCCGGGCGATCAGAAAAGCCCTTGAGCTCTCAGACGCCATTACCCAACAGGTACGGGATGCAAAGGCCTATCTGCACGGACATGGTGTACAGGAAGATCACGGGCATGGGCACTATGAAGACACTGCCCGTGGGATCCCCCATCGACATATACAGTTCCATCAGATCGGAACGATTCATACGCCCTATACACCGGGCACACCTTCGTCGGAGATGAGGAGTGGTGACGCCCGGTGCAGCATTCTTATGGACGAGAGGTACAGTGAAGGGCTCTGGAAGCTGAACAGCTTTTCATACATCATCCTTCTCTTCTTTCTCAACAGGGTGTCCGACGAATCTTTGCTTATCGTGTCGCCACCATGGGCTGATGGGGTGCAGACTGGGCTCTTTGCAAGCAGGTCTCCCAAACGTCCCAACCCGATCGGGCTCAGTGTTGTTCCTCTTAGGGAAATATCCGGCAACGTGATATATACCGGGAATATCGATGCCTTCGATGAAACCCCACTGCTTGATATTAAACCCTACATTGAGGCGGTTGAGTCAAAAGAAGGTGCAGGGAACGGTTGGATCGATGAGCTCGATGAATCGCTGAAGTCGAGGGCATTTAACGACGCTTCTAAGTGAATGATCATGAGACCCCTAGTGTACCTGCTGGCAGCACTTTATCTCCTGCCTGTAGTCCCCTCACAGGTCCGGGCCAGGATACAAACCGGGTCCTGCCACGCTGACAGCAGCCCGCTTGTGCGCTTCTTCAGTAACGATGAGTCCCTTAATAAGCAGGTCGATCGAATCATGGACGCACTCTCCTCCAGAGAGATGATCGCCGAGCTCATTGTTACTTCCTGTGGTAGGAATGGCCGTGATTTTGAAAGTGCGTACGCGTTGGTACGAGACGGGTATGCGGGGGGAGTCATGTTTCTCGGTGCGACCAGTGGAGAGATCAGGGAATACACGAGGCGATTCACCGACATTGCTGTGCGTACGGCTCCCCTTCTTCCCCTCTTTGCAATAGATGGTGAACCCCTTCTCCTCCACGAGCGTATCACTGATTTACCCAGGATACCAGGAGCAGAAAGAATACGCACAGCCGAACAGTCGTGGGAGATCGCCCTGTACATAACCATGGTATTGCGAAATCTGGGTATTCATGTAAACTATGCACCGGTGTGTGATTACTCCTTTAACAGGGAGGTGATCGGCAGCCGTTCATTCGGTAATGAGTACGAGAGCGTATCGCTTCTTTCCGGTGTTTTTATTTCGACCACGCAGGCAGCACATGTGGCTGCCACAGCCAAACATTTCCCCGGTCACGGGACCGTGGAGGGAGACTCACACCTGAAGCTGCTGTTCGTGCGTGGTGACCCGCCTGAGATACCTGTTTTTCAGAGCGCTATCAACAGAAGTGTCATTTTTATCATGGTTGGTCATATCGGTGTCCAGGACTCGTTGCACTACAGTACAGAGGGGAAGCCCTCGTCACTTTCGCATGTCATGATCACCCATGTTCTCAAGGAGGAACTTGGATTCAATGGTATTGTGATAACCGATGCTCTGAATATGAAGGCTGTTAGTTACTTCGATACTCCTGCTTTACAGGCACTGCAGGCTGGCTCTGACATGGTGCTCATGCCGGAAGATGAAGAGGCTCTTGTGGACAGGGTACACTACGAGATGGGGATGGACGATGCTTTCAGACGGCAGATTGAGGAATCGGTACGGAAAATCGTCCGTTTGAAGTTGCTGCTCGGTCTTATAAACGAGAAGGAGCTTGAAAAAATGGGCCACTTTGACGATATATACTGATAAGGTGACAGGTGTATACATGTATGTCTTTTCTCACGGCTTGCTGTGTTCTACTGTTATACTAACTAGAGATTAACACGTTGGTGCCTGCTCAATGCGTAACGAAACCAAGCGCCTGAGGGAGATTATCCGTCTCGATACAGAGCTCTCGACCGTACAGGACCTCGACATTCTGCTCGAGAGGATCCTGACCGAGGCGCGCAAGATACTGAGTGCCGATGCTGGTACGATTTATATAAAAGACAAGAACGACCTCATCTTCAGCTACGTGCAGAATGAAACACAGCAAAAGAAACTGCCGCCCGGGCAGAAACTCATCTACTCAACCTTCCGTGTTGAGATCAACAAGAAAACAATCTCAGGCTATGTCGCTGCGACGGGTCAGTATCTGAACATACCCGATGTGTACAAGATTCCCTCCTCGGCACCCTATCAGTTCAGCGCAAGCTATGACCGGGTATCCAAGTATAAAACCACCTCCATGCTTACCGTACCTCTCCAGACAAGCCGGGGTGATATCATCGGTGTGCTGCAGATTATCAACAAACAGGACACAGGCGGCAATGTGGTTGCCTTCGACTCAGAGGATGTGATTGTCTGCCAGCATTTTGCCAGTACGGCGAGTATGGCCCTGCAGCGTGCACAGTTGACCCGTACACTTATTCTTCGAATGATCGCCATGAGTGAGCTCAGAGACCCCAAGGAGACAGGCCCCCATGTTAACCGGGTTGCATCCTATTCTATTGAGCTTTTCGAAAAGTGGGCGCACCGCAGGTCAATGGCGTCAGAGGAGATCAATAAGAAGCGTGATGTGCTCAGAATGGCTGCCATGCTTCACGATGTCGGCAAGGTCGCCATTTCCGATGTCCTGCTCAAGAAGCCGGGCAGGTTTACGACCAAGGAACGCAAGATAATGGAGGCCCACACCTTTCTCGGTGCACGCCTCTTTCTCAACAAGCAGTCAGAGATGGATGAGATATCTGCCATCGTTTCTCTCACCCACCATGAAAACTGGGATGGAACCGGGTATCCCGGCCATGTCAACATCCTGAGCGGACAGCCCCTGAAGAAGGATAGAGATGGCCGAACGGTGGGCTTGAAGGGTGATGAAATACCCATCTATGGACGGGTCGTTGCAATGGCTGATGTCTATGATGCCCTCCGTTCAAAACGTGTCTATAAGGAGGCGTGGACGGAGGAGGATGTACTGCATGAGATGCAGCGACTATCCGGTACGAAGTTCGACCCTGATCTCGTCGATGTCTTCTTCGATATCCTCGATGTGATACGTTCCATCATAGCCCGCTATCCGGACGTGGATTAGGAAGGTTACACGCAGATCCTGTCGGCGCGAAGGTAGTGTATCCCGCGAATCACTGACTCCAGACTATTTCGCGCATGTATCTCCAGTGTCATGAGGGCCTCAGAACCGAACTGTGCGAGAATGCTGTGTATGTCGAGCACTCCCTCTCCAGGCGGATAATGATCGAGCAGGTCCGAGTCCATGTCATGTATATGGACACCTCCACACCGATCTGAGAAGCGCTCCTGCCAGGTAAGCATGGGAACATACCCGAGAGCATCGAGCATGCAGGTATGCCCGATATCGTGCCAGTAACCGAGGTTTGGAAAGGGAAGGGCAGTGAAGATTGCATCGAGTTCATCGGGTAGGGGGATCTCGTAGTAATGAAGGCGGGTTTCGATGAAAAAGTTGAGCTCGGGAAATCTCGGGCAGATAAGCGCAAGACTGTCAATGATCGATTCGAGATAGGGCCGGCTCTGCCATGCCCTTCTGCTGACGGTCTCTTCGAACAGCTCGCCCCTGTATGTCCCTTCGGCCCGCACCGCATCCCTGTATGTGAGGCACATGGACTTCAGCTCCTCGTCCTCAATCCTTCCCGTATGGATGACGAGTGCACCGGCACCTGCGTCAAGGGCCCATTCAGCCGTGGTGGATATTTGATCGATCTCTTCCAGGCGAACCTGCTCATCGAGGCTAGCGAGACGCGGCGCATAGTATGCCTCTTCCACCTCTTTGCCCGGATGTGCGACTGCATGTACTGAGGTGACGGGTATGCTTCCATCACGGATCAGTGAATCCAGATCGGTGAAGAAATCCCGGTCACCCTTGCTTCCTATTTCAAGAGAATCCACATGGGGAAGTATCGCCAGCACCCGGTCGATGTCTCCCCCTGCCCAGGATGTTGAGAATGCAAGCTTCATCGATATGTTCCCTCACTGGAGTTTCTGATGCATAAGCTACTAAGAAATCGGCTGTGGAGGAACATTTTTTATCTGCCTCCC
>CBFDDP010000077.1:0-14893 GCA_965603595.1 uncultured bacterium
CGAAGATGAAATGCCAGAAGTGTCAGGCCGAAAACTCCGAAGACAGCAAGTTTTGCCATGAATGTGGAGTCAAGCTTGTAAAGGTATGCCCTCAATGTGGGTCTGAATGCCTTTTAGGAGATAAGTTTTGTAGCAAATGCGGCAAAAACCTGAGCCTTACCACGGAACCATCCATCAAAGAGTTCACCTTTGATGAAAAACTGGAAATAATCAAACGCTACCTCCCCAAAGCCCTCACAGAGAAAGTCCTGGCCCAGAGGGATAAAATTGAAGGTGAGCGAAAGCAGGTCACGGTGATGTTCTGCGACATGGTGGGGTTTACCTCCCTTTCCGAGAGGCTCGGTCCCGAGGAAGCCTACTCCATCATGGACCGAGTCTACGAGATACTCATCCACAAGGTTCACGACTATGAGGGTACGGTCAATGAGATGACCGGTGACGGGATCATGGCATTATTCGGAGCCCCCATAGCGCTGGAGGATGCCCCACAACGGGCCATCCGATCTGCCTATGCCATACACCGTGAGATATCCAGGTTCAATGATCGGGTTGAGCAGGAACGAGGGGATAGTCTCGCCATCAAGATGCGAATCGGTATACATACGGGTCCTGTGGTGGTGGGCACCCTGGGCAATGACCTTCGGGTGGAGTTCAAGGCAGTCGGTGACACGGTTAACCTGGCCTCAAGGATGGAGGGTTTTGCGGAACCTGGTACGAGTTATGTAACAGAAGATACATTCAAGCTCACCGAAGGCCTGTTCCGGTTCGAGGCTCTGGGGGAGCAAGAGGTGAAGGGTAAGGAAGAACCGATAAAAGTTTACCGGGTGATTGCACCGAGCAGCAGGAGGACGCGGTTTGATACCAGTGCAGAGCGGGGTCTAACCTCTTTTGTGGGCAGGGAGCGTGAGCTCGAACTGTTGCTGGATGGTTTCGAGAGGGCCAAAGGAGGAAGGGGTCAGGCATTCTCCATAACAGCTGAAGCCGGTGTTGGCAAGTCAAGAATCCTGTATGAGTTCCGTAAGGCAGTGGCCAACGAAAATGTGACTTTTTTAGAAGGAAAATGTCTCTCCTATAGCAGGGGTGTGGCCTATCATCCGGTAACTGACATCCTGAAGGCGACGTTCGAAGTGAATGGCAGTGATAGTGACGTAGCCAAGAGGGAGAAAGTGGCAGGAGGATTACAAACACTGGGAGTGGATGAAGCATCGACCCTTCCCTATGTTCTGGAGCTGTTGTCTGCAAAGGACAGTGGCATTGACCAGATTCCCCTCAGTCCCGAGGCGAAGAAGGTGCGTATTCAAGAAACATTGAAGAGGATTGTGTTGAAAGGATCGGAGAAGCGGCCTCTGATCCTTGCAATTGAGGACCTTCACTGGATCGATGAGAGCTCGGAAGAGTCGCTGAAGGATCTATTGGACAGCATCTCGGGAGCACGGGTACTATTGCTCTTAACATATCGACCAGAGTTTGTTCACACATGGGGCGGGAAGTCCTATCACTCTCAGGTTAACCTGAACCGGCTTTCCAATCGGGAGAGTCTCACGATGGTGTACAATCTTCTGGGCACAGAAGGGGTTGCCAGGGAGCTTGAAGATTTCATCCTTGAAAGGACTGAGGGGGTGCCCTTTTTCATTGAGGAGTTTGTGAAGTCTCTCAAAGATCTGAAGGTACTGGAGAAGAAGGACAATGTATTCATTGCCCTTAAAGATCTTCATGATGTGAGCATCCCCTCAACGATACAGGATGTGATCATGGCGAGGGTTGACTCACTCCCTGATGCTGTAAAGAAGATACTTCAGACCGGGTCCGTTGTGGGGAGAGAGTTCAGCTACGAGTTGATTAAGGAAGTGGCGGGGCTTCCTGAAAAGGAGCTGCTCTCCCATCTTTCTATCTTAAAAGACTCTGAGCTTGTATTTGAGAGAGGCATTTACCCACAGTCAACCTATATCTTCAAGCATGCTCTCACTCAGGATGCGGCTTACGGGTCGCTGCTGAAGAGCACGTGTCAGAAGTATCACAAGAAGGTTGCCCAGGCGCTGGAGGAGAGATTCCCCAGTACAGTAGAGACACAACCTGAGCGATTAGGTTATCACTATACTGAGGCGGGGCTCCTGGAGCAGGCCATTCCCTACTGGCAGCGTGCAGGCGATATAGACATGAAACGTTCGGCTCATACCGCAGCAATCGGACACTATACCAGAGGTCTGGAACTATTAGAAAAGCTTTCGCAAAAACCCGAACGTGTGGCAATAGAACTAGCCTTACAAACGGCATTGGGGACTGCCTTGATGCCCGTAAGAGGATTTGGGGCACCTGAGGTAAAGCAATCTCTAGATCGTGCAAGAGAGCTGAGCCAACAGGTTGGTGAAACCGCCCAGCTCCTTACTGTACTGCACGGGCTCTGGATATATTACTTGGTTCGGGCTGAATTAAAAACATCTTACAGGTTAGCAGATCAAATGCTCAACATAGCACAACAGGTACAGGATCCTGCTGCATTATTAGAAGCTCACCACGATTTGGGATCAAACTTCTATTGGGCAGGTGAATATACCTCCGCCCGAACGCACTATGAACAGAGCATTGACCTCTATAATTCTCAACCGAAAAGCTCCCGCATATTGATCCCCGGCAGAGAAGATGCTGCTACCGTTTGCTATTCCCAGGATTCCGAAATCCTTTGGATTCTCGGATATCCGGAACAGGCCATTAAGAGCATACATACAGCACTCGATCTGGCTCAGGAATTATCTCAGGTTTACGACACAGCATTTGTACAGTGTTTTGCGTCTTTTACTTATCTGATGCTTAAAGAAACAAAACAAGCGCAGGAATACGGAGAGATAGCTGTTGACATTTCTGAAGAACATGGATTCACGCTTTGGATTGCAGCGTCGAAAGTGTACCTGGGATCAGCACTGACTGTGCTGGGGCAGGGAGAAAGGGGTATATCAATGATATGCCAGGGCATCGATACCTGTCATGAAGCAGGAACAGATGTGACACTGCCTCATATGTTCGTCATTCTAGCTGATGCATATGGGAGAGCGGGAGAGTTGGAGAAGGGGTTTGCCTCACTTGCCGATGCTGAGACCATGATGGAAAAAACCGGGGCAAGGTTTTACGAAGAAGAGCTCCATCGAGTAAAAGGAGAATTATTATTACAGCAGGATAATCCTGATGAAGAAAAGATCGAAACTGAATTTCGTACCGCCGTCGACATTGCGCGACGCAAGCAGGCGAAGTCCTTGGAATTGCGGGCTACTCTAAGCTTGTGTAAGCTCCTGAAAAAGAAAGGGAAGAAAGAAGAAGCGCATAAACTCCTGTCCGAGATTTACGGTTGGTTCACAGAAGGATTTGAAACAACAGATCTAATAACAGCAAAAGCATTGCTCAAAGAATTGACGTGTCTTTAGAAAAATTATCAGAAGGATGAACTTTAATAATCATGAATCCCGACGGAACCAATGTCGCGTATTATTTTTTAATCCAAACGGGACCCGCTGCAGCATTGCTAATAACGGATCTGGCCTGGTTATAAACTGCAGTAGTAATTTTGGAGTTTACGATGGCCTTTTTCAAGTACCAAATCGCGAACTTAATTGTACACTAATATTTTTTTACGACATCCTCTGAAGGGTGTATAATTGTTGTATTTGCAATGCAAAAAGATGTAGAAGATCAACATGCTCGAGTCCGGAGACCGCGGTCCGGGGTAGTGTTTATATCTTTTGCCTTGATCCTATTCATCGTGATGTTCTGTACCGGCCGACCTGTCTTGATGCAGGAGGCGGGGGCCTTGGCGGTATTGCCCCGCGCAGTATTTTGCGACCTTGCCATGGCCGTTCTTCTCACCCTGCTTGCGACCCTTTTCCGCAGGATTCACATACTTTTAGCTGCCGTATTCATCATTCTTGCAGGCATTTACCATATTGCCAGCACGGAAATGGCCGCTGCGCTCAATACCTTTATTAATGTCGCTGATCTGCACTATGCTGCAGACGGACAATTCATGAAATACTCCCTATCGCGCCTCACCTTTCCCCGGTACACAATTCTTTTCATGAGCAGCATAATTCTGTACCTTGTCGCACTTTATCGAGCAGGAAAAAACAAACTGATACGGCTCGCATATGTTGTGATCTTTGTTTTCATCTCGATTTCAGGTCTATACATTCTATCGCCAAAAGATAGGGAATGGCAGTCCTCCAATTTATTGTGGTTATCCTTCACTAGATCAATGGCACGCCCCATCCATGCCACCGAATCCCATGTGCCAATAAACACCGATGCCGATGGTCCCGAGCAGCTAAAGAGGGGTGCACCAATTGAAGGTGCACCCTATTTTCGTAAACCCCCTGATGCCGCAAGAAATGTTCTCATTGTCGTTCTCGAGGGAATCCCCGGCATCTACGTTGAGCAGGTGCAGGAATGCACAGATGTGAGCTGCCCCATTAAAATGATGAGTCTGAGCCATATTGCAGAGAAGTCTCTCGTTGTCCCAAACTTTCTCGCCCACAATCGCCAGACCATGCGCGGTCTGTATTCCCTTCTTTCTGGAGATTACTGCAAACTCTCAACAACTACTCCCAAGATATACGAGTATGTGAAGCTTTCCCCGGAATCACGAAATCCATGCATTCCCGAGATTCTTGCCGGGGCAGGATACACAACAGTGTACCTGCAAGCTGCCGACTTATCCTTTATGTCGAAAAATCTGTTCATGCCCGAATCGGGCTTCGAGCGGGTACTGGGGAAAGAGTATTTCCAATACCAGTACGTGCACTCCGGATGGGGACCAGATGACAAAGCCTTTTTCGAGCAGGCGGCAGCCTGCATCGAGGACCTCAATAAACACTCGAAACCCTGGTTTCTTACACTACTCACTGTGGGTACACACCACCCCTATACAATTCCTGATGAATTTGAAGAGGAATTCTCAAGTCGTAAGCTTGCTGCGGTGGCATATCTCGATGAAGCACTTGACGATTTTTTTAAGCGGCTGGGAGAAAACGGCACTCTCAATGACACACTGCTACTCATTACTTCCGATGAATCACACGGGGTCCAGGGACAGCCATATGGGAATTACTGGGGCCTGTCGGTTGCCCATAGTCCCGAATCCTTTGCAGTTATCAACCGCAGTGTTTTTGGACTCATCGATATTCCCTACTCAATACTGGATTATCTTGGTTTAACCGACCTCCCACACTCCTTTCCGAAGAAGAGTATATTCAGAGATCTCACTTCAGAACGCACCATTCTTTTTGGCCCTTACTTTTGCAGCCGGAAAGGGGTGGTAAAAAAACGTATAAACAGGAACTGCGTGAAGATATATCGATCTGCAAATGGTGAGTTCTTTTCGAGTGAGTATTCAACGATGATCGTGAAAAATGATGAGGGCCGGAAACTGTCCGAAGAGCTATTGTGGTATCAGACTTCTGCAGACAGTTCTCTCTTTCAAAGCACGAGAAAGGATCGCAATTATGTACTTCTTGAAGATGAGAGCTACATCATCGGCAGCAGAGAAAGCAGATTGTTGTCGAGCGGTCAATACCTTGATATTCCCGGAGCCAGCACCGTAACGGTAGAGCTTGAGGTAACTGCTGAACTGGTTGGAGGACCCGACAGCAGGGGTAGCAATGCATCCATACGGCTTGTGCTTCAAATGCTTGAATCCTATGAAAAAATGACAATTCCGGAAATCAAAATACCGGTGTTAAAGGACGGCGATTCACTCCTGCTGTCATTCAGTTTCCACACAGAGGAACCTTTAACGCGTGTATGGGCGTATTTACGGGCGATATCGGTCAATCCGATACAGGCCACCAAACTGACCGTTAAACGGTATTCGGTCAAATCGAATGAATGCGAATCGAAACATGATTTCAGAATCGATCAGTTTTCCATTCAAAAAAGGCGGGCGGCAAACCTCCAACCCAAACAGGAAAACGCCACACAGTCTCTTCAGCCTCATCGAAGTTCAGGGAATGCCGATTCTGAGCATGCTGAAGACGATGATTGCCCTCCGAAAGGAATTAATCCCCATATCGTCGCGCTGGAATCCGACGGACATGCATATACGATCGACTTTGTGATAAACGAAGTGGACGAACGATACGATCACTACACACTCTTGATCCATTTCACGCATCGAAGTTCTCGTATGCTAGATAGAAGCCCTTCCCTGAACGACCATAGCATCGCGTATACGTGGCTCCATCAGGGAATGTATGACATAGAAATAATGCTGTACTTTGAACGTACGGTGTTGAACGACAACAGCGTGAATACCGTTTCTCTTCCCTGTCATGGAGGCTCAATGGATGTCGAATTGATCAGGTTCACACTCCTGCCCTGCCTGCCTCCCATCGCTCACGCGGGAGGAGCTTACAGGGGTTTGACCTACACAAACTCAGTTGAAGCACTCGATGAGAATGCCGATTCATTTCATCTCTTTGAAATCGATCTTTCATGGTCAGAGGACAATCAACTGGTGGGGCTTCATGACTGGGGCAATACTTTTAGTAAATTTTTTGGCTTCACAGTCGAAGAACCTATGGACTATGCTGCATTTCTTGAACTGAGAACAGCTCCAGGCTTTACACCACTGGATCTGGCTTCAATAAGAGAATTTCTTTCAAGGAACCCTTCGGCACGGATAGTAACTGACGTGAAGTCCGATAACATCAAAGCCCTCCGTAAAATAGCAGAGCTTTTTCCTGATTTTACCGATCGATTCATACCCCAGGTCTATGGATATAAGGAGTTCGTCAAAGCAATGGAGGTTGGGTACAGGGATATTATCTGGACACTATACCGGGATCCCCATATATATGAGCCTTTAAAAATAGAATCCTGTATATACTACTGGGAGGATGAATATGCCATGAAGCCATTCGCCGTTGCACTACCTGTAGCTGCTGTTGAGAGAGGCGTTGCAAAACATCTATCAGAAGCAGGCATCCCCGTATATGCGCACACGATTAACACATGCGATACCTATAAAAGGTTAATACGGTTGGGAGTATCTTCGATTTACACCGACTATCTTGATGTCACAGAGTGTTTTAACTTCAATCCCTCCTGATCAACCCTCATGTCGCAGCAGGAGTAAAGCCAGGACACACTTGTGGGAAGTATGGCTATATCAAATACAATCTTTTCTCAATACTGCCGACAAAAAATTTAAAATTGCTGTTCCCTTCGTCTTCGAAGCCAGGTGAGCATATTCGTCAATATCGATGCTGAGAGAGCAGTCAAAAGCAGCACAACAGCAAGCGTGTTTACCACATGCGTATTCACATCCAATCCGGTAAGCGAGTCGACGAGGAATTTGATGTAGGAGGAGGGAAGGTCAGTGTCGCCAAGCATCATTCGAACCCTCCAGTGCCATTCAGTAAATGGACAGTAACCGAATCCATACCAGATGCCCAGAATAGACCATGAAAAGATAGTACCCAGCAGGGTAATGAGATTGAGGAGCCTGGTCTTCTTCCATATCCAGCCAAAAAGATTGAATACAATAATGAGTGTGTGAAAAGTAAAAAAGAATCGATCTAGGAAGATATACATGATAATACATAAGGCTCATCTGCAATAAGCTCTATTATTGTTGAGACAGGTACACGTAATTCTCGAATGCAGGGAACACCTCCCATTTTTGTTGGATTGGCAGTAATTCGATCAAGCATTTTTCCTCTCCCCATTGTAATACCACTGAATAAAATGATTTATTTTGCAGCACTCGTTTTTATATCTTTTGCAAAGGCATTGAGCTGGTCCATGTGACCGCTTTCACACGGCCCCTTCATGCCGGCAACCTTTATCATGATTCCATCCATAGCCTTTGAGATGCCCTTGGTGTTGAGGAGGCTCTCCATGGTTTTCAGGCTTTTTGTCTTGGGGGGATTGAGACAGGTTGTTATCAATGCATACTTTGCATCTTTTTCAGGAATCGTAACTGCCTTCAGGAATTTCTTCATCTTACCTGCCAGATTGCCAACCTGTGTCGGAGCGCTGAAGATATACATTTCTGCAGAAGGCAAGGTCGGGTCTGCATCCCGAGCTGAGAGAAGATCAACATCGTGACCATCCTTGCTGAGCACACTCTGAAGATACTCCATACACTTCTTTCCATTGCCGAATTTGGATTCATAGGCGATACATATTTTCATGGTAACCCCCTTTGGCGTACGGTTATGTGGTTCGCTTCCAACAATTGAATCACTTATTATAGTATTTAATCTGGAATCTTTCCATGTTATAATATAGTAAAAGACTACAATATAGAGGTGTGACGTGGTGAAAAAGATTGTTAGTGCATGTACTCTGATTTTACTTTTGTCTGTAGTGTTTTATGCTGCAGCTTCCTCGCAGGTTAATTCTTCCCCGGCACAAGGGGTGGTCGAAATTGAAATTCATCACTGTACAACGTGCGGCTTCAGGTCCAAAGCGGAGGATGTAGCAGAGAAATTGTACGCAGAGTTTGGTGTGGAAGCAACGCTGCTCGTTGGGGATATCGGAAGTTTCGATGTGTATGTCAATGATGAACTCATATTCTCAAGGGCTGAAACTGGCCGCTTTCCAACTTCCGAAGAGTTGGTTCAATTGATACACGAAAAATACAAATAATCACCTTTAGCGGTGACTGTTTATTTAATATAGATTCGAGGAAGTATACTATTTCATACCAAAACCCTTATTCAGCCCTCTTTTCTGTGATGTGAGAGCATTCCCCTTTTTTCATACCAGTCAATTGATCGAAGGATTCCTTCTTCAAGTGAGATGGAGGGTCTGAATCCGAGTTCACGCTCAGCTTTCTCACCACTGTAGAGCATATACCTGTGCCGAATGTGCCTCAAACGAGACAACGTCAGAAAGGATTTTGTTCTCGTGAAGCGTGATAGTAACTGCATAGTTGATACGATGGGAATCAAGGCACAGTGTGGAAGGGGTATGATGAAGTTGGATACTCCCAGCGCTCTTGCAATTTCATCGATGATCTGCTTATAGGAGTAGGTGTTGCCGTCTGTAATGTAGTACGTTTTTCCAGGGGATTCTCTGCTGGTTGCTGCAAGGAACATGCCTCTGACGAGGTCTTCAACGTAACAGAGTGTGGTCTGCTTCTCCCCATTGCCAAAAAGCGGTTGGATTCTGTTTCGGACTATCTGGATAATGGAGTAGAGCTCTTTTCCCCGTGGCCCATAAATGTTGGGTGGACGTATTATCACATAGTGTACTTTATTAGAGATTTTGCGTACCACTTCCTCACCGAGCAGTTTTGTTCTGCCATAGTCGTTTACCGGGCTGCAAGGATCCTCCTCATGTTTGAGTTCAGCTCTGGTGGAAGGCCCTGCTGCGGCGATGCTTGAAATGTGCACAAAACGCTTGAGATCAGGATTTATCTCCTCACACACCTCGATAAGGTTTTTTGTACCGATATAGTTTGCATGATAATAGGTGTCCCAGTCGCTGGCCCTGATCTTGCCCGCGAGATGGAATACATAATCCATCCCTCGAACCGCATCAGAGAGCGATTCCCTGTTCCTGCAGTCGCCGTACACAAACCGGATATCCAGAGATTCGAGCCATTGGAGGTTGCTCCCTGTACGGACAAGACAGTATACCGTGAAGCCCTGATCGGTAAGATACTCAACCAGGTGGCTGCCGATGAATCCATTGCCTCCTGTAACCAGAGCTTTCATGATGTCTGTCCTGAATTATGCGGCCACGTGCAGGTCATCCCACCCGATTTGTCAATTATCAGCTCTATACTTCTCATCTGCCAGGACCACGGAGGTCTCAACCTGCCGTTCAGGAATAGACCAGTACCTTTTCAGCAGGCGGGTTTTCTCGTCTTCTCCAAGAAGTCGGTAGCCGTTCTTCTGATAAAAACTGATTGCCCATGTGGCATCGGACCATGTTCCTATGAGTATGGGTTTCACCGACCGTGACTCGAGATAACGGAGGAGCTTTGTTCCAACACCCTGTTTTCGCCTGTCTGTCCTGACATAGGCGTGACGAATCAGAACAACTTCGCCTTTGTCCTGGATACCCATAACTCCGATGAGTTCTCCATTGTCCTCATAACCCCAGAAAGAAACGCCATGGTCAATCTCGTGCTGTAGGTCACTTATGGGCATGTAAGGTTCGTGCCACCGGTCCTCAGGGATGACACCCCGGTATACTAGCGCAGCATCGTTTATGATTTCGTATATGTCATCGAAGTCAGATTCCGTACACGCTCTAATCACGGTATAATCCGGAAATACAGTTAATGAAATCTAAATATAGTATGGAATTAACCAAAGGGCCAATGCATGGCGGAAGGTTTTTTATGGAAGAATGGCATTGGGCTCATCGATTTCAATAACTGCAAATCGGCTCTCATTCACTGCAAGGACACGCTGAACCTCAGGGAATTCCACCTTCCTGAAATCCTCGAGGAAGCCTTCATAATATCGGTCCCTTGATAGTTAAAAAAATCGTTTATCAGGATATTACTGCTTGACAGGAGGGGAAGGTTAGTGTACAAACAAAATGTACGGACATTATAACATTATTAAATCAGTAACTATTTCTATATGGGCTCTTTTGCATGAAAGGAGGTTGAACATTTTCAATGTACAAAACAAGAATTGTCTTTTGGGGGACGCGCGGACAGGAGTTGACCAGTCGGCATCTCGCGGAGTTTGTTACCTGCGGAGCGAACCTGGTCGGCTTTGTTGAGGCCCCCCCGGGGAGTATTTCAACTGTTCACACAGAAAAAGATCCCTTTGTGGGAATTAACGAGGTGGCTGCGCGTCTGAAGAAGCCACTTCTCTGTCCGAAAAATGCCAGGGAACCGGGATTTGCCGCAGACCTGCAGGAACTGAAGCCCGATGTATTCATCGTTATATGCTATCAGTTCTATGTTCCCAAAGAGGTGCTCGCTGTCCCGTCTCTTGGAGCGATCAACTTTCACACCTCACTGCTTCCCCGTCATGCTGGTATGCACCCGGGTTTCTGGACCATCTGGTACGGTGATCGGGAGACCGGGATGGTTGTACATTACCTCGATGCGGGAATCGATACGGGAGACATCATCTATGAAACGAGAGTTCCCCTAAATGTGGGTGATACCATTAATGAGGTGTATCACCGGGTGTGGGATTCGAGCACGACGCTTGTTAGAAGGCTGCTTGACGATCTGGATGCCGGAACACTACCTCGCAGGCCGCAGGACCTTTCGAATTATCTCTACAATTATGAGATTGTTGAAAAGGACTTTGAACTTGATTTCAGGCAGCCGGCTGAAATTCTGTTCGGCAGAGTTGCCATGAGACCGGGAAAGTTTTATTTTGTGCATCGAAATCAGCTATATTTTGTACAAAAGTGCACAGTTATAGAAGAACGTATACATACTAGAAAATTTCTAACCGGTATCCCCTACAATATTAAGGGTAAGCTCGTATTTGTCACGCCGAGAAAGTTCCTTCAGATAGACGAACTCATGAAGGATGGGTCGGCAGTTGACCCGCTTTCAATTATCAATGAAAACAATTAATTAAAGAGGAGGTCATCATGATTGTAAAAAGGCACACAAGGGAAGAGGTACTGGCAAGGCTGCACAAGAAGATCAAAAGTGGAAAGCCCATTTTTGTTGCGGCCTGCGGTACCGGTTTGGTGGCAAAATGCCTCGAAAAAGCTGGAGCTGATTTTATCGTCACCTTTTCCGGGGCACGGCTTCGGAATAATGGTTGGGGCACCATGTCGCAGTGGTGGCCAATACTCGACTCCAATCAGCAGGTTATGGAAAACACATCACAGGATATCATAACCTCTCTTAAAGGTGAGGCAGCGGTACTCACCTGCGTGCAGGCGAATGATCCACTTCGGGATATGTATCTCGTGCTCGAATTTCTGCAGAAGGTCGGCGTTATCGGCATTTCCCATGTTGGTCCATCCATTGGCTACTATGAGAAGGACAGCCTCATGTACAAAGTACTCACGAAAGCAGGGATTACTCTCGAGAGTGAGATCGAGATGCTGAAACTGGCGAAAGAGATGGGTTTTATTACCTTCGGCATGCCATTCGATCTCGAAGATGCCGAGCAGATCATGAAGGGCGCGATGCCCGATGCCTTCTGCTTTCACGCAGGAACGACAAAGGGCGGCCTGGTTGGCTTTGATACACCCTATACGGTTGAGGAGACCGCACAGCGTACAGAAGAGGCAAATAAGATTGCCATGAAAATTAAACCCGATGTGCTTATCCTTGCTCACGGGGCCGCGCTCGAGACACCGGAAGAGGGCCAGTATATACTGGATCATACATCATGCCACGGTGTGTGGACAGGTTCCGCTACCGAGCGTATTCCGATTGAAAGAGCTGTATTGGAAACTGCAGGTGAATTTGCCAATCTAACATTGAAAACAAAATAGAGGAGGTTTGTCATGAGTAAAACAATTGCAATTCTTGCCACCCTGGATACAAAGGGCCCTGAGGGAGGCTATCTGCGGGAGCAGATACAGGAGTACGGGGATAAGGCATTGCTCATTGATACTGGAGTGGTAGGTACACCTTCAGTAAAGGCTGACATTACCAGGGAAGAGGTTGCAGAAGCGGGGGGCACGCCGCTCTCCGAACTTCTCAAGGACCCTACCCAGGACAAGGCCCATCCGGTCATGTCGGCTGGAGCGTCATCCATACTAATAAAACTCATGGAAAAGGACAAGGTGCACGGAGTTGTGAGTTTGGGAGGTACGCAGGGCACCTCTCTGGGAACGAGAGTGATGCAGACGCTTCCATACGGGTTTCCCAAGGTCATGGTTTCAACCGTGGCATCGGGAAATGTGTCCTCCTTCGTCGATATCAAGGATATCACGATGATGTTCTCGGTCGGTGATATACTGGGCCTTAATCCCGTTATGTGTAAAATACTGGCCAACGCTGCCGGCGCTGTGTGCGGCATGGCAAATGTGAAGGTGAAGATTGAGAGCAGAACAGGCGACAAACCGCTCATCGGCATGACCAATATTGGACTGGCGACAAGGGGCACTATCAAGGCACTGGAACTTTTCAAGGAAAAGGGATATGACGTCATTGTCTTTCATGCTGTCGGTTCCGGTGGGCGGGCCATGGAGCAGATGATGAAGGACGGGATAATCGGAGCGGTTCTCGACTATGCCCTCGTGGAGATCCCCAATGAGATATACGGTGGTCTGAATGCCGGTGGTCCTGATCGTCTGAAAACTGCGGGACAGCTGGGAATTCCGCAGGTTATCTGTCCTGCAGGTGTGGAGCATATCGGTCTCATCCTGAGTGAGGCCCATAAGGGACCGAAGGAGCATTTGCACCGCAAATACTACTACCACAGCCCGATTATTTTCGTCTATCGTCTGGATAAGGACGAGATGATCGTCACGGCAAAAGAGGTTGTCGATAGGTTGAAGCATACCAAGGACGAGGCGATTTTTATGATTCCTCGAAAGGGATTTGACCGTTCCTGCTACGAAGGATCACCCCTTTACGACCCTGAAGGAGATGAAGCATTCATCAACTATGTGAAGGAGAATCTCCCGAAGAACTTCAAGATCATCGAGCTTGAAAATACAGTGGAAGATCCAGAATTTGTGGAGCAGGCGGTGAATAACCTGATCAATTTGATTGAGAAGCGGAAAAGCTGATGGGCTCTGACAACATAGTTGTTCAGTACAGGCTCTCATTTCAGAAAGAAACGGTACAGAGGTCGGTTGAACTGCTTCTCGCTGAGATGACAAGCGGTATTCAGTATGTTTCCACCCATGAAGGTGTGCAGATGGACCGGGTTCAGGATACGGTACCCTATGTGGACGAATCGGTTTTGGGGGAGGTTAAGACACTCGAGCAGCTCGATGATGAAGAGTACAGGGTAGCCTTTGCTCTGCCTGCCGCAAACCTTGATACGGGCCTGGGAGGCTTGACAAACCTATGGCCTGTCGTTGCGGGTGAAGTGTTCAATTTTCACTTCATAAAACACGCGTGTCTGGAAGAGTTGATACTGCCCGCCGCATATGAGAACTACTACAGGGGCCCCGGCTTTGGTATAGGCGGTGTGAGAAACCTTGTTGGAGTCGGGGAGGGCCCTCTCTTCGGATCAATTATTAAACCCAATATTGGGCTTGATCCCCAAAGGTCGGCGGATGTCGTTCGTATTCTGTCGGAGGCAGGGTTCAACTTCATCAAGGATGACGAAATCTGTGTCAATCCCTCCCTCTGTCCACTCAAAGAACGCGTGGAGCATATTTCGGCTGTCTTGGACGCATACAGGGATCACACAGGACGCAATGTACTCTATGCAGCGAATGTAACTTCCGATTTTTCGGTCCTGGGAAAAGCAGCCGAGATAGCTCTGCAATCCGGAGCAGGCGGATTGATGATAGATCCCTTCTGTACAGGACTGTCCGCTCTGGATTATCTGAGGCGGCATTTCGATGCTCCCATATATGCACACCGGGTGGGTTATGGACTCTTCTGTCTATGTCCACATCTCAGTATCGAATACAGCGTGTTTACCAAGCTGTTCAGATTGCTGGGGGCTGATTTCTCACATGTTGGTGGTTTGTGGGGTACATCAGAGGCATCTCGCCTGAAAACGGCAGGGTATCTGAACATACTCAGAGAAGATGCATCTATTGAACAGACGTGGCCTGTGGTGACGGGGATCAGCCTGGAAAATATGAAGGATTATCACAGCTTCTATGGCGATGACACGCTGTTCATGGACCATATCGACATCTACAGGGAAGTGGATAGTTCACGTAAAAAACTGCATATGCTGAAAAAGAAGTTGATTGGGCCCTAAGGAGAAGTGGATTCTATGGATGGGAAAATGAAGGCAGCGGTACTGCATGCGCCTGGAGATTTGCG
>CBFDDP010000078.1:0-14762 GCA_965603595.1 uncultured bacterium
AGCCTTCGGCGTGAGCGTATCTGTGGAAAAATCTAAAGCAGTTCACTGATCGTAGCCATCAATCTCAACTGATAGTGCTCCCTGGCGTAGTATTTTCCAGGGCTTCTGTGTAATATCCACGATGGTGGAGGCCTGCCTTTCCCTGAGTCCTCCCTCCTGGCACACAATGAGATCAACGAGCCCTTGAAAGGTTTCCACAAGCTGGGCACAGTCGAATATATTGGACTCTCCACTGATGTTTGCCGACGGCGAGACAATCCCCGTGTTTCCCACATGGCTGAATAGCTCTGTCAGGAAGGGTGTGTCGGGAAACCGTACCGCCACTGTCTCCTCTCCCATTCCCCTGAAGATGAGGGTCAGGGGACCAGGCCAGTACCCCTCGAGTGAAGTGGGCAATTTCTGATCGGTGTATGTACTCAGTGCTTCGATCTTCCCGATGAGCCTTATGAAGGGCTTTGTTGAGGCACGATTCTTTATATCGTATATACGACGCACCGATGAGGAGAACTGCTCCAGGGCAACGATACCGTACAGGGTATCTGTTGGCATGACACAGATACCGCCCCCAAGAAGAACATTGGCAACTTCCCGAGCCACTTCAGCCAGGGATGAATCATCGAGGGTACGCACCCCGGTTTTCATCAGCTCTCCCACATTGATACGCATAACCTGCTGCGGAACAGTTACACGGGGGCCAAGCCCCTGACACACCCTGCTAGCTGATTTCGAGCATCTTCTCGATTGCCGCGGCCGCATCCCTGACCTGGTCTTCCGGCAGTACTACCTGATCCGCGTAATCTCCGTCCTCTATGGCAAGCAGGGTATTCAGAAGGTCCCTCCTGCGTATACTCGACATATTGCGGCACACCGATACCTCGAGGGGCTCGACAAGCTTGTCAGGGTGCTCAGACTTGAGACGCTGCACCATGTTGAACTCCGTACCTATAACCCATTTGCTTCCTGGCGGGGACCCCTCGACGAGCCGTTTGATCTTCGAGGTGGAACCGGCATCATCTGAAGCGTCCACTACCTCAGGATCGGATTCCGGATGCACTACGATCCTGACCTCAGGGTCTTCTGCTCTCCATCGGGCTATCTGCTGCATGGTAAACCGCTTGTGTACGATGCAGAAGCCGTCCCAGATCGCGATACGCTTCCCCCTTATCTCCTCCCGCTCTTTCTCGGGTTCGGAACGCACCACGCAAAACTCATCCTCCATACCCATGGCAGCAGCGGTGTTAATGCCCAGATTCCGGTCAGGCATGAAGAAAACCCGCTTCCCACGATCCAGTATCCAGCTGAAGATTTTCTGCACGTTGCTCGATGTGCACACCAACCCCCCCTCCCTGCCGCAGAACGCCTTCACCTCAGCATGGGAATTGGCATAGGTCACCGGGATATACCCACCTGCATCGACCTCTTGCAGAACTCTCCACACTGCCTCCACATCCTCCAGGGAGGCGAAGTCAGCGAGGGGGCAACCCGCGTCCCTGTTCGGAATAAAAACGTATTTATCCCGTGCAGCGAGGACGCGTGCTATCTCCGCCATGAAGAACACCCCGCAGAACACGATAAACCGCGCATCAGTTTTCGCAGAAACACGGGAAAGCTCGAGGGAATCACCGGTATAATCCGCAAACTGAACGATCTCATCGCGTTGATAGTGGTGGACGGGGATGAAAAGGTCCTGTCCCAGTATCTCTTTTAAAGCTGCAATCCTTCCATCCACCTCACGGTCGGTCAGCTTTTGCACATCAACCATCACTCATTCCTTCCCGGCTCAATGTTCAATGAGAATATCCTGTACAACATCGGGTTTCTTTTTGTCATGAGCCACGGTGTTGAATGCAACCATAACAGTGGTACTGTTGCCCGTGTTCTTAAATGCATGACTCACTTCACTCGGAATGACAAAACGTACTGTCTGATTCTCACCAACGGTTATCTCGTGCAGCACCTGTCTATCTCGAAATCGAACCAGGGTCGAACCGTGTACAACAATGACCTCGGCACCTCGTGTATGATAGTGGTTGCCACGCACGCAGCCTGGGTGGGTCAGCACCAGGTGTGCGTTACGCTGAAGAGGCAGTACCTCTGGTTCCAGTGGTTCGAATACGCAGCCGCGTTTATCCCCCTGTACGTTCAGATATTCGATCTTCACTCTCATTGTATTCGTACCCATCATTAATTATTGCACAGTAAGTGAAAAATCGGCGTGCCCCGCTGCATAGGTGATGGAACCTATGGATATGAAATCGATGGGAAGGCTGCGCATGCTCTCGAGATTATGCCGGTCTATGTTTCCTGAAACCTCGATCTCCGCACGGCCCTTGATGAGAGAAGCTGCCTCCTCCATAGTCGCTACATCCATGTTGTCGAGCATGATGCGGTCGACGCCTGCCTGAACCGCCTCCTCTACTTCCGCAAGGGTCCTGGTTTCGACCTCTATCCTGTACCTGCTGCCGTGACGGTTTCTGACCGCCTGAACGGCCTGCGTGATTGACCCTGCCCGGTCTATATGGTTGTCCTTTATGAGCACCATATCAAAGAGTCCCATACGGTGGTTCATACCGCCTCCGTGGACCACCGCTTCCTTTTCGACAGACCGAAGACCCGGAAGTGTCTTGCGCGTATCGAGAATGCGAATGTGGCTGCTGTTCAGAAGCTCGGTGAGTTCCCGTACCCTGGTTGCAATCCCGGAGAGATGACCGAGGAAGTTGAGCGCTGTGCGCTCACCTACGAGTATGGAATGAATACGGCCGTGGAGTGAAGCCACTCGATCGCCCACAGTGAAATGCTGGCCATCACGGATGGAGAAGGTGACCGAGAGAGAAGAATCGACAATGTCGAAAACCCTGTAAAAGGCCTTTGATCCCGAAAGTACGCCTTCCGATTTGGCATGTACCCACGCATCTGCCTCTTCATCCGTGAAGAGTGCGTCGCTCGTTACATCGGCAAAGTGGCTGCGCTCACCTGCGAGCAGAGCATTGAACTCCCCCTGAAAATCCTCACAGAGATCTTCGGCCAGCGCATGCCTGACAACCGCATCGAGAGACTGTCTTTCCATCAACATTATCCGCGAATGCGAAAAATACGTCACACACATTTACCACCCAGTAGAGCATCGATAAAGGGCCGACAAATAGTATTGGTTTTTTTATATATCGTCAACACCCATCACCCGTAAAAATATGGCGCACATCGATTTATGCAGCGAAATGTGCTATACTGAATGTAGGGAGGGGGAGGAAATCATCTGTAAGAGGAACTACCATGAAGGGACGAAACATCCTGATTCTCTCCATAACTGCAGCTCTGCTTCTCAGTACCATCGTGTCGTGCTCTATCAGTACCAATAGCCCATACATCATTCCACTCGTTGAGGAACTGGGCGGAAAAAACGAGGACTGGTTTCACGATCCTCAGGGAGATTCATTCGGATTCGAGGAATTTCAGTACGACATTACTTCCATAGGTATGTTCATCGATGAGACCGAGACCTATTTCATCATGCATATCATGTTCAACAATCCGGTCTCAGCACCTTCCGGCGGTTTCGATATGTATGGCCTTGTCGGATATCTTGAAATCGATGCTGATCAGAACCCGAGTACCGGTTTTGAAGCCTCTCTGAATATGTTCGCTCCTCCGGAGGAACCTCTCACATCCATGGGAGTGGACTATTCCATACAATTTTTCGAATACGACCACCTGTTTCATACACTACCGGTATACCGCAAGGACATCTTCGAACTCACGGGTTACGCGAACATCGAGTTCGGCGAAAGCAGCTGCACCCTGCAGATACCGCTCAGCGCTCTGCCTGACCCGGTAACCGGCGAAGACAACGACGGAAACATTGATTTCGGGTTCGTTCTCGGCACGGTACCTGAACCAACGGACATTGCCCATACGGAACCTGATCGAATTTATTCATACAATAGCAACCTGGAATGAGCAAGGTTTCTCTCTTCTGAAATAAAAGCCCGAAGGAAAGGTTTCGCTGCCTCCCCTTCGGGCTTTTTAGCGGCGCAGGGATTCGAACCCCGGACACTGCGGATATGAGCCGCATGCTCTAACCGACTGAGCTACGCCGCCACATTGAAAATACATCAAGTCGAACCCCGGCCACATCCCGACGTTCGCCCTAATATGTACAAAATTAGATATTTGAAGTCAAGCACAAAATCCCCGCACATCTGCAGGCGCACATCTTCTTTAGATACTGTCAATGTCGAGCAGGTACACAGGGGACTCTTCTGTCTATAGAGTATATAGTACTCTTACTCTATTTCCATTTTTATGAGTGCAGCAGGAACAAATGCTGTAAGCATGCGGCCTATGCTCTGCTGGGCAGGGGTGATCTTACGAAGAAGAGCTGAGAGCTTGCCCGGTCCTATGCCGCTCCAGGGTCCGGGAATTGTATCTTCCGAATCATCGAGTACTGCACGAACACAATACATCTTTGTCCCCAGCTGTCTGGCAATTCTGAGCCGCCGATAATCCTCCATATCTACGGCTAGGGCATCAAAATAATTCCCAAGTATACTCTTTTCTTCCCTCTTGTTGATGACCCGGGCACAGGTCACCGTCCTTCCGACATGAACCACTTGCCCGTTTAGGCTTAGCTTCTCCCGTATGACGGACAGAAGCTCATTGCCCACTTCAATATCGAAGACACCGCTTCCCTCGAATGAACCTGTGGAGCTGTGTGGATTGAGAATTCTTGTTATGAGGTCTCTGTCACCAAAGGCAACAGAGCTGGAAACGACAAGGTCACCGGTGTGTATCGTCCCGCGCGATGCTCCGCAGAATCCCGTGGACAGGAGCAGGCTGCAGCCGCGTAGCAGGTCGATAGGGGGTTCAGTGGCCATGCCGGTTGTTATGACCCTGACCTTCACGCCGCTGAACAGCCCCTCCCAGATTGAGCAACCCGAATGCCTCTTCCTCGTCACCTTATCCATGAGCCCGAGAAAGGGCCCGATCTCCCTTTTCAACGCAGCCAGAACGGCAATTACGGTGTCCCTGTTCATATACTCAGAACAGCCCCTGCACCGAACCGGTGTTCACATCCACGTCCACCTTGCGGTATGCGGGATCTGAAGATGTTCCGGGCATGAGCTTTATATCTCCGGCTATAGGGCAGAGGAACTTTGCACCCGAGAACAGGAGCACATCCCTGATGGGAAGGGTCCAACCCTTCGGGACGCCCTTCACGGCTGGGTCATGGCTCAGGCTGAGATGGGTCTTCACCATCATGGTAGTGTAGTCGTTGAACTTCTTGTCCGACTCGAACCTCTTCGCCTTCTGCTCTGCAACGGGTGACCAGCTCACACCGTCGGCGCCATACACTTCCCGGGCGATGGCGTCTACCCGCTGCCGCAGCGGCATGTCGAGCGGATAGAGGAACTTGAAGTCGACCTTCTCCTCACAGGCATCGATGACCGCATCGGTGAGCTCGAGTGCGCCGTCGCCGCCCTTTGCCCAGTGTTCGCTCAGGGCACAGCGGCCGCCTGCCTGCTCTACGGCCTTTCGTACTAACTCGATCTCGTTCTTCGTATCTGTATGAAAGGCATTGATGCACACAACGGGTTTGATTCCGGATTTCTTCACAACCTCGAGGAGATGCAGCAGGTTTTCCACACCCCTCTCAAGCAGCTTCACGTTCTCCTTGGTGTACTCCTCTGCCAGGGGGTGACCGGGTACCACCTTGGGGCCGCCTCCGTGCATCTTCAGTGCCCGGATCGTTGCGGTCAGCACCGAGACACTGGGCTTCAGCCCGCTCAGGCGGCACTTGACGTTCCAGAACTTCTCAAAGCCGATATCTGCGGCAAACCCGCTCTCGGTTACGTGATAGTCGAATAGCTTCAGGCCCACGCGGTCGGCAATGATCGACGACTGCCCGACTGCGATGTTCGCAAAGGGGCCCGCGTGCACGAAACAGGGCTGATACTCGACGGTGCAGGCGAGTGTAGGGTTGATGGCGTTGCGCATCCAGGCTGTCATCGCGCCCCCAACCTCGAGATCATCGGCCGTCACAGGATTCCCCTTCTTGTCGTATGCTATGGTCACCTGCCCGAGACGTTCGCGCAGGTCTTTCAGGTCACGCGCGATCGACAAGATGGCCATAAGCTCAGAGCTCACGGTGATTTGAAACCCTGACTCCATGAGGAAGCCGTCCATCTTCCCGCCTTGCCCTATGGTGATGTTTCTCAACGCCTGAGCACAGAAATCCATTGCCCAGCGCATCTCGATGTTTCGCGGATCGATATCGAGGCGCTTGAGCTTCCGCTTTGCAAGCTGGGCATCGTCGTAGTTAAACTCGTGCTGCATGCGCGATGTCAGGGCGACCATGGCGAGGTTGTGGGCATTGGTGATGTCGTTGATATCGCCGGTCAGGCCCATTGAGAACTCAGTCATTGGTATTAAAAGTGCGTTACCACCGCCGGCTGCTGTGCCCTTTATGTTCATGGTCGGTCCGCCCGAGGGCTGCCGAATAGCACCGCCGACGTTCTTCCCTCTCTTCCCGAAACCCTCGATAAGTCCCATGGCGGTGGTCGTTTTGCCCTCTCCGAGAGGTGTCGGGGTGATTGCTGTTACTTCGATGTACTTCCCGTCCTGCCTGTCCTTGAGCCTGTTGATGATCTTCAGGAAGTCGAGCTTGGAGATTCTCCCGTAGCCCATGATCTCGTCTTTTTTTAGCCCTAAGCTTTCACGCCACTCTTCGGGCGTGGGCATGTTCTTCTCGGCCGCTTCTGCTATCTGCCAGTCAGCCATTTTTGTGGCATCATATGCCATATCTGCTCCTCCTCACACTCACAAAAATTTTAAAGGCTAAGTGTAAAACATAGTCAATTATTTGTCAATAATAAAGGATTTGGGGTGTCTTTGACGCTGTGGCCCGATTGTCGGCTCCTGCATGATCTTGGGCCTCACGGTTCCCTCTTGCTCAATACTTCCCGTTCGTAACGCTGTATCTGTTCTATATATACCATGCCGACAGGTACACCGCTGCGCAGACAGTAGTAATCCCACACTGCACCGAAGGGCATAGTTTTCAGTTCCTCCAGAAGCGCCAATCGGGAGAAGTAATCACCCTTCTCCTCATAGGATTTGAGCTTTTCATGGGGTTCGAGAAGCGCAGTGAGGAAAGCCTTGATCGTTGACCGGGAACCGATGACCCAGGCTCCGACTCTGTTCATACTCGCATCGAAGAAGTCAGTTGCAACATGCACGCGGCCGAGTACATCCCCACGCACTATCTCCTCTGCCATATACCGCACATCGTCGTTCAGGATGACCACGTGGTCACTGTCCCATCGCACGCCGCGGCTCACATGCAGGAGGAGCTCGTCAGCGAATAATAAAATGGAAGAGAGTTTATCAGCAATCGATTCGGTGGGATGGAAATGGCCCAGGTCGATACAGAGCATCTTTCCCTTTGTGAGTGCATATCCCATGTAGAACTCATGAGAACCCACTACAAAACTCTCGCTGCCAATGCCGAAGAGCTTGCTCTCAATGGCGTCCTTCATATGACGTGGATCGAGGGCCTTTTCAAATATGGCATCAAGAGAGTTCTTTAATAGTTCACGGTGCTTCCACCGATCCACCGTGATGTCCTTTGCACCGTCCGGTATCCATACATTGTGAATACAGGGGCTTCCCAGGTCTTTCCCCATGTGCGCGCTGATCTCTCGGCACCGTTTTGCATGTTCAATCCAGAATGCCCGTATGCCTTCATCCTTACTGCTCAGGGTAAACCCCGCATCGGCTTTGGGATGGGAGAAGTAGGTGGAGTTGAAATCAAGCTGGAGTCCCTGATTTTTCGCCCAATCGATCCATCCCTGAAAATGAACCGGTTCGATCGCATCCCTGTCCACAACCCTGCCACCGAATTCCCCGTAACTCGCATGGAGGTTCAAGCGATGAGGGCCCGGTATCATGGAGAATGCCTTTTCCAGGTCCATTCTGAGCTCCTCAGGGGTTCGTGCTTTACCCGGATAATTTCCCGTGGCCTGAATGCCGCCCCCGGAGAGGACATTGCCATGTGCTTCGAATCCTCCCACATCGTCACCCTGCCAGCAGTGAAGCGAGAGGGATACCTGCTCAAGGTTGGAAATCGCCTTTTCAGTATCAACACCGATTTCCGCATACCGTTCTCGGGCCTGTTCATAATGTTTTTCAATCAGGGATGCATGTGCCATGGTGTTGCCTCCATTGCATGTGAGTACACAAAGAATAAGGAATGCCGGTTAAAAATATACTGAAATTCGAGATAAATTGTTAACAATTTATCAATATAACAGTATTATATAGCATCCACATCAGCTCTCATCCCGTTATAGAGCAAAGAATTGCACGAGGAGGATATATGTACGCTGAAAAACCGCTCCGATTTTTTCTCGACAAGCTCTGTTCTGACAGTCCCGAGCCGGGCGGTGGCAGCGCATCAGCACTCACCGGCGCCATTGCTGCAAGCTTGAGCGGTATGCTCGCCGAACTTACCGTGCACAAGAAGGGATACGAGGATGCGTGGCCTGAGATGGAGGAGATCCTTAAACAGGCATCACAGCTTAAAGAGGATATGCTCGAGCTTCTGCAGAGAGATACGGAGGCTTTCGACGATGCTGCCAAAGCCTTCAAGATGCCAAAGGATTCTGAGGAGGAGAAGCTGAGACGCAGTGAGGCCATTGAGGCTGGACTGGTGAAGGCATCGGAAGTGCCTCTTGCCATTATGGAAAAGAGCCTTGATGTTGCGCGATTGGCCCAGAGGGTGCTGAAAAAGGGTAACGAGATGGCCATTACCGATGGAGCCATATCAGCACTGTTTGCAGAATCTGCTGCTATCGGCGGTATGATGAATGTGCGTATCAACTTCAGCTGGATGAAGAACGAAGAATACATCGAAAAGACAGAAAAGAAGCTCGACATCATACTCGAGGAGATCAAGCGGATCAAGGAAGAGGCCGTTGCCTATACACTGGAGAAACTCTCCCGCTAGTGTGGTGTACATCAGTACTATACATCAAAAACATAATGGAGGTACAAAGTGAGCGCAAAAGTAATCGACTGTGTGGCCATAGCTGATGAGATCAAGGCAGAACTGAAGAGTGAAATCAAAGACCTGAACAGCAAAGGGGTCACTGTTGGAATCGCAACCGTATTGGTTGGTGACGACTTCGGTGCACGGATGTACAGGGGTCAGGTCGAGAAGTTCTGTAACGAGATGGGTGTTGAGTACACCAATTCCAATCCGCCCGTTGATTCTTCCGAAGATGTGGTCGTTCAGGTGGTAAAGGACCTCAATGCAAATAAGACGGTACGTGGTATACTTCCCCTTCGCCCCTTTCCGGAACACATATCCGATTATGCAATCATCAATTCGATTGATCTGAACAAGGACATCGACTGCTTTCATCCCTTTAATATGGGAAAGTTGACACTTGGTGAAATTACCTTCGCCCCAGCTACTCCCTCGGCATGTATCGAGATCCTGGACCGTGAGAAGGTGGACTTCGAGGGTGCGGAGATCTGCGTCGTTGGCCACTCAAACATTGTAGGCAAACCAATCTCGGTTCTCTGTCTCAACCGTAACGCCACTATCACCACCACCCACATCTTCACTTCCATGGCGGGAAACCTTGAGAAGCACACGACCAGGGCAGACATACTCATCGTGGCCGCCGGTAAGGCCGATCTTATTACACCGGAACAGGTAAAGGAAGGTGCCTTTGTCATCGACGTGGGTATCAACCGGGTCAAGGTGCTCGACGAGAATGGGAATCCCGTACTCAACGACAAGGGAAAACCCAAGTCCAGGACCGTTGGAGACGTACAGTTCGACACCGTCAAGGAGAAGGCGGGTAAGATTACACCGGTTCCGGGTGGCGTCGGTGCAATCACCAATATGATGCTCATGAGGAACACCATCAAGGCCGCCAAAATACAGAGCGGTCTGCTGTAGACAGCAGCTCATATATTGCAGACGAAGGCCCCTCTCATTTGAGAGGGGCCTTTCACATCATCCTGCGCAATTTCGCCCTACTGTTTCTCCCCGTAGCTCAGGTTCACAACACCTTTAGAAGTGCTCACGCCATTGGGCACAATGCAGAGGAAGCCAAAGGGGTCATCACCATCCTGCCTGAGCTGATGCTGCTCGTTGCCCTCTATGAGCACCGCATCGTGAGGGCGAAGGTCGTACTCCTTTCCCTCGAGGAAGAGCTTTCCCTGCCCCCTGAGAATGAAGATCTCATGCTCGAACTCGTGCAGATCCAAAGAAGTCACCATGCCCTTCTCGAGCTCGAAGTAGCGCATCTCAAAGTTCGGCGCACCGAACTCTTCGAGGATGAGGTACCGTATTGAAACACCCGGTTTATAGGAGCGGTTAATACCTTCTTCAGGAATCTCATTGATGTTTGTTTTGTACATAGTTCCCCCTAGATACACATCATGTTCAAAATGATATGAAATCACTTTAATTGCAAAGCTTTTTAGATAGGGTACAGCACATTTGCATAAAAAACCCCCGGAGAAAGGAGGAAAACCGGGGGTAACAAACGTGTAAGAATTATAAGATTTATACGGAGATATAAAGAATAATTTAAAATTAAGAGCTCTTTTAATCCTTAATTAGTATTTTTTAGCGAAAGATTTCGTTTTTTCTGCTTGTAAATATATTACTATATATTGTACTCGTAGACAAGTTTTTTTTCACTTTAGGGAAAACTTCGCTTTTATTCAAAATACCGCGAATTCTTGTTTTTATAACCCAAGGAGTGTGTAGGTTGGTATACTTTCCTCTCCATAGCTGTGTCACTTAAACCATAGTGCGCAGAGCCATAAATCCAACGCCATTGAGGCTGGATTGGAATTCTTCCCTTCAGCCTCTTATTATTATAATGAAAGCTTTGATCATCGATGCTATACTGATAACAACTCTTTCTGTACATATCACTTCATATTTAAGAGCAGAGAGGTAAGCAGGTGAAAGCCGGCACAGTATTTCTCTTGATATTTTTCCTTCCAATTGCATCCTTTTTATTCGCAGAAGATATGGATGATCGCTCTCTTACCCGGGGTGATCCAGGTTTTAACTTTGCAATCAAGCAATCTGCCAGGTTGATTGTAACGGCAGATGGAGAGTGGTTCATATATTGGTATCCAAAAAGTCATGCAGTCCTAAAAATCGATGGCTCCGGGTATTCTCTTGAATGGGATTTATTGTCCCGCGATGAAGAGTACAGAGCAACGCCCGATCCAGCGGGATATTTACTCTTAAACCGATAGTAAAATATCCTGATAAATTCACAGAAGAGTGGGCGCATGAGTTTCAGCTGGGTAATTTTCATAGATCTTGGCATAATCTCATTAGCACTTCTCAGTGTGACCTTTATAAAGGCAAGGATAAAATTCTTCGAACGGTACCTCATACCCAACTCGATACTTGCAGGATTTCTGCTTCTACCCTTTTACAGCTATATTGGTCCCCTTATGAGCCTGCATACCGAAGGGTTAGGCAATCTTGTGTACCACCTTCTGAATCTCTCATTCATTGCCATGAGTCTGCGGACCCGGCGTCAGAAGGCGTCCGGTAAAAGTGTGTTCTCCATGGTGGTTGTAATACTGTCCCAATACTCTCTGCAGAGCCTGATAGGCCTGGGTATAACCTTTCTCTTCATCATCACCATTATTCCCAATCTCTTCCCAAGCTTCGGGTTGCTCATCACCCTGGGATTTGCACTTGGCCCCGGGCAGGCTTTTTCAATTGGCACAGGGTGGGAAGAGTTTGGATTTTATGGTGGAGGAAGTGTTGGCCTTACCTTTGCGGCGATCGGATTTCTCTGGGCATGCTTTGGAGGTATTATTCTCATAAACAGGGCAAAACGAAAGGGCTGGATAGAAAAAGGGCGAAGGAAAAATCCAGATAAAACGATTTCCCCAGGGAGCACTCAGAATAGGGATGCATCGACACAAAAACGGTTGGGATCTGTCTTTGGATCGGGCACCATTGATCCTCTGGCCTATAACCTTGCCATTGTTCTTGGGATTTACCTCGTTACCTTCCTCTTTTTAAAACTGACTACCTATATGCTTTCCTTTGCAGGTGACGTGGGGATGGATTTTGCAGAGGGGCTCTGGGGCATAGCATTTATCTTTGCATCGATTATTGCGGTGGGTGTCAAGAAGCTCTTAATCCTCTTTGGTGTAGACGCAACCATTGACAATGAACGTCTCACGAGAATAGCAGGAACATCGGTGGATATCATGGTTGCAGCTGCAATCGGAGCCATCTCTCTTGTCGTGGTAGCGCACTACTGGCTCCCGATTACGGTCATGGCTATCCTGGGTGGTATTATCACCATGTTCTCGGTTCTATGGTTTTCCTCCCGTATGTTCAAGGATTATGCCTTCTACCGCACCATTCTCATCTACGGTGCGATGACAGGAACACTACCCACAGGACTTGCACTTCTCAGGATGGTTGATCATGATTTTGAAACACCCGCCTCTTCTGATTATATGTATGCGGTTGGTCTAATGTTTATCTTTGCAATCCCTTTTATCGTTTCGATGAACTTCCCTGCCTATGGATATACAACCGGCCGCTCCATCTATTACTGGATCACCTTTCTTATCTATTTCGCCTATCTACTCTTTGTCCTCATTGCGTACAGGATTATCACTGGAAAAGGTGCATTTAAAAATGCAGGCACAATCTGGTTGGAGAAGTAGATACTGCTTCACATCGAAATAGCCCATTTAACGCAGTTATAAAAAAAATCTTAAAATATTTGGAACATTTACCCCGATATGATATGATTATGATTCATAAATCTACAATTTATCAAATATTAACGATTTTACATTGATACCTTCATTCGAAAAAATAGAATCTACTCAAGTTTCACATAAGCTACATAATAATAAATCAAAAGTAAGGACGGAAAATTATGAAAAACAAAAAGGTTTTAGTTGTTGACGATGAAAATGACTCTGTTTCCTTTTTAGAGGCTATACTGAAAGAGCTGGGACTTGATGTAATTTCTGCAAACGACGGAGAAGCAGGCCTTAATAAAGCAAGATCCGAGTCTCCTGATTTGGTTTTCCTTGATGTACAAATGCCAAAAATAGACGGATTTGATGTATTTAAAATCCTACGCGACGATGAAAAAACAAAAGAAATTCCGATTATCATGCTTACAGGAATTGAAGAGAAAATCGGCATTGGTTTCTCAAAAGAGGATATGAAAGAGTTTTATCACGAAGAGCCTCAAGAATATTTGGAAAAACCTATAGACCCAGAAAAAGTGATCAGCGCCGTAAAAAAAGTTTTAAAAATCTGACAATTCAACACTTTAGCCAAGTAGTGATTAGATGCTAGTTATTTGTCCACAGTGCAAAAATAGACACGAAATACGGAAAGCGAATCAGACTGTTAACATCCCCTGCAACTGCGGTCAAAACCTCACAGTTCTTCCATGGCTTTCATACCGTCAAATCATCAGCGAACAGATGCAGATGAATTGTCCATTATGTAATCGAAGTTATGACCTACGAGCTTACCGAGCTAATACAGAAATTGCATGCAACTGCGGTAATCTGCTCGTTGTCCAGTATGCTGATTCTAAAAAGGAGCGAATTGGAAGACGAAAAACCGACCATGACTCTCATCTGCGTCAAATAGAGCTTCATGGGCTCATTGACACATCCAGGCTGATTCACTCTGCTATTCAGGATTTAAATATGCTCTTGCGGTTAATTGTTCGCGTAACTACTGAGATGCTGGGAGTCGAAGGCATAAGTGTTGTCTTGTACGATGAAAAGGAGGATAATCTGGTTTTTTATGCAGTTACAGGAGAGAAGTCATCCGAACTGACCAGCTTTCGTTTAGCTAAAGGTGAAGGGATTGCGGGGAGCTGCATTGTAAATAAATCGGCAATTCTTGTCAACAATGTTCAAAACGATGTCCGGTTTTCCCAAAGAGCCGATAAAAAAACAGGCTTCACTACGCGATCTATTTTATGTGTTCCACTCATTGTAGACAACGAATGCATCGGTGCCATAGAAGCAGTGAATAAAAATCTTGAAGAGGGTTTCGGTAAGTACGACATGCTTCTTGCTGAAGCTGTTGCCAGTCAGATTGCTGTTGCTATTCAAAATGTACGGCTTCATGAAGAAGCAATTAAATCGGAACGACTCGCAGCTATTGGCCAGGCAGTGACGAGTGTGGCTCATTGCGTGAAGAACATGTTAACTGGATTAAATGGTGGTTTATATATAATCCAAAATGATCTGAAAAAATTAAAACAAGGTTCCTCCAACAAAGGTTTTGAAATGCTGGAACGAAATATGAAGCGCATGACCGATCTCGTTCAGGATATGTTGACTTATTCAAAAGATAGGGAACCGGAATACGAATCGGTCGGAATTAACGAACTTGCAGGCTCAGTGGTGGAATTAATGCAGACAAAAGCAAAGGAGTGCAATGTTGCTCTGTCATTCACACCTGATACTAGCCTGGGAGAAGTTACTGCTGATCAAAAAGGCGTTTACAGAAGCATCCTCAATCTTGTCTCAAATGCAATAGATGCCTCCCAGGATAAAGAAAATACAGCAGTAGTTGTTAAAACAGGAAGTAATGATTCCGGAGAATTGATAATCGATGTTGTCGATCAGGGATGTGGCATGGATGAAGAAACGATCCAGTCTATTTTTCAGCCCTTTTACAGCAGCAAGGGTTCCAGGGGAACCGGTTTAGG
>CBFDDP010000079.1:0-14641 GCA_965603595.1 uncultured bacterium
AAGCATCAAGGGATATAACAAGTAATTTCAAGAGGTTATAGGACAACCTCAATTAAGGAGGTGTAGTAAAATGGATAAAAAGGAATATTTAAAGAACGCGGTGCAGCACATCAATATAAAAACCTTCAACGCAGTCCCCATCATCGAGCAGTTCGAGAAGATGGCATTTCAGGCGAGAAATCTGGCACGCGCGGCCCGTATATACGATGCAATGCTCTCTGAAGATGATTGCACCATTATTCTCTGTCTCGCAGGATCGCTCTTTAGTGCTGGGCTGAAAAAGATTGTGGTGGACCTTGTGTCATTCAACATGGTGGACGTGATCGTATCCACGGGTGCGATCATAGTAGATCAGGATTTCTTCGAGGCTCTGGGCTTTAAGCACTATCAGGGCACTCCTTTCGCGGACGACGACAGGCTCATGAGCCATCAGATCGACCGTATCTACGATACCTACATCGATGAGGAGGAGCTTCGCGTCTGCGATATAACGGTAAATGAGATCGCTGACGGGCTCCCGTCGCGGCCGTACTCTTCACGAGAGTTCATCCGGTCTATGGGAAAATACTTGGTGAAAAAGAAAATCGGCAAGGGGTCGGTCGTGTGGGCTGCCTATCAGATGGGCGTGCCCATCTTCGTGCCCGCCTTTTCAGATTCAAGTGCCGGATTCGGACTGGTATGCCATCAGTGGGAGCGAAAAAACAAACCCCATGTAACGATCGACTCGGTAAAAGATTTCCTCGAGCTGACAAGGATAAAGGTCGCTTCAAAGACTACGGGGTTGTTCATGATAGGAGGCGGAGTGCCCAAGAACTTTGCCCAGGACGTCACAGTTGTGGCGGACATCCTTGGGAAAGAGGTATCCATGCACAAGTATGCCGTGCAGATCACCGTTGCCGACGAGCGGGACGGAGGCCTGTCGGGCTCAACCCTGAAGGAAGCGCACTCCTGGGGCAAGGTGGACGAGGGAGCCGAGCAGATCGTTTTTTCGGAGGCTACCATCGCAGTGCCCCTCATTACGAGCTTCGCATACCACAGCGGCACGTGGAGAAACCGAAGCCAGAAGGAGTTCAATACCTTTCTGGATAAAAAGGAGGTATGATGGGTTTTATTCCAAAGAAACTCTTTCTCACCAAGGGCGTTGGGGTGCACCGGGATAAACTCACCTCCTTCGAAGTGGCGCTGAGGCACGCGGGCATCGAGAAGTGCAACCTTGTCTATGTTTCGAGTATTCTACCACCCAAGTGCGAGATTGTCACACGGGAGGAGGGGCTGACCATGTTGGTGTCGGGCCAGATTACCTACTGTGTCATGGCTAGAAACGGGACATGTGAGCCCAACCGTCTGGTTTCCGCTGCAATCGGAATCGCTGTTCCCAAGGAGAGGGAGCACTACGGGTATATAGCGGAGCACCACAGCTTCGGTGAAACTGCCCGTGTTTCGGGCAATTATGCAGAAGACCTGGCTGCGACTATGCTGGCAACCACCCTCGGCATACCCTTTGATCCGGACCAGGCTTGGGATGAGCGAAAGAATGTGTACCGGGCAAGTGGTCACATTTTCAAGACCAGACACATCTGCCAGTCAGCGGAGGGTAATAAGGACGGGCTGTGGACCACCGTAATCGCAGCCGCGGTATTTATCATGGAGTAATATGAAAGAAAAGACCCCCCGCAACTTCTACGGTCTTGAAGACCGGTACTCGGCCTACAGCACTTCACGTGTTGTGCTGTTACCCGTTCCTTTTGACCGGACGAGTACCTGGATGAAGGGTTCCAGACGTGGGCCTCGTGCCTTACTGGAAGCGTCGCGTAACCTCGAGCTATACGATATTGAGACCGATTCCCAGGTGTACATGCAGAGTCTGTATACGGCCCAACCAGTCAGGGCCTGGAAACCTGAAGGCATGGTTGAAAAGGTAAAGGCTCGAGTTGCCCGGTATATTGCCCACGGTAAGTTCACGGTGGTGCTGGGGGGTGAACACACAGTTTCTATCGGGACCATTGCCGCTCATGCGGAGCATTGTGGACAGATGAGTGTGTTGCAACTAGACGCCCACATGGACCGTCGCGAGTTTTATCAGGGGAGTCGATACAATCATGCCTGTGTTATGGCTAGGGTCGGTGAAATCGTTAATACCATTGTTAGTGTGGGCATACGCAGCATGGATGCGACCGAGAGAAATCAAAGCGACCGAAGGCGACCGACCAGAGGGAGGGAATCCCTTCAGGGAGAGTCCCCCTGGGAGAGTGCCCGTGGTGCGACCGAGCGTTCCCGGCTCGAGGGAGAGCGCGTTTTCTTTGCACACGACTGTTTTGAGTCCAATCAGTATATTGAACATATTCCCTCTCTGCTCAAAGATCCCGTCTATATCACCATCGATCTCGATGTCTTTGATCCGGGAATCATGTCATCCACTGGTACGCCCGAGCCAGGCGGTCTGGGCTGGTATGAGGTGATCAATCTGTTAAGAAGTGTGACCGAAAGCAGGCGGGTGGTGGGATTCGACGTGGTGGAGCTCTGCCCGTCACGGAATAAAGCACCCGATTTTCTCGCCGCAAAGCTCGTGTACAAGCTCTTGAGTTTTATATTCCAGAGAGGGTAAAATGAAGGGACTGCATTGTTTTGCGTCAGTTGATCTCAATATGAGTCTTCACCGAAATACTAAGATTCTATGGACGTATATGATTTCGGCATAGGATGGATTGAAGAAGATAGCGATCTACTCTTCATCGATGCACTGCGTAAGGAGTGTGAAACACGGAGACTGCACCTTCTCAAAGTGAACGAATCCACACTCGAGCACATTGAGACTCAGGTACGGGAAGGCAGACTCAAAATCCGTTTCTACTTGGATCTTGCTTCCGACACGGAAAATCTGGAGCATCCATTCACAAAATTCGCATACCTACTGAAGGACTCTGGAACTCGTGTTGTCGCCGATGTAGATCAGGTTCGGTTTGCGGCTGACAAGGCAATTACACATTTCAACCTGATCAATGCGGGTATCCCGGTGCCTAATACCGTGGTGATACGGAACTGGGAGCCTTCCCGAAGGCTTACCATGGTGGAAAGGGAGAAACTGGGACTCCCCATTGTCATCAAGCCAGCTACCGGGTATGGACAGCGTGGTGTGAAGATCGTGCGGGAGAGGTTGAGCTTGCCGGAGATTGCCGAAGCACGTAATTTTGATCCGGGCGATCATTTCCTCCTCCAGGAGTTTGTGGAGCCGGAGATATTGGAGGGAAGGGTTGCGTGGTTCAGGATCTTTTACCTGTTTGGGGAGCTGTTTCCCTGCTGGTGGAATCCACAAAGCGGAGTGTACCGGCAGGCAATGATCCGCGAGTTCGAGCGGCACAGGCTGATGTCGATGGTCCGCATCGCGTCAGATATAGCCGATATTGTCCGAATCGAGTGGTTTTCATGCGAGATAGCCATGAGCAAACGTAGTAATAAATTCGTTGTGATCGACTACATGAACGACCAGTGTGATGTCTCGTCGCAATCCTTCCGGGCTGCAGGTGTACCCGATGACTTGCTCTTGCTCCTGGCGCGACGTTTGGCTGAGAAGGCATGGCAGTGGGTGCGGGGGAGTGTTCGGCTGCATCACCGTGCTGTCTGGTTTTCACGAGTTCATGAGCGAACTCAGGAATCCTAAGATGCTGTTGTACGATTTCTCTCATTATATAGACGTGATGCGTTATATGAAGCATGTATATTTTTCATTCCAGGCACCCATTTTCCGGAGGAATGGAGAAATAAAAGCATCGTATCATGCATCTGTAGCGTTTGATTTTTTTTTATACATGCAACCAGGAGCCAGCGAATATGAATGAATCAGAAAACCTGAACAGCTCGACTTCATTGAACAGAAGTCTCTCACTCATCGACGGTGCCACTTCTGACTCTCCCAATATACTCATTGATACGGAGAGTCAGATACAGATTGCATCCTCTCCCGAGTTTTCTCTCGAGGAGCGCCTCGAGGCATACGAGGACATCTTTGAATCGCAGGTCGGTGACACGACCGTGACCCGTGCTCGGAACAGTGAGCGGGAGACCGGCCTCCGCCAGCTCTATTTGAAGTTCGAGGGGAGCAATCCGACAGGTACGCAGAAGGACCGCATCGCCTTTGCCCAGGGCATGGATGCGCTCCGGCGCGGATTTGATGCAATAACGGTTGCAACCTGCGGTAACTATGGCGTGGCTATCGCGCTTGCGTGCTATATGGCCGGACTCAGATGCTTTATTTTTATACCAGAAGATTATCAGACCAGACGTATCGAAGAGATCAGGAAATTCGGCGCCGAGATTATACGAACCCAGAGTGACTATGAACAGGCTGTGCAGCTCTCACAGGAGTATGCGGAGAAAAACGAGATCTACGATGGCAACCCTGGTGGTGAGAATACTACCCTGCAGCTCACAGCATACGGTGAGATTGCCTATGAGATATATGACGAGCTCCGCGATGCCCCGACTGCCGTGGCGGTTCCCGTATCCAACGGGACCACCCTTGCCGGCCTGTACAAGGGTTTCGTGAGCCTGTACAGGCGCGGAAGAACATCTCATATACCAAAGATCATTGCCGGTTCCTCGTACAGGAAGAATCCGATCATCCAGGCCTACCTGAAGAACCTGCCGTCCTGTGAGGACCTTCCGGCACAGGATATACGGGAAACGAAGATAAACGAGCCCCTCATCAACTGGCACTCAATTGACGGTGATCATGCACTGGACGCCGTTCGGCAAACCGGTGGTTTTGCCGGGTATGTCTCCGACCGGAAATTGACGGCTTTCTCGCGTATGGTGCGCGAGCAGGAGGGCCTCAGCGTACTTCCCGCCTCAACCGCGGGACTGGCCGTGCTCGTGAACCGTTTTCGGGAACAGGGCCTAGAGCCCGGCAGATATGTGGTGATTATTACGGGGAGAAAGTGATGGGACAGCAGCGGGACGGCAATGCAATCGTGTACTGCCAGGGCGCCTTTACGACCACGAACGGCAAGACAGCCCATGGCTTGGTACGCCGCACGGAGCGTTACCGTGTGCTGTCTATCATTGACGCCCGTTATGCGGGGAAGGATGCAGGCGAAGTGCTCGATGGCTCGGAGAAGGGTATACCCGTGTTTGGCGACCTGCCCTCAGCGATGAAGGCGTCTGAAAAAACGGGTGTACCGGCCACGCATCTGGTAATGGGCCTCGCGCCGGATGGGGGACGTTTGAACGATGAGGCCAGGAAAGACGTGGCCCAGGCCATCACGCTCGGACTTCATGTAGACAGCGGCCTGCACGATATACTTACCGACGACCCGGTTTTTTCAGACCTGGCCGCACAGCACAACGTCAGGATACGCGATATCCGAAAGCTTCCGCCCAGGGAAGAGATGCACTTCTTCTGCGGCAAAATCGAGGAGGTTAAATCTCTGAAGATCGCAGTGCTCGGTACCGATTCGGCACTGGGCAAGCGGACAACGGCCTGGATTCTATACGACGCCTTCAGGGAAGCCGGCCTCAGTGTGGAGCTCATCGGTACGGGCCAGACCGCCTGGATGCAGGGGGCGCGCTACAGCATCATCATCGACTCCCTCATCGTTGACTTTGTGACCGGTGAGATCGAACATGCAGTATGGCAGGCCTGGCACGATGCCCGGCCCGACGTGATACTGATCGAGGGTCAGGGCAGCCTCCTGAACCCGGCCTACCCGGGCGGTATGGAGATACTCTCAGCCGGACGTCCCGACGTCATCGTGGTTCAGCACGCGCCTGCCCGGAAGGAGTACGACGGGTTTCCCGGGTATGTCCTTCATCCGCTCGATCTGCAGATAAAGGCGCTGGAAATTGTTTCGGGAAGACCTGTCGGCGCTGTCACCCTGAATCACGAAGACTTGCAACCTGAGGAAATCGAACAGGTCTGCAGCCGCATCTCAAAAGAGACGGGCCTACCCACTGCCGACGTGCTCATCTCAGGGGCGGATGTAATTGCGGCACACCTTGTACGATACAGGCCTGAGATACACCGAAAATACCGGAAAAAGCTGCAGGAACACAAATCCTGGGGTGGGAAGCTCGAAAGTCTGCTTCTCATCGACCAGCTCGAAGTCGGTCCGGTTCGCATCGAGCGGGACCGCATCGTGGCGCCCTATTCGATTCACAGGGGCGGCACGGTCGACAGTATAGATTTTATTTACCGCTTCGAGGAGGAGATGTTTCAGCCCGAGGATGCCGTATCCCGAAACCTGGCATCTCTTATGGCTGCACAGGTCGCCCTCAACTACGGTTTGTTCTGCCGAAAAATCGTACTGCATGGATTTTTCGACGAGATCGACCGCCGTTTTCTCCAATATATGCTCCGCAACACGGCGCGTGAAATCTACGTGAAGAAGTTTCTCGAGCACAATCCCTTCCAGATCGCAGGATTTCGTCCCATGCAGCCGGAGCGAAAATCCTCCTATGTGCAGGCCGAGCTCCTGTTCCACGACCCGGTACCCGAGCCATTGAGAGGCTGGGAGACTGATCGAAGCCGCTGCGCGGTAATGACCAGCGGGGGAAAGGAGAGCCTCCTAAGCTTCGGCCTCATGGATGAGATTGGTATCGAGACCCACCCCGTGTTCGTCAATGAGTCGGGAAGGCACTGGTACACGGCACTGAACAGCTACCGCGCCTTCAGGTCGAAGATGCCGCGCACGGCCAGGGTCTGGACCAACTCTGACCGCGTGTTTCCCTGGGTACTGGAGCATTTCCCCTTTATCAGGCACAATTTCCTGGACATACGGGCCGATGACTATCCGATACGGCTCTGGACCGTGGCCGTGTTTCTTTTCGGCGCTCTTCCCCTGCTCAGGAAACGGAGAATCGGCCTCCTGCTCATCGGTGACGAATACGATACTACGCGCCGCTGCCGATTCGAGGGAATACCCCATTTTGACGGCCTCTACGACCAGAGTCGCTACTTCGATCTCGCAATGAGAAGCTATTTCAATTGCAAGGGATGGGGTATCGAGCAGTTGTCCATTCTGCGTCCCCTGTCCGAGCTGCTGGTGCAGAAGATACTCGTGGAGCGGTACCCGGAACTTCAGCACAATCAAACCTCCTGTCACGCGGCCTCAATCGAACAGAACCGGTCACGGCCCTGCGGGAAGTGCGAAAAGTGCCACCGCATCGTAGGGATGCTCAGTGCGCTGGACGCTGATCCAACCCTGTGCGGCTATACTGCCGATCAGGTTGCGGGGTGTATTCGTGAGCTGCCCCGCAGAAGCCTGCATCAGGAGTCGGTCATAGCGGACCATGTTCTACATCTCCTCAGTGAGAGGGGAGTGGTCGAAGGCGGAGAGGGAGCGGCAGCGCATCCGGAGGTGGAGAGCCTCCGTTTCGAGGCAGAACACTCGCCCATCGAGACGGTGCCTCAGGAGCTGCGAGGGCTGCTCCTGAGCATCTATATCCAGCATGCCCGTGGAGCACTTCGATGGGTGGATGGTCAGTGGCGGACATTTGATCCTCTGTCGGTATGATTACAAGGAGAATGCCAATGGATACGAAAAAAGAGAAGGGTACCATACTGGGAGAGCTCACCTGGGTGGAGGCAAAGCAGCGTTTCTCCGATATTGATGTTGCACTCCTTCCGGTGGGGTCGACCGAACAGCACGGCCCCCATCTGCCGCTGGACACCGATGCCTTCGACGCAGCGTATCTCGCCCAGGCCGTATCAAAGGCCATGAACAAGCCGCAACCCATCGTACTCCCGGTGGTCTCCTATGGGGTTTCCTATCACCACATGGGATTCAGCGGTACCATCAGCCTCAGCAACGAGACCCTCTCGAGGCTGGTGTACGAGATCGGCATGAGTGTGGTACGTCACGGCATACGGAAGCTGGTGATTATCAACGGCCACGGAGGTAATAGCCCTGCACTTCAGAACGCAGCCCAGATGATAAACCGGGATGCCCGCATCTTTGTCTGTGTCGATACCGGTGAGACGAGCGACGTGGACGTGAATAAGATCATCGAAACGCCCAACGACGCTCATGCAGGGGAGCTCGAAACGAGCACTGCCCTGGCAGCAAGGCCCGAACTTGTCTATATGAACAGAGCGAAGAAGTCGGTGCCCAGGTTTTCGAGCCGTTATCTCAATTTCAGCACGAGCAGGAGCGTGGAGTGGTACACACAGACCGAAAAGATTTCGAGGAACGGGGTTCTGGGTGACCCCACGAAGGCGACCCCGGAAAAGGGTGAAAAGCTGTGGCATATCATGGTCGAGCATCTCGTTCGTTTTGTGGATGATTTGAGGAACCTTGACCTCGATGAGATATACGAGAGACGATACTGACCATGAAAATAAGAAAAACCGAGGCATATCCCCTTTCCCTGCCGCTTCTCGAGCCCTACACCATTGCCTATGAACGGGTTGATTCAGCCGTGAACGTGTTCCTGCGTGTGGAGACCGACGGGGGAATCGTGGGTTTTGGTTGCGCAGCACCCGACCTCGCCGTTACCGGAGAAACTGCAGACACAGTGATGCAGGATCTGCGTGAACTGGTCGAGCCGGCCCTGCACGGACAGGACCCGCTTCGACTGGCTTTGCTGCTCGAGGAGCTCAGGCCCCATCTGAAGGGGCATCCCTCAACAACGGCATGCGTCGACATGGCCCTGCACGACATACTGGGCAAGAAGTGTGGACTTCCACTTTGGAAACTGCTCGGTGGGTACCGGTCGTGTATGAGAACCAGTGTCACCGTAGGCATCCTGTCTGTTGACAAAACAGTTGAGCGCGTCGTCGCACATATACTGGGTGGGTTTACAGCGGTCAAGCTGAAGGGCGGCCTGAACGTGGAGGAGGATATCGAACGCGTCCTGCGAGTGCGGGAGGAAGCGGGAGAAGACCTCGAGCTCCGGTTTGACGCCAACCAGGGATACACAAGTGATCAGGCACTTCGGTTCATACGGGAAACCGAGAAGGCCCGCATCGAGCTTCTCGAGCAGCCCACGCCACGGGAAGAGCTGCGGCAGCTCGGTGCGGTGACGCGTGAAGCGCCCATTCCGATCATGGCGGACGAGAGCATCATGTCTCTCAGGGATGCATTCCGGCTTGCGCGTGGTGAGCTTGTCGACATGGTAAACATCAAGATCATGAAGGCAGGCGGCATATATGAGGCACTCATGATAAACGCCGTGGCCCGGTCTGCGGGTCTCGAAGTGATGGTGGGCTGCATGGACGAGTGTGAGCTTGCAATCGCTGCGGGGCTTCATTTCGCCCTGGCGCGGCCCAACGTGCTCTATGCGGATCTTGATGGGTTTATGGGGCTGCAGGGGGATCCTACAGCGGAGACCCTGATGCTGAAGGACGGTGTGCTTCACGCGAGCGACCGTCCGGGCCTGGGATACGAGCCGACTGATCTGTAACAGAGGAGCCTGGTTTTAGTATCATTTAAGAAATGATGATGTGCTGGTGGAAAAGGAATATATATCTTAGAGTTGAACGTGGTATGCTGCGAGTTGAATAAACTTATCCTGTGCGAAGGGTGAGAGCACATGAAGATAGCCTGGTTATCGAGCTGGCCACCGCGACATTGCGGCATAGCAACGTACTCAGCGGAACTTGTCGAGGCATTGCGCAGGGAGGGTAATAAGGTCCACATCGTCTGTCACCCGGACGGAGGTGCGCCGGACGAAAAGAACGTCTATCCGGTTATCGACACAGATCGTCACGGCTGGGATGAGGTGGTGTACAAGACGGTAAAGCTGATCAAACCGGACGTGGTGCACATTCAGCACGAGTACGGACTCTACCGCACCTCTGGTGATAATGCCAGCGGTCTCTTCCGGCCCCTGTTCCGGTGGAAGATCGATGGCAAGCCGCCAGTGGTCGTTACCTACCATTCGGTGTACACGGAGCTGAGTTTCATGATCAGTTCCTACATGGACGTTATGCAGCGGCTTGTCGATGCGGGAATCGTTCATGCCCCTTACCAGTGGGCCCATCTCCACACAAACCTCTGCCGCATTGTGGAAAACGTGTACGTCATTCCCCACGGGGCTGCGGTAAAGAAAACCATATCCAGAGACGGCGCAAAGGAGGCGCTCGGCTTGGGGGGCATGAAGGTGCTTGGTATGATCGGGTGGTTCCATCCTACCAAAGGGTTCCACCGGGTGCTTTCCATGTGGGACGAGCTGTCCGAAAACCTCGGTCCGGAAACAGCTCTGGTGCTCGCAGGCGACGCGCGGCTTGGAGATCCAAAGCAGATCGAGTACAAGAAGAAACTCCTTGACCTTGTTGGGAGGAGTGCTGCCAGGAATAACGTCAAGATTCTGCTTGGCAGCTTCACCCCCCGGGAGTACGAGCAAATCCTATCCGCCTTCGATGCCATGGTCATGCCCTACACCTTTACGTCCCAGAGTGGAAATCTTGCCCACTCCTTCTCCCTTGGTGTACCGGTGGTGGTTTCCGGACTTGAGGGTCTCAAGGCGGTAGTCGAAGCAAGCGGTGCCGGCATAACCGTACCACCGGGAGACGAGAGAGAGTTGAAGCGCGCCATCCTGAACATCATGGAGGACGACAACCTTCGGCATGAGTACAGTGAGCGTGCAGCGAGGTATGTACGTAAGTATATAAGCTGGAAGATGACGGCACAGAAGCACATGAAGATCTACAAAAAAGTGCTCATGGGTAAAAAGACCGCTCCGCGCAGTCTCATGAGCACAGCGCTCCTGGAACCGGATAAACCCTGATGAGGGGAGTAAGAGGATGAAACAGGATCTGCACCTTGGCATCGGCCACTATGGTATTGGACTCAGAGACGGAGTTGAGCGGGTGTATTCACAGGAAAGCATCGGCAGACAGATCTACAGTGTTATTCATGGCCAATGAATGGTCCAGCCATCCATTCTCAGCCGGGTCTTTTCTTTCTGTTGCATATATTGCGCGTATACAGTGCCATTTCTTGAAACCTGTTCGAAAATGGCCCGTGAGGGATGAGTACAATCTATGCCTCCATTTCTTCGATTTCTCATCGCAATTTGCAGTGTGATAGCCCTCGTGCTCGGGGGTACCATCGGCTATACCCTCATTGAGGGGTGGCCATTGGGTGACAGCCTGTATATGACCTTCATAACCCTCACCACTGTCGGTTTCGGTGAGGTGCAGCCTCTCTCAGATGCGGGCAGACATTTCACCATCGTCTTTCTTATCGTCAGTATCGTGACGGTTGGCTATTCGTTCACCATTCTGATTTCCTATATATTTGAAGGCATACTCTTACAGACCATGCGGGAGCGCCGTATGATAAAGAACGTCAAAAGAATTAAAGACCACTTCATCATCTGCGGGTGCGGAGACACCGGGAGAGAGGTCGCCCTGGAGTTCAAACGTTCCGGGGTCAAATTCGTTGTGATCGATATCAATCCCGAGGAATCTCAGCTTGCAAGGGACGAGTCGATACTCTTTATAAAAGGGGATGCTGTGTATGACGAGGTACTCATGGAGGCGAATATCGAGCATGCGAAGGGACTTGTATCGGTTCTTCCCGAAGACGAATCAAATGTGTTTGTCGTACTGACTGCGCGCCAGCTGAATCCTAATCTCATGATTGTGGCCCAGGCAAGTGAAGAGCGCACCATTCGAAAGCTGGTGAAAGCCGGCGCAAATCGGGTGATTTCTCCCAAACAGATTGCGGGGCGTCGTCTTGCATCGATCGTGCTTCGACCTTCGGTCGTAAACTTTCTCGATGTATTTGTGGAAGGCGTGGAAGGGGTGGAGATTCCCATGCGTCTGGAGGAAGTACAGATCGCCAAAGGATCTCCCCTCATAGACAAGACGCTTCGAGTATCCGGGCTCGGGCAGAGTACGGGTGCACTCATCGTCGGTATTCATGGGCCCGGAGGTCGGACCAGGGTGAACCCCACAACCACCACTTCCCTCGCATCGGTGAGGCTCCGGGAACAGGATACCCTCATTGCCCTCGGCAGTGATGAGCAGATCGAAAAGCTGAAAAGCTTTGTGCACCACGGCAGGTAATGTTTTGGGAATTATGGGGGACATAGCACCTCATTACATCAACCCTGTGCAATACTCAGCGGAGGAGTAAAGCGCCTGCATCAAACAGGCGTCATCTCACCCAGCAGGTCGTCGAGGGATACGGTTGCAAAGGAGGATGAGTAATCGGACATACCGTAGGGAATGATGAGCTCTCCTTTGTGCACGATCGATCCGCAGGAGTAAACCACGTTCGGCACGTATCCCTCACGCTCCTCCTCGACCGGCATCAGGAGCGGCATGTTCAGCTGCGCAGCCACCCGGGTCGGGTCTTCCAGATCGAGCAGTATGGCTCCGAGCGTGTAAGTCCGAACCGGGCCTACACCGTGGGTGATAAGCAGCCATCCCTTTTCAGTCTCAATGGGCGATCCCGCTGTGCCGATATTGACGAATTCCTCCGGTAAAAACGGCTCCCTTATCTTGACCGCTTCGGGCCATATGTTGATGTTGTCTGAGAACATGACAAAGATGTTTTCTCCGTCACATCGTGAGAGCATGGCGTATTTGCCTCCAATCCTCCGGGGGAAGAGCGCCAGGCCCTTGTTCTGAGCGCAGGAGCCGTGCAGCGGCATAATCTTGAAATGGTAGAAATCGTTTGTTTCCATGAGCTTCGGAAGAATGGTAAAGCCGTTGTAGGCAGTGTAGGTTGCATAGTAGGTGACAGTTCCATCATCATCGGTGAACTTTACAAAACGGGCATCCTCGAGACCATTGCTCTCAGAGTAGGACACCGGGAATATTACCCGCTCCGAGATGGCTGTATCCAGGGAGAATGAGATCTCATAGTGCGAGCTTGCAAGCCAGTTAATGGCCTGAATCACCTTTTCCTTGGAGGGGGTTATTTCTATACTCTCTCTCGTCTCCTCGATGCTTGCAAGGAGCTCACCGTATATGAAGGTGTCACCCAAGCGGTCCATGACCATACTTACCACATCCTTCACGATGCGCATCTCCTCGAGCTTTTTCAGGAATGAGGCCTTTTCATAGACATGGCGCTTCACTATTTCGGGAACATCCACGAATGTCCCGGCCGACATAAAGGTCAGATCGTTTTTGCTGTCCAGGAGGCCGCCCCTGAATACGATTGAGGAGATGTGCCCCTCTCCCGTTGCCCTGAAGCTCACGATGACCCGAAACTGCCCATTGTTCAGGTTTCCCTGATAGGGATCTTCAACGATGGAGGGGTTGAAGAATGCAGCGGCCTCAATGGAGTACTCGTGCGTGAAGTAGGAGCCGATGAGCAGTTTCTGTTCTCTGCTGAGCGCATCTGGCTTGATGCAAATCCCGTCCAGCAGATGCTCCACATTCTTGTAGTTGTTTTCGAATATTTTCGAAATATTACGGTGCCTTTTTGAAAAGTTACGAAGCACATCGTTGAGTAATTTACGGCACGTGTCGTCCGTGAGGGACAGTATTCTCTGAATAATAGCCTGGGCCCGATCCTCCTGTCCCGGCATGAAAAACCGGGCAATGACTCTTTTCGGATCGGGTAAGAATTTCACTGACTTGCGGTTTACCGTCAGCGCCATGTTTCCTCCTGCCCTGCCTGATGTATGGCGAAATGTACCATCTTTTTAAGTACAATACATCAAAAAAGATAAGTGCATTGTAATCAAATTGACCCCAAAGAAAAAATATAATTTTCTTCGTGAAATAATTTAACAAATACCAAGCCTTGATCCAAACTTTATATAGTTAGTTCGATCATCGTAAAATACGACTATAGAATATAATTGGTTTTCCCGATTGATCATTCACGCTGAAAGTGGAGGGAATGTTGTTGAACAGAATCGCTCAAAATGTGCAGCCCCTTGAAATGCCAGTTGATGATGTCTTGCTGACTGCACATACATCATATATGATCGATGTGAATCCCCGGCTTGTCGTGTCCCTTGACTTCGGAAAAGCCTATGTTGTGGTAGAGCCTTGGGAAAAGGCTTTTGTGCGAGTGACGCCGAACGAATACTTTGACAGGTATGTGGAATTGCTGAACGAACACAACCTGATACTCTTTGATCACGAGAGCTACCTGGAGGAGAACCCGTTTATGGCTGACCAGGCGGGCTTTGTGGTAAAGGTACCGAAAAGCGCCGTACTTGCAATCGTTGCAGGGCAGTGTATCGTCCGGGATTGTATTATAACCTCAGTGAAGTCCAGCATGCTGAAACTCTACGACTGCATACTGGTTGATAATTTTAAGTTCCTGGGGGAATATGCAAGTGTACAGAACAGTACGCTTGGGAAGCACGGTTCGTTCCGTACACATGCAGTGGTGATGAAGCACTGCACCTGTGCAACACTCATGGTGAATGGGAATAATAGATACACCGACATGTCGGTGGAACTGAAAAATGTACGTGGCAATGGAGTGTGGCTGGGATCGCAGCGTGTGCAGAGGATGGACGCGCGCCTTCACCATGTTCGCTTGAAACGGCTGGTGGTACATGCTGCGATCGAGGACGGTAGTGTCATCATGGAAGGTGCGAAAATATCACAGATCGAAAACAATGCATCTATAGCGGTAATGAAGAACGTACTGCGGCATCGCCGGGAATGTGCATAGAAGATGCAGTCGATGGAGGTCAGATATTACGATGGAAGGTGTCGATGAGGGTA
>CBFDDP010000080.1:0-14504 GCA_965603595.1 uncultured bacterium
GCATGTACTCCTGAACGAGTTCGTCTCGTGCAGGGCCCAGGTACTTTCGTGGGTCGAAATTCCCCGGGTTCTCGTAAAGCATCTTCCTGATCACCGCGGTGAGCACGAGCCACCCGCCTGATGCGATATTTACCGTGCATACAGCACCCCTCACTGCCTCCCGAACCTGCTCCTCGGGAATACTCGCTGCTTCCTCGATATGACCTCCGCATCGATTGATCATGGCAATGTTGTTATCAATAATTATGGGGTATGCATGAATGTAAACCATAATACGGAATTGACAATTTGGTGTAAAAAAGATAAGGTAATCTAGGAGGGCGGGACCGCGGAGCATTTCACCGGGTGTCCTGCAGATTATCCAGAAACCAGACAGGCAGCTTTTAAGAGATGAGTAGAAAAAGGGCGAAAAAAGAGTCGGTTCATGCCCTGGATAACCGGGCTGTCTCCGACAATCTGGAGACGGAGGAGAGGGGTCCTCAAGTATCGATTAGCGCCACTGGGGTGGACCGCCAGGTCAAGTCGGTAGATCAGTACAGGTTATTCCAGGAGTTGAACGGGCTCCTCCTGGATTGCCACAAAAACCCCCTGAAAGTGCTTCTCGAGAGAGCAGCAGAGGTTGGCAGGCAGGTGTTCCGCTTTCAACGGGCCACTGTGTCGCTGCTTGACGAGAAACGGGCGCTCTATGTCTATAAGGTGCTCATCGGATTCGGCATGACGCCAGCCAGCCATTCGGGAAATGGTGCCGTGCCTCGCGAAACGATCGACAAGCTCTTCAGTGATAAGCGGTATCAGGTCAAGATGGTGTATCATGAGAACAGGAAACCTTCGGATGCAGACTCCCTTGATGTCGAGAAGCGTGAGAAAAGAACGCTGGACAGGCGGATGGGTGGTCAGTGGGAATGGGGCGACAAAGTGATCATTCGTCTGAAAAACTCGAGAAACGAAACCTTTGGATACATCCAATTTGATACACCAGAGGATGCACTCATCGGCGGGAGAGATCTCTTCCACAACCTCGAGCTTTTCGGTCAGTGGACCTCCTTTGCCATTGCCCACCATGGGCAGGTTTACATCTTGAGAAATCATGCGAAGAGGCTCAAACAGTTTTTTAAGACCAGCAATGTATTCAAACTGAAATACACGTTTCCAGAGCTCTTCGACGAGATTGCCTGGGGCATCAAGAATTCCTCGGAGTTCAAGCTCGTTGTTGGAGGTATGGATGACGGAAAGACCGGCAACCTGAAGTTGCTTGGAGTTGCATGCGACGATAAAATCATAAAAAACAGACTCCTTGAGCTGCAGTTTCCAAAAAAGGCACTGGAAGAGGTTTTTCGTGACGAGTACAGGAGGAGCAAGTCCTACCTGGTGTTAAAGCGGGAGCGTGTGTTTCAAAAATTCAAGCAGGTCTATTACGGCTCGACCATGTCGGCTGAAAAAAGGGAAGGGAAATGGCCTGACTGGGGACTGCTCATCCTGCCCATTCGAAACCAGAAAAACGAACTGATCGGATTTCTCCTTGCAGACGATCCGGCCGAGTTAAAACTGCCCGGTGATGAGGACATACAGATACTTGAGACGATGAGAGATCAATTCGGCATTGCTATTGCAAACCGCATTCTCTACCTGGATATGCGGAGGCGGGCTGCTAAACACGATAGTATTGAGGTCGAAGAGGAGCCTGACTATGAGGAAGATACCACCCGCTGGATTGCCACCCGTTGGAGCAAGCGAAATTCCAGAAAACAGTGACTGGGCAAGACCAGCGAAGTGAGGGAGATCGCTCGATCAGGGGAGCAGGGTCTTGACCCATTCGCGTTTCACCCAGAGGGCACAGCCCCCCTTGGTTTCCTGGAGCTCCTCGTGGTGCAGCCTGATCTGCTTTAAAAAATCCGACTGCAGCGCATCCCTGAGCGGCGTGTTTCGAATATTGGCATCGGAGAATGGAGCAAAGGGACAGGGCTCGAGTGCTCCGTCGGCCCCTATGTGGACGAACCCCCGGCCCGCCGAGAGGCACCCGCCGATTTCCTCCTCATCTCCGGGAACTGCAATGAAAAGGCTTCGATACTGTTTCCGATACTCCTGAATGCGCTCCATAAGACGCTCTCGCTGCTTCAGGGTAATGACCCAGTGATCGGTGTCCTCCTTGATGGGACTGTACTCGACAAAGAGAAAAAACTTGCACCCCAGGTTGGCGAGATCGGTGACAAAGGTATCGGAGGTAACGGTTTCGAAGTTGGACTGCGTAACGGTGATCGAGACGCTGTAGAAGATGTTGTTCTTCCTCAGCATATCGATAATACGCTGGAGGTTCTTGAATACACCCTGCCCCCTTCTCCCGTCCGTGTCCTCCTCAAACCCCTCGATGCTGAGGACAGGAACGACGTTTCTGTTCTGCTTGAACCTGTTGAGGAGCTCCTGGTCAATGAGCAGACCGTTGGTAAACATGAAGAAGATGATATCGGGGTAGTCCGTGACGATATTGACGATTTCAGGACGTACCAGAGGCTCGCCGCCGGCAAGTACAAAGAACGAGATCCCGAGCTCCCTTGACTCTCTTACAACCTTTCGCATCTCGTCGGTGCTCAACTCATCCTCGGTCGAGCGGTGCAGGGCCTGCTGATAGCAGCCTTTGCAGTGGAGATTGCATCGATTGGTGATGCTGAAGATCAAAATGGGGGGTACCTGCACTCCCAGGCTCTTCCAATGTGCACGTGTTTTGGATGCACGGCGCTGCCAGATCGCGGTGCGGAGAAAGTAGTATGCCTGTGCAGGATTTCGCAGGGTGATACGCAGTGCGTCCTTGAAGAATACGTGAAGTGCCCGGTTCAGAATCCGGCTGTAGTTGAGATCGTCCCAACCCTCTTCCACTGTCGAGACGATGTCGGTGACTGCTGTCGACATGTTGTTTCCCCCCATCGTTTTGTTCTCTGTAACACATAACTGTTAAGATTCTGTTACTCTTCGCTCTTTTTTTCATCCACATCATCGACCACACCGAAGGGCATCACCTTCGGAGGCCCCTCATCCTGCAGTTCCTCGATCATCGATACGGATTGAAGAGGTATCATGATGTGGTTGGTTTCGCTGAAAGTTTTCCGGACATCATCTTCGGAAAGATCTATGATAAGGTTTTTACCCTTGGGGAACAAGAGGTCCTTGATAGAGACAAAGTATGGATGGGTGAGATCGAGGCTCCGTGCAATGAGCTGATACTCCTTCTCCCTCCATGTAAAGTGCACACGGTACTGAGCCAACAGATAGCCTCTTATGCTTGTTGTGCTGAATCACTGAAAAGATACAGAAAAGTGCGCGTTTTGTCAAAACAAGGTATGCTGTATGGGAAATGGTCTGTTCAAAACCCCTCTTCACCCGTATAATGAGTGACTGGTAATGATTGAACACGAAGGATAACGAAAAGCAATTATAGGGAGGACAGGTATGTCAGATGAAAAAGTGGTGGCAATTGCAGGCGCTTCATCAGGTGTGGGAAGGGCAGCGGCACTCAGGCTCGCAAGAAAGGGGTATGCCGTTTCACTCTGCGCACGCCGGGAAAACCTGCTGAAGGAGATAGCCGATGAAATTGAAAAGGATGGCGGAAAGGCGCTCGCTGTAAAGACCGATATGACGAAGTGGCCAGAGGCCGAGAAATTCATACAAAGGACGGTGGACCTCTACGGCCGTGTGGATGTTCTGTTCAACAATGCAGGCTCAGGCATCCGGTTTACCGATTTCGAGAACATGAGCGTTGATGAGATCGATGAGGCGATAGCTGCAAACCTCACATACGTCCTCTACAGCTGTAAGGCGGTCCTTCCCGTCATGAAAAGACAGAAGGGTGGCCACATTATCAACACAACGTCCATTCTCGGAAAGAGGGCTCGTTCGGGTTTCGCAGCCTATTCGGCGGGAAAGCATGGTGTGGATGGTTTTTCCCGAGCGCTCTTCAATGAGGTGAAGAAGTACAACATCAAGGTCAGTATTCTTGGTCCTGCACTGATCAATACGGACTGGGCCAAAAAGGCAGGTATAACCACACCCTTCGCCTCGGGTGCACTCGAACCGGAGGATGTGGCGCAGGCGTTGCAGTTTCTTATCGATACCTCGCCCGGCTACTCTATATGGAGCATGGACCTCATGTCCCTGGGCCAGGTGATAGATCCGCTGTAAAAAAGGGGACATGTCCCCATCACTAGAGGAATTAAGTGAGTTGTCACCTTAATTAAACGACAGGGGACTGCTGGTGAAAAAATTGATCATAGCGGTAACCATGGGTGACCCTACGGGAATCGGTCCCGAAATAGTATTGAAAAGTGCCGCGCATCTGGGGGGTACTGTGAGAGGTGCTTCTGTTGTTATCGGAGACTATTCTGTGCTTGAGGAGGTGAACAGGAGACTCGGCCTGAAGGTTTCATTGGTAAAGGTCGAAAGCCCTACCGATGCCGCAGACGCGGGAGATGCACTGCCTGTTCTTGACCCCGGCGTGGTACAGGATGTTACCTCACTCAAGGTGGGGAGAGTATCATCACTGGGTGGAAGGGCGGCAGTTGCTTATATTCAACGTGCAGTGGACCTGGCCCTGGGAAATGAGGTGCAGGGTATTGCGACCGGGCCCATCAACAAGGAGGCCCTTCGGGAAGCGCAGTTTCACTATATAGGACACACGGAGATGCTCTCCGAGCTTTCAGGAAGCGGTAAAAGCGTTACCATGTTTATGATCGACCGCATGCGCATCTTCTTCCACACCCGTCACCTCTCGCTGAGGATGATGCTTGAGACCCTCAGCAGAGAGGGCGTTGTGGAGAGCATCATGCAAGCCCATCAATGTCTTGAATCGGTTGGTCTGGGTAAGGGGAGGCTTGCGCTGGCTGCTCTCAATCCACATGCATCGGACGGCGGCCTGTTCGGTGATGAGGAGGGGACCATACTCATCCCGGCCTGCGAGGAGGCGAGGCGCCGCGGTGTGGATGTGGAGGGTCCGGTTCCGGGCGACAGCGTGTTCCACCTGGCCCTGCAGGGACGCTACGACGCAGTAATCTCCCTGTACCATGATCAGGGGCACATTGCGGCTAAAACCTATGATTTTCATCGTACGGTGAGTGTGACCTTCGGTCTCCCCTTCATACGCACCTCAGTTGATCATGGCACAGCTTTCGATATTGCATGGAAGGGGGTGGCCAATCCGGTCAGTATGCAGGAGGCAGTAAAGGCCTGTTTTGAGCTTGCCACAAAGTACAGGCAGGTGTCACTGTGAAGAGGGTGGTACAATTATGTATATCGTGAATGCCAAGTGCCGGAAGCTTTCGTTTTCCTCCCTGTTGTGCACAGGTTTTCTTCATGGTACAATGGGGAACATGAGGTTTTCACATCTCACTGACAGGTGCATTTTTCGGAGACTCATATGGCCAATGCACGAAAACATGTGATAGTACATGGATGGGTGCAGGGTGTATTCTTCAGAGCGACCCTCCTCGAGAAGGCGGTTGCGAACAATGTACACGGATGGGTACGGAACAACAGTAACGGGACAGTTGAAGCCGTACTCGAAGGCGATGAAGAGAGTGTTGACCGGGTTGTCAAGTGGTGTTACCGGGGGCCGAATGGTGCGGGGGTTGAGGATGTGCAGGTTTCCACGGAGAACTATACCGGGGAGTTCACAGCCTTCTCAATAACCTACAGCCGCCGATAGAAAGTCTGCTCACGCCTATCCGGTCCTACACAGTCCCCGCTGCAGACACAAGAACAGCGTGTGCTGCAGGTGAGTTGCGGGAATACGTTGTATTTAACGAATGCTGCCTGTAAGGTTTTTCTCTTTACCCGGTTTCCTGATACTGCTTTTCCATGAGATGTTGTATGATCATTTCGCGGGTAAACGGTTTTGTAATGGGGTTGTGTATTTTACTGTTGTTTTCCTCTTTGTCGTCTGGAGGAGTCGGGAGAGGCTTCTCACTCTTCATGAGCGCGAGCATCATCCTCCCGAGAGCCACATCAATGATATTGTACAGGGCAAAGAGAGCAATCTCACTGTGCATGACCTGCGCAAGCCTACCGTAGAGTACCGTACTCTGCGGTATAAGGATGAGCAGCCCTATGGCTGCAATGTATCGAACCCGGTTTGGGATCCTGCAGCCGAGGAAAGTGCCCCGGGAGAGTATGTGCGCGACCAGGAACGAGAGGAGAAGGACGCAGAAAGCGGTGAAGAGAATGATCGCATCTGTTCGGTGTAGTCCTCCCCACGTCCCCTGTTCAGCTTCGATCAGTATGCTGATGAGCCAACCTGTACCCACAAGAACTGTGAGAGCTATGGCAGCCAGAAGCAGGGGTCTGTATTTCAGTGTGTTCATTCCCTTCATTTCTCAGGAGACACCATGGTGACGATCTCCGGTTTAACCAGACGTTCAAAATCTTTGTAGGCAAGTTGTATAAGCTCTGTGTGGGAGCCCGCATTGAAGGCTATTTTCTCGTCCTCTAAAAGTGACTTATCAGCATAGACCCGCATGTCATACAGATTTCCGAAGGGGGGCATGGCCCCAAGGGCACATCCCGGAAAGCGGTCCTGAAACTCCTTCTCTGCTGCAAGCTTGACCTTCTTCGCTCCCACATTTTTTTTCAGCCTTCCCAGATCCAGCTTATAACTTGCCGGAAGTACAGCCATGGCCAGATCAGCGTCAATCTTCACGATCACCGTTTTTGCAAGATCCTTTCCATGGATATGCGCCGATGCAGCGATCTCCTGTGCAGTATAGGCGAGGGAATGGCTGATGGTAACATATTTCACTTTTTGGTCATTGAGAAACCCTTTTAGTTTTTTTACAGGCATGGATACACTCCTCCCTTTCCTGCAGTGGCAGGCCGTAATCAGTAGTGAGAGCTTTTCAGTCGGTTTGAAAGAACCCTGTGAGGAGGTTGCGGAGACGTTGATACACAGAAAACGGTGCAGAACAGTGCCCTGCGGAAAGCAGAAACACCGGCAGGATGTTGCGGGACCCTTTTTTTCCACAACCATCCCCATGGGGTAATTATACTCCTTCCTGGTATGCTTGCAACTAGAAAAAATGAAGGGAATGATGTGTGAGAGAGATCGGCACGCCCTTTGAGATCAGAGACAACAGGGTGTGGAACAGAAGCTTCTTATGGTGTGTCTCAGTCCATTTCTACGAAATTTTATTGACATTACGGGCAGTAATTATATAGTGAGGCGTGGCGTTTATACATACTCTACAATTCCAACAACAATGGAGGTATTACAATGAGAAGAAAGATAATGGTTATTCTCATGTGCGTGCTCTTCACCGCCATGAGCTTCTCCCTGGTCTTCGCAAGTGGCAAGAAAGACACTGAAACACCTGCTGCTGCGGATAAGACTGAGATGAAAGAGGAAAAGGTGCCTGCAAAGTCGGCAGTAAAGAATCCCGACACCATTATCATGGTGTACTACGGTACGATTCAGAGTCTCGACCCCCACCGTGCCTATGACACCGCGTCGGGACAGGCGGTTCAGAACATGTACGACACGCTCATCGCCTTTGATGGACCTGCTACCGACAAGTTCATACCCCTGATCTCCGAGAAGGTGCCCAGCCTCGAGAATGGCCTCATACGCGATGGCGGCATGACCTATGTGTTCCCCATAAGAAAAGGCATCGAGTTCCACGATGGTTCTGAAGTCACGCCCGAGGATGTTGAGTACTCCTTTGAGCGAGCCATGGTGACCGATCAGGACGGCGGCCCGATCTGGATGATCTATGAGCCTCTGCTCGGCACAGCCGGATCACGGGACGGAGACGGGAACATCATCGTGGAGTTCGAGGACATCGACAATGCGGTCGAGGTGGATGGGCAGAACGTCGTCTTTCACCTCCCTGAGCCCTATCCGCCCTTTATGGGTATTTTATCGCAGCGCTGGTCGGGTGTCATAAACAAGGACTACATGATCTCGCAGGGAGCATGGGACGGTACCGCGGGAAACTGGAGGTATTACAACAATCCCGCTCAGGGTACTGAAACCCTGTACAACGTTGCCATGGGCAGCGGACCCTACAAGCTCGTGAAGTGGGAACCCGGTGTTGAGGTGAGCATGGTTCGTTTCGACGACTACTTCAGGGGTGCTGCACCCGTGAAAAACGTGGTGGCAAAGTTTGTGGAGGAGTGGACAACCCGAAAGCTCATGTTCACCGCCGGCGATGCCGATGTCGTGGAAGTGGACACCATGTACTGGCCAGAGATGGAGAGCCTCGACGGGGTGACCATATACAAGGACCTGCCCAGGCTTGCAAATACAGCCGTTTTTTTCAATTTCGATATCAACACAGAGGCGAATCAGGCTGTGTGGAGCGGAAAACTCGATGGTGAGGGTATACCCCCCGACTTCTTCACCGACATCAACGTGAGAAAGGCTTTTGCCCACAGCTTTGATCATGTGAACTACATTCAGGACGCATTCCTGGGATATGCAACAACCCCCTCGAGTCCCATTGTGGAGGGTCTTCCCTACCGCAATCCCAACAACCCTATCTACACCTACAACCTTGCGAAGGCCGAGGAGTACTTCAAGAAGGCCTGGGGAGGTAAGGTTTGGGACAGGGGATTCAAACTTACCATCCTGTACAACACCGGAAACGAGCAGCGTGAAATCGCCTGTCAGATGATTGAGGATGCGGTGGAGTCGCTGAACTCTGAGTTCAAGATCGATATCATGAACGTTGACTGGGGTAACTATCTGAACATGATGGTCCAGAAAAAGACACCGCTGTTCGTGATCGGCTGGGTTGCTGACTTTCCGGACCCGCACAATTTTGTGCATCCCTATCAGAACTCACAGGGGACATTTGCCGAATGGCAGTCCTACAATAATCCCGACGTGGACCGCCTTTCCTCTGACGGCATAAAGACGGTCGATCCTGCAGAGCGTGAAAAAATATACCATGAACTTGCACGTCTCTACTATGAGGATGTGCCCGGTTTTCAGATCAGTCAGTCCCTCTATCGTATTCACGTGCGCGATTGGATCAAGGGTTACTACTGGAACCCAGTGGTTGATCAGATGATGTACTTCTATCCTCTGAGCAAGGGATACTGAGAAGTGTGAGGATAGGTAAAACGGCCGCCTCAGGCGGCCGTTTTCCTTGTAGTTTTCGAACACCCTATGCATGCGTGCACAAGGTGTTTCGTTTCCTTTAGAAATAAAGGGGAAAACTGGTATGATGCAGGTCTGTTACTTTTTCTTCCCGGATGGGTATTATCTGATATGAATTTTCTGAATTATATCATTCGAAGGCTGCTGCTTCTCATCGTTGTACTCATCGGTGTCACGCTCATCATATTTGCCCTTCTTTCTCTGTTTACACCGGAACAGCGGGCATCTGCGTTTATCAGGGACATAAAGCAGCTCGAACATCTTGACAGCATCATCAAGACATACGGCCTTGACCGCCCGATCTTCGTGCAATATTTCAACTGGCTCAGGGAGATATTCAAGGGGAATTTCGGCTGGTCCACCACAGTTTCCAGACCGGTCATCGAAGCATTCAAGAACTTTCTCCCCAATACGGTGGAGCTCGCTCTCTTTTCAGCGCCCTTCATTATACTGGGCGGGATATGGCTCGGATCTGTGTCTGCGGTGCATCGTGACAAGCCGCTTGATCACTTCACCAGGTTTCTCTCCATCGTTGGCTGGTCTCTGCCCACCTTCTGGTTCGGCCTCGTACTGCTCATGGTGTTTTATGGATACTTTCGAGGGCTTTTCCCTCCAGAGATCCTGGGCTATGAGGCGAAGACCTTTGTTGAATCGGGAGAATTTGTACGCTACACCCGCATAAACACCATTGATGCCCTGCTCAACGGTCGCTTCTGGATATTCGTTGATGCGATTAGGCACCTGGTGCTTCCCGTGATTACATTGACCACCATTCAGATCGCCCTGGTCATGCGTATCATGCGGTCGAGCATGCTCGAGTCACTGGGCAAGGGATACGTGCTGACCGCCCGTGCAAAGGGTGCTGCGCCCCGTACGGTTATCAGAAGACATGCACGCAGAAACGCGCTCATCCCCGTTATCACTGTATCGGGATGGCTCTTCGCGCAGCTCATGGGCGGTGTGGTCATAACGGAAACCATATTCAATCGGAAGGGACTCGGCTGGTGGTGGGCCAAGGCGGCAACCCAGCTAGACATTCCCGCTGTACTCATGGCAGTGCTTTTCAACGGTGCGCTGTTCGTGGTGATAAATCTTATCGTGGATCTGCTGTATGCGTATATCGATCCAAGAGTTCGTTTGAGGTAATACGCATGAATTTTTTAAAGAAGTGGAGGATCGTGCTGGACTTTGAGCAGCATCCCAGGCTCAAGGGGTTCAAGTTCTCCTTCAGCAAGATACTCAGGAATCCTCTCTCTCTCATTGGGCTTTCTCTGATATTCCTGTTTCTCATGATTGCCCTATTTGCTCCCCTTATCGCTGTCCCTGATAAACCTGAGGAGCCTTTCAGGATACCCCATGAGGGGTACTCGGTCGTACCCAAACCGCCCGGTCCCGGGCATCTCTTTGGTACCACCACCAAGCAGTACGATATATTCTACGGTGTCATCTGGGGGACACGTACCGCCTTCAGAATCGGTTTCATGGTAGTCGGGAGCATACTGGTGATCGGTATTGTAGTGGGAAGCATTTCCGGATACTTCGGCGGTATCATCGATGAGATTATCATGCGGATTACCGATATATTCATGGCATTACCGCTCCTCATACTTGCCATGGCAATCGTCACGGCTCTGGGGCGGAGCCTCGATAACATCATGAAATCCCTCATCATTGTGGGATGGCCCATCTATGCCCGTACCGTTCGCGGAAGCATTCTTACCATTCGGGAGGAGGATTTTGTCAGGGCTGCGCAGGCACAGGGAGCTGGAACGCTTAGGGTGATATTCAAGCATGTGCTGCCAAACGCGATCTATCCAGTTCTCATTCTCGCCTCCCTCGATATCGGCGCTATGGTGCTCACAGCTGCGGCACTGAGTTTCCTGGGACTCGGTGCACAGGAGGGCTACGCCGACTGGGGACAGATGGTAAGCCTCGCGCGTAACTACATCGTTGGGCCGCAGGGGCAGCCCTTTCTCTACTGGTACGTGGTTACCATACCCGGGCTGTTCATCCTGTTCTTCGTGTTGGGGTGGAATCTCCTGGGTGATGCGTTGCGAGACATATTCGATCCCAGATTGAGACGGAGATAGGGGAGGAGATGCTCGTGCTAGAGCTGAAGTCAGAAGAAGCCGTTCTCGAAATTGATAGGCTCAAGGTCAATTTCTACACCTATGAGGGCGTGGTAAAAGCAATCGACGAGGTTTCCTTTGCCCTGGAGGATGGCGATACGCTCGGTATTGTGGGAGAGACAGGATGCGGGAAGAGCGTTACCGCGCTCTCCATACTCAGATTGATCCTGCCTCCTGGAAGGATTGAGAGCGGATGCATCCTCTACGGTACAAAGGATTCGTGCATAGATCTGGCACAGAAGAACGACGAGTTCATGCGTTCAATTCGGGGAAATGACATATCCATGATATTTCAGGAGGCTGGAAACGCACTCAACCCGGTGCTCAGCGTCGGAGATCAGGTGAATGAAAGTTTTCTGCTCCACCGGCAGCAGGAGCTCTGTGAGTCGGTACTGAAGCGTATAGCGGAAAAACGCGATCGCCTGTCTGTCTATCGGCGCTTCCTTATCTGGCGTTATCGGCGAAAGCTGCGTAAGGCAGAGGGAAACCTGCTGAAGGACCGTCGTTACGGACGCCTGCTTAAAATAGAGGCGCTGCGGTGGTCGGTGGACCTGCTGCGAAGCCTGGGCATTCCCAATCCCGATGAGGTGGTCAAACGTTATCCCCATGAGCTCTCCGGCGGTATGCAGCAACGTGTGGTCATATCCATGGCCCTTGCGTGCAACCCTGCCGTTCTCATCGCCGATGAACCCACATCTAACCTGGATGTGACCATCCAGGCACAGATCCTTCAACTCCTCGAGGATTTGAAGAAACGATATCATTCATCCATACTGTTCATCACCCATGATCTCGGCGTTGTATCGGAGGTGTCAGATAAGGTGATCGTTCTCTACGCAGGGACACTTGTGGAGTTTGCGGAGGTTCGAGAGCTGTTTAAAAACCCCCTGCATCCCTATACCCGGGCGCTCCTGCACGCTGTTCCGCATCTCGGTTCGAGAGAACGTCTCGAGAGCATCGGGGGGAATGTTCCCAATCTGGTAAGCCCGCCGTCAGGGTGCAGGTTTCATCCGCGCTGCCCGCATGTGATGGACATCTGCAGGGAACAGAAACCAGAACTGTACAGGGGTATGGAAGGTGCCGACAACCGTCACCTTGCCGCCTGTTTTCTCTATCAGCAGGAAGGAGTTGCCTGAGCTTATGCCGGATCATCTGCTTGAGATACAGAAGCTCAAAACCTATTACCCGATCCGTGGGGGCATTGTGAGCCGTGCAAGGAATTACGTACGTGCGGTTGACAACGTCACCATATCACTACGTAGAGGAGAATGTCTCGGCCTGGTCGGTGAATCGGGATGCGGCAAGACAACCCTCGGGAAGACCATCCTGCACCTCGAGAAGGCGACCGACGGAAGGGTCCTCTTCGATGTGTCCCGGGAAGCAGAAGGCCAGTTCCAGGATATCACCCTGCTGCATGGAAAGAGGCTCAAGCGGCTCAGGGAAAAGCTCCAGATCGTGTTTCAGGACCCCTCCACGTCTCTCAATCCGAGAATGCTCGTGAAGAACATCATCGGTGAGGCGCTGGCAATTCATCGAATTGACCGGGGTCGCGCGCGGCTCGAGCGTGTTATCGGGCTGCTCAAGGCTGTCGGACTGAATGAGGACCATTTGATGCGGTATCCCCACGAGTTTTCAGGGGGACAGCGTCAGCGTATAGCCATAGCCCGTGCCCTGGCCACAAGCCCTGATTTTATCATACTGGACGAGCCTACGTCGGCCCTCGATGTATCGGTACAGGCACAGATACTCAACCTGCTCATCGATCTGAAGAATGAGCTCAACCTTACCTACCTGTTTATCACTCACCATCTCCTCGTGGTAGAGCACATCAGCGACCGCATTGCTGTCATGTATCTCGGGAAGATCGTTGAAATTGCTCCCACGGCTGATCTGTTCGATCGAGCCCTTCACCCCTACACCATTGCACTCCTCTCAGCCATACCCATACCTGATCCTGATGTGCAGAGGAAGCGCATCATACTGGCCGGCGAAGTGCCGGACCCTATAGACCCGCCTTCAGGCTGCCGTTTCCATCCGCGCTGCGAGTTTGCCACAACGCGGTGCAGGGAGGAAGAACCGGGGCTCGAAGATATGGGGGGAGGGCATTTCGTTGCCTGTCACCGCAGGGATGCAGTGGCAACGAAGTACGGGATTGAGTTGTAATGGGACACATCACGTAATTTAGTAAGCTGTCACCTTTTTCCTTTACCAGGTTTCTTTTTTTTTGCGGTAGAGACTGGAGATACGCCCGCCCCTGTCTTCTCTGTTACACGTCTATCAGGAGAATAAACTCATGTATCAGCTTTCCGCTTGTGTTGTAGAAGGGGATTGTGATCTCGGCCGTCCCGTACCTATTCGGTATTCCCTGGAATATCAGGAGGCCGATGTGGTCAGTGTCAGGAACAATGTCCAGTGTATCTTGAAGGACGTTTTTGTTGATGACATTTGATACCGTGTTATACGACCAGTTTCTGTACCTGCTGGGAGAGCCTGTTTGTGCAACACCCGGATTCCTGAGCTGCCATTCCCAGTAGCTGTTGAGCTCTACCCGGCTCACCGGCCTGCTCTTTCTGCTGAGATAGTCGAATTCAACCCTGCTCAGGCGGAACCGCACCTCACCCTCGGCGCTCATGGTGAAATCGATGACGATAAGCGGATTTTCGTCATATTCGATAAAGGGGTTGTTCCGGGTACCGAACCGGTCATAGAGCATTTTATTATTCAGGTGTTGCGCTGAGACGGTTATCCCCTTATTGCTCAGGGTTTTGATGATTGCGCCTGTATCACCCTCCTTTGTGCTCTTCTCCCCTGTCGAGCATCCAACAAGAAAGCTGATTATACAGATCGAAACAATTGGGAGTATAATCTTCTTCACTGTCGGATTCCCCCTTCCATGAGCACCCACTAGTAACCATAATTGATAGGCATACAATGTCAATCACAAAGATGTGGCCTCGAAATCAGGTGAAGGTTTGTTCTGCGTGAGGGAGCATATGCAGGTTACATGTGCACAGGTGTGGTCAATAGGGAATTCAACCGAGTATATTGGGTATGGACAGGAGTTTATGATACGCAAGGTGAATATTGACGATGAGCGATTTTGATCATGTTGAAATACCCGTGAACGGAACCCTCGATCTGCACTATTTCTCCCCCCGTGAATTGTCTTCCCTCATACCCGATTATCTCGAGGCAAGCATGGAGCGCGGCATATTTCAGGTGCGCATTGTACATGGAAA
>CBFDDP010000081.1:0-14419 GCA_965603595.1 uncultured bacterium
ATTAGAGGCGTTCGTTCCTGATGGAAATTCTATAGAGATATAATCGCCTGCTTGTAACCCCGTACCCTGCCAATTGTCAAAGGTAATAGTGTACGAAGTTGTTGCACCTGCAGTTGTGGGAATGGAAGGTGTAACATCGACACTATCGAGATCAGCACCAAAACCGACACTTCCCCCTAGAAAAATTGCAGCGAAGAGGAACAACAGCGGGAAAAGTGTGAGTTTGAGCCTTCTGCTCATGAGAGACCTTTTACTTCCGTAAATAGGGGAATCCCTTGAATACTAACATAACACATATCATCAAAATATCAATTATCGATGTTTGATTTCAGGAGTTATTGACTTTATCCATAAATACCGACATATTGATACGTGACAGGGGTGGTGACAAGCCTGAGATCAGACCCTAGGAACCTGAACCGGGTAATACCGGCGGAGGGAGTCGATGAAGCACACCCACCAGGTAGTAAAAATCATCTCAGTGTAGTCCAATCTCGGGCCGGTACACTCCTGCGTAATCCTCAATCCACCTATAAGGAGGATACCATGAGTGCACGAATAAATCAAAACAAAATGGGTTACCGATACATGGTTATAGTATCGGCATTGTTACTTTTATTTGCATTGGTTTCACCGGTCTGGGCAAACGCTGCCGATCTCACCATCTATGCCTACGACTCATTCGTTTCTGAATGGGGTCCTGCAGGCAGGGTCATTCCCAAGTTCGAGAAGCTCCATGGGGTAGAGGTCGACATCATCTCCGTGGGAGACGCGGGGCAGGTGCTGAACCGCGCTATTCTCGAGAAGAAGAAGCCGAAGGCGGACATCATACTGGGCATCGACAACAACATGCTCTCGAAGGCAATTGAAGCTGATGTTCTTATTCCCTACCGGTCACCAAACATAGAGCTTATCCCTCTGAATCTCATCTTCGATCCCACGTACCACGTGACCCCCTTCGATCACGGCTATTTTGCCATTGTCTACGATTCGAACCGTCTCGCCGACCCACCGAAAAGCCTTGATGATCTGCTGAAACCGGAGTATAGGAAAAAGCTCATCTTCCAGGATCCACGAACATCGAGTCCCGGCCTGGGATTTCTTCTCTGGACAGTTGCCGTGTACGGCGAAAGATATGCTGCATACTGGGAGAAACTCCGGCCCAACATACTGACCATCACCGAAGGGTGGGACACGGCCTACGGCCTGTTCACCTCCGGCGAGGCGCCCATGGTGCTGAGCTACACCACGAGCCCCGCCTACCACGTGGAGTACGAAGACACAACCCGGTACCGGGCGGCCATTTTCAGCGAGGGCAACTACCTGCAGATCGAGGGTATGGGTATACTGAAGGGGACGGGAAACCTTGCTCTTGCGAAGAAGTTCATCGATTTCATCATCACCGAGGACTTTCAGGAGGAGATCCCCCTCACCAACTGGATGTTCCCGGTGAACCCTGATGTGAAGCTTCCCGCCTCCTTTGACTATGCACCAAAACCGGCTAACATACTTTTTCTTCCGTCTGCCGATATAGAGAGAAATCAGGACCGCTGGATCAAGGGCTGGCTCGAGGCGGTAACGCGCTAGGAAAGCATGATTCGTGAAACGTGATGAGGAACAGGTGAAAACGAACGCAGCATCGGCAAGAATCGGCGATGGAGCGACCGAGGGCTACTCCGCTGGCTGATGCTTGCTCTAAAAATGATCTTTAAACCAGAATTGTGGACACAACTCTGGAACCAATATCTCAATAGCAACCGAAAAATGGAACCCACGGTGTGTAAGGCAAAATACGCTTGGATATGACTCAATCACGTAACCTTGGGACATTCCCTAATAATCAACATTTATCTCATAAACAGGACTTGAATGTGTAAGAATTCCATAGGAAAATGCCCATACTGCCCACCACATTCTTTCTCCATCATCAAAATGAGCAGTAGTGAATTGAGTACCTGTGAAAGAACCATAATCACCTATTGTATAATCAAATAAAACTAAATCTTGAATATAAATGTAACCACTGTAAAATTGAGACATATCAGAAGAAGCACCGGCAACCCAGTCTTGAGTATTTGTTATTAATCCATCACTAACCGCAGGCGGAGAATTAAATAACGCCATTACAAGGTTGTCAACATCACCTGGTTCTTCCCATATAAATCTTTCGTTATCATTATAATCAATTCTATCACTTGGAGTAATAAGATCGATTTTTTTCGTGCCATCAAAAATAGGAGTTTCGGGTTGTGGTTTTATATCGCATGATATTATTCCAAAACCGATCGCAATAAAAAAAGAGGATTGTAATATATATAATATTCTTTTTATCTTCATACGATATCCTCCATATTTTAGAAGAATATTTTAGCACCGCCACCAATAGTAAATAACATCAATTGGTATTTTTCTGTTTCAGATGTAGGTGCAAAATATCCACGAGCTTCATATATTTCTCGTGAAATTTTCGGTGAATGATAATAAAATCTACCTTCCACAAAGATGGTAGCTCTTGAAAATGGAAAAACATCAACACCTACTTTAGCACCTGAAGCAAATATAATAGGATTATCACTTTCAATCTTTTCTTGATCATTTTCCGCAGTTGGATTCTTTCTGTATTCATTTATATTTGTCATTCCTAAAAAAATACCTAAATAGGGCTGAAAATATTTTACTTGAGAAAACGGGATATAGCCGACATGTGCTAGAAATGTAAAAAATCTATAACTCCTTTCCATGGTTGTTTTCCCCCATACACTATCAAATTCTTGATTATGTCTCATTAAACTGAATCCTACTTCACCTGTCATTAAAAACTTATCAAAGGAACATCCAAAAAATAAATTATAATAAAGGCACGGATTTATCCCCTCATAAAGGGGGATTAAATAATTTACTCCTGCACCTAATTGCCACCTATTTTTTTTCTTATCCTCTGCCTTTACTTGGTCCCCTTGACTACTCAATTCTTCAAAGGACTTGAGACTAATCTTTAAGATAGAACCGTTGTGCCTCTCAATATCCAACTGATCTTTGTCCTCGAATTTTATCAATTGGATTTGAGATAAAGGTATAGTTATGTTTTCCTGAGCTAAGCATATTTTAATTGGGGCAACCGAAAAAAAAACAACCAACAATACGCCTGTTAACCTCAAAGTGATATTAAAGATACCTTTTATCTGGAACATTTTATTACATCCTTTTTCAGAGACCTGGGCGACTAACGGCAGTCATCAGCGGTCTGCTTGTCAGCTACGTCCGTTGCATGTTACTGAGTAACACTTTTGTCATTTCTCCATTGTGAATGCCTATTCCATTTAATTCAACGCGCTTTTTCAGGGTGTTCTGGAAAAACATACGTTATCCTCTAATTAGATCTTAGTAACTATCTGCAATAAAAACGCCAATTTTTTAATTTATTAAATATTTTAATTTCTTATATTTATCAAATTATAGGAACTTTTCATAATTAAAAATAAAGGGGGGAATAAATTGTGGTAAAAAGTACACATATTTGTAATGTTTAACACATTTGTATTCAATTAATGCGGGCAAACCCGTTTAAAACTGAATCATCGAAAGAAAAGGCCTCGTTCTCTACAGCAAGATCTTTCCATTGACTTGGATAGAGATATGCAATAACGTTAATACTAACAGGGGTGGTGAGAAGCCTGAGATCATACCCTTTGAACCTGATCCGGGTAATGCCGGCGTAGGAAGACAATGAAACATACCCACCAGAGAGACAAATCAATCAATTTTATCGCAACACACTTTTATCTCCAGATAGTAGAATGGTGCAGTGTGCTCCCTTCCCTCTTTACGACAATACCTGGGTTCAGACCTTCTCACAAACAGGCATTCCACTCCTGAGTGTAATTTAATAAAGCATGATTGATGAAACGTGATGAGGAACAGGTGAAAACGAACGCAGCATCGGCAAGAATCGGCGACGCCGCAACACTTCTCTTCCCCCTGCTCTTTCTCGGCATGTTCTTCTACTTCCCCCTGCTCTCCATACTGCAGGAGGGGTTTACCGATGAAAGCGGGAGATTCTCCCTCGCAAGACTTGTGGAAATCATCACAGGGCGCTACTATCTCCGTATCATCGGCTTCACCGTGTATCAGGCGGCATTGAGCACCCTGGCATCCATACTGCTGGGCCTTCCAGGGGCATATCTCCTGTCCAATTTCGAGTTCCGGGGAAAGAGCATTGCCAGGGCGGTCACCACGGTGCCCTTCGTGCTTCCCTCCATCATCGTGGTGCTCGGGTTTGTGATATTCTTCGGGAACAGCGGGCTGCTCAACAGGACCCTCATGCGTGTCTTCAGCCTCGAGGAGCCGCCTCTCAGGGTGCTCTATTCTCTGAGGGCCATCATCCTTGCACACACCTTTTACAACTTTCCGATCTGTATCCGGCTCGTGTCAGCCGTGTGGGAGCGCATCAACCCGAACCTTGAGCGGGCCGCCCGCAGCCTCGGCGCAAGGGGGATGAGGCTTTTCGGAAGCACGGTTCTGCCGCAGATCATGCCCGGCATATTCGCCGCCGCAGCCCTCATCTTCATATTCTGCTTCACGAGTTTTGCCATCATACTGGTGCTCGGAGGCGGGCCGCAGTATACAACCATCGAGGTGGAGATCTACAGGCTCGCCAAGGTGAGCCTCGACCTGAAGGCTGCAAGTGCACTTGCGATCTGGGAGGCTGTGCTCTCGGTGCTCTTCATGTATATGTACATCAGGCTTCAAAGACGGGTGAGTTTCGCTGTGAATGTGCAGCTTCGCTACGAACGGCCTCCGCTGAAGAGCATCATCAAATCCCCCTCAGGCACACTGGTCATACTCTATCTTGCCGTCTCCTTCGTCATTATCATCGCACCCATGCTGGCGGCCGCCCACTACTCCTTTCTGAAGCGCTCGGGCTGGGCAGGTGAGCTCACCTACACGCTCCAGTGGTACCAAAGCATACTCACGAAGGTCTCTTCGAGCTCCCTGGCAGTGTCCTACGTGCGGGTTGTCAGGAACAGCCTCTTTTTCGGGGCCATGGCAGTGGCCTTCTCCCTTCCTCTCGGCACCCTCATCGCCTATATCATGGTAAGGAGGAGGCAGTTTATGGGAGGCATCTTCGAGTCCTTTGCCATGCTCCCGCTCGGCATCTCTTCCATTATACTGGGTCTCGGGTACATCAAGGCCTACCAGAGCCTTCCCTGGGATATTACCGGCAAATGGTACGCCATCGCCTTTGCGCACACCGTCATCGCCTATCCCTTTGTGCTCAGGGCAACGACTGCCGTGTTCAGGAAGATAAACCCGCGCCTGCTGCAGGCCGCAGTGAGCCTGGGGGCAAACCGATGGCAAACCTTCTGGCGCATCGAGCTGCCGCTCATCAAGTCGGGAATCATCGCAGGGGCCACCTTCGCCTTTGCCATATCCATTGGCGAGATCAACGCGACCCTCATGCTCTACAATCCCGAGCTCACCACCATGCCCATTGCCATATACCGTCTCATCTCTTCATATAACTTCTTCGCAGCCTGCGCGCTGGGCACAGTGCTCATGGCCATATGTTTTGCAGTGTTCCTGATCATCGACAAGATGGGCTTCGAGGTAACCTAGATGGATTATGGAGATACATTTTAATGAAGGAACTGAACAGTGAGCCTTGTACTGAAAAAGATTGAAAAGTCCTATCCCGAGTTCGATCTCGATCTCTCCTTCACGGCAGAGAAGGGCATGCTTCTCACCCTTCTCGGGCCGAGCGGCTGCGGCAAAACCACGACCCTGCACCTTATTGCGGGATTCATCTCCCCGGACAGCGGAACCATGTCCATCGGCGGCGAGGACGTGACGGCCCGGCCGCCCCATCTGAGAAAACTCGGCGTGGTGTTTCAGGACTACGCACTCTTCCCTAATATGAATGTATTCGGCAACATCGCCTTCGGTCTCCGTATGCACGGCTGGTCACGTGACCGCATAGAAAAGCGTGTGCATTATCTGCTCGACCTGGTCAGGCTTCCCCGGTACGAGCACCGTATCGTCACACAGCTTTCAGGGGGCGAGCAGCAGCGCGTGGCCCTTGCACGGGCCCTCGCGCCGGAACCCCGTCTTCTCCTGCTTGACGAGCCCCTGTCTGCACTTGATGCCAAGCTTCGTCATGAACTTCGTTTCGAGATCAAGCGCATTCAACGCGAGCTTGACCTCACCACGGTGTATGTCACCCACGATCAGGAGGAGGCGCTTGCAATCTCTGACCGGGTTGTTGTCATGCAGGGGGGACAAATCGAGCAGATCGGAACGCCCTTCGAGGTGTTCAACCGCCCCCGTTCTTCCTTCGTTGCTGATTTCATGGGAATGTCAAACAGTATTGAAGGCCGGGTAATCTCCTGTGAGGACAACCAGGTGATCTTGGACACAAAGGAGGGTTCGTTTACCGTCCATTTCCCACATTCTCTTCCCAGGGATGCGCAGGTGACTCTCGTATTCAGGCCTGAGAAGGGCTTGCCTGTGGCAAAGACAAACAAATCTTATACAAACATGCTCGTGGGGAGGATCACGTCCAGTGAATACCTGGGTGAGTCCACCATTCTGAAGGTTGCCACAAACGCGGGGGAATACTCGGTCAAACTGCAGGGTGCTCCCGCATTACTGACAAACACTCCAGCGCAGGTCTATATCCATCCTGATGATCTCTGGATTTTAGAAAGAGAAATTATGAGAGATTCTTCAAATCCGATATAGTCGCATCCCACTTGTCCTGCAGATACTGCTTGAACAGATACTCCTCGTGATAATCGTGGGTGATCTCCGATGCAGCCTCGGCCATATCAGTAAAGAGGGTGTGCATGGTGTTGAGAAGCTGCATGGCCTCCTTCACCCCCTTCGTGATACCGGGAGGGATATGAAACTGTGGGCTGAAAAAGGCCTCCTTGAGCCTGTTCAGCGCGGCGCTGTCCCTATCTCCGACGACTGACTGTAAGTTTGTCTTCTTTATCTCGAGAAATGCCTTCACCTCCCTGGTCACATCCAGGGGGGTATAGACCTTTATAACCTGCTTCTTCCCCTTTACACGGAGCTCCCCCCGGCTTTCACACGAGACGAAGTCCCTTATCTGGGAGCACACGCTTTCCGTGAGCAGCGTCTCCCCAGGTTTGGCTGATGTTTCCATGCGCGATGCAGTGTTCACCGTGTCACCGAAAATATCATTGTCCTTCCATACAACGGTGCCCGTATCGAGTCCGATCCGTACCTGAAACTTCTCCCTGTCTACCGCATAGCGGTTGTACTCACCGATCTTTTGCTGCACTTCCAGGGCTGCAATAGCAGCTGAGGCGGGATGCTTGAAAACCGCCAGAATGCCGTCACCGAGCTTCTTGACAATCTGCCCTTTGAACCGCTCCAAAAAGGGAATGACGTTCTCTTCAAATCGCTTTATGAGCTTCACGAGATTCGTCATATCCGATTGCGAGGAGCGCTCGGTATACCCCACCATGTCGATAAAGAATACCGTCAGGTTCTGGGTATGCTCACGCCTGAGTTTGTATTCCAGTTTCGGGTGGAGAAAGGCCTCGACTCCTCCGATTCGTACATCCTCACGACGTTTCCTTTCTCTTCCAGCATCCTCGGGAGATGTGTGAAGCGCATCCAGGAGTGCCTTTCTTATCTTATTCGCCTGGGGCCCCTGTGAAAGTACGGGGAGCACCTCACGAAGCGCTTTATGAATCCTCTCACCGCTACTCATGAGAAGCTGCATGAGAGGCGTGATCATGCTGTCCGTTACCCGCTCCTTTATGCGGACAAGCACTTCATGCACGAGGTCTTCATCATCGGTTTCGAGCCAGTCCTGAACAATCTTCTCAGCATAATCATCGCCGAGACTGACGAGGGACATCAGGGCCTCAATCCGGACATCCCTTTCACTGTCTTCGATAAGAGCGTAGAGTTTGCCCGTCATGACCTCGAGGGGAAGGTCAATTCGTTTGTCACCGAGCTGCCGCATGATACGAAGCCCGGCTCTCTTTGTATAGGCGCCTGACCCGCTCACAAGATCAATAACCCATCCTATGGTCACATTGTCCACATACCGCGCAACCACATCGGCGATACTGTTCTTGTGGACCGTGTCTATATCACTTCGTTCCAGTGCACGGATCAGCTTCCCAATGACAGCCGGTGCGTCACGCAGTTCAAGACTTTCGAGGCTTTCAAGCGCGAGATCACGAAGGTCAGGTGTGCATCCAACGCCGGTGAGAAATTCGACCAAGGGCTCCGCAACAGCTGTCGACGGCAGGTAACGGGCACCTCGTACATAACACTTTATGAGGTCGCTGTTGCTCCCGGGGTGGGCGAACACATCCCTCGCCTCATCCTTGATCTCCCGGACCCCCAGCTGGCACAGCGTTATGGCCGCCGCTTCCTGGATGTAACCAATTTTTTCATCTGCAGCGAAGCCACGAATCTCCTTGACGAGTTTTGTGAGATTTTGAATATGGAGATGCCCGGCAGCCTTGATCAATCGATTGAGCCGCCTCAAGAGGTTGGTAACCTGCGGGTCGATGCGTCTGAGAAAGTGGTGTATGCGCAGACGGACCTTTGCATCGGTTTCGAGAAAGAGCGGGATACAGGCCTTGAATCCCTTGATATCAGCCTGCTCCGCATCGAGAAGCGACTCACGCATGGCCTCGATGAGCAATGAGGGACTGGGCCGTTCTGTTTCCTTGAAGTACCTCTGCACCTCATCAACAAGATGGGCCGAACAGTACTTCTCGATGATGTGGGCGAAGAGTGTCGGGAGAAAGTCCTCCTTTTTTTGTACCTTTCGCACCGATACGTGGCTTTCCCTCACCTTCCTGAATATCTGATCGAGACGTACAGAGGTAATAGAACGGAATTCACTTTGTGTGCCCGGAGTCCTGTCCTGATACAGTTCGAGTGTCTTCTTGATGAGCTCGCTGATCAGTATCTCAACTTCACCATCCACGAAGGGAAGAAGGAGTAAAAATCTGAATATGGACTTGGGTGAGACACTGTCTTCGATATGCTCATCGAGGGCCTGCAGATAGGTAAGATAAACCTGTTTGGTGGTGTCCTTTAAAAGTTTCAGGCTGAAACTGGAGTTCGGGTTTTGCTTCCTCAGGTAATAGGCACCAAGATAGGCACCTTTCGTATCATCCGAGAACTTCAGCGCCTCGGCCTCGAATTTCTTCAGAAATCCGGACACCTTCCTGCTTCCGGACTGAAAGAGGGTCCGGAAGGCCTCGTACTGTACGCCGTCCTGGGCATGGAGCAGATAATACTCGAGATAGGAAAAATCTTCCGATTCGATGAGGCCTCGAACCGCAATCTTGCACATCTCCTCATCTTCACTGTTGTTCGTCAGGACACCCCTGTTCAGCTCGAGCACCTTTTCCTCGAAGGGAAGGAGTGCGTTCATGGTACACAGAATCTCCCGCTTCAACTCCACATCATCGAAATGGGTGAAATAGTTCAGCAGCGGGTCGAGCGCAAGCGGCGCGTGTATGGCAGAAAGCGCACCGAGCGCTTCCAACTTCAGCTCCCTGCTGCCCTTCTCGATGAGGTGAAGCAGGTGGGGAACCGCTGTATCGTTGGCACTGTGCGCCGATGAGCGGATTGCCTCCATACTGATTTCGGGATCAGGATGAAAGAAGTACTCGGCCAGCGCCCTGTAAATCTCTTCATCGGGATAGTCCCTCAGAGTCATCAGTATGGTTATGAGATTTTCTTTCGGAAGAGATGTGTTCGCCGTAATCATGAATCTGTTTGCTCGCATACTGATAATTACCGTATTATTTATATAGAATAGATAAAGAAGGATGTTATGTAAATGGGAAAAAACGCCGTGGTTCTCATCGGCCTCCTCATACTTGGGGGCATACTTGCGGTTGTGGTGTGGCTTCTGGTCTTCCTCCCCTTCAGGGTTGTCCAACCCATCGATTTTACACCGCTTTCTCTGTCTGAGGATGCATCGGAGACACTTCAACAGAGGATCGAGGAATTTACAAACGGGCCGAGCGGCTCCATTGACATGAGCAGGGAAGATCTGGGGTTGCTTATAAAATGGGGTGTCGAGGAGCAGCTTGGCATGGACATCACGGCCCTTACCGTTGAATTCGGCGACGACTACATTACCACAATCATCAGTGTGGAAATAGGCAACATCCCGTCAAGCGGATATTTGACCTGGATACTGACCAGGCGTAATGTTGAGTATACAACCACACTCATCTCTGCAAAGATCTGGCCGGAGGGAGGTGCAGTGGCCTACGATCTGCTTGATTTTCGAATCGGGAAGTTCAAGATCCCGAACATGATTGTACAGCGGCTGGTCGAGGAGGAAACGAGGGCCATCGAGGGGGTATACATTCAGGAGATGGAGTTTCACGACGATTATATACGTATCACACGGCGCTGAAGGCCCCATCGAATTTCACCTTGCGGTTGGTATGTGTGGCGAGTTTGTGAGCTCATTGACACTTGTTTTGTCTTTACTTATCAGGCCACATTTGATACATTTTTTTTGTTTTGGTACGGGATGTAGCGCAGCTTGGTTAGCGCACTAGTCTTGGGAACTAGGGGTCGCGAGTTCAAATCTCGCCATCCCGAATGGCGTCTGTAGCTCAGCTGGATAGAGCAACAGCCTTCTAAGTTGTGGGTCGCAGGTTCGAGTCCTGCCAGACGCGCGCGTGGTGAGCGTAGTTCAACGGTAGAGCGCAAGATTGTGGATCTTGATGTTGCGGGTTCGAGTCCCGTCGCTCACCCATTATAATTTCTTTTAATATCTGCAATTAGGCTTCCTACCGCTTTCTGCTCGTTTTGCATTACATCGAACTGTGAGCAAAATTGTAAGCAAAAAGGGGGAGGAGACCAATGGCACACCGTCCTTTCAATCTCTACAAAAGGCCAACCATAAAAAACGGTAAGTTCATCTACTATGTTCAGTTTTATGATGAATACGACAATAGGCTCATTGCACTATCCACTGGACAGAGTTCAAAGGCAGCTGCCGAAAACTGGGCGTACGATAAGCTCAACAAAGGTATAATAACCACTGAGAAAAACATCACTTTCGAAAAATTCGCAGAGGATTGGTGGATAGGGGATAAGTGCCCCTACATCAAAGGAGAGCTTGCACGTGGGGCATCACTTTCGAGAGCCTACTGCGACCATGCCCTTACCTGTTTGAATGTTATGCTCAAGAAAGCGGTCCGTCAGGAGTACTTGCATGAGAACCCCGCTGCCAAAATTAAACGATTAAAAGAAGATCCAAAAGAAAAAGGCATATTAACCATCGAAGAAGTAAAGGCTCTTTTTAGGGACGAGGATATTGAACGAGTGTGGAATGGAAACCTCAAACACTTCACTCTGAATCTACTCAGTGCAAGCACAGGGATGCGTATGGGTGAAGTTCAAGCGTTACAAGTTCAACATATCCATGAGAAATATATATCAGTAATTCACAGTTGGGATCGGAAATATGGCTTGAAAGAACCGAAAAGAAACAGCAAGAGGAGCATCCCAGTGCCTTCCAAGACTGGGGCTTATCTCCAAAAGGTAATTAATGCCTCGACTTTTACAAAACCAGACGATCTCATCTTCTTTGGCAAGGACAGGACATATCCAGTACGAAACGAAGCGATAAGCAAATCTTTTTATAAAGCACTCATAAGTATTGGAATCTCAGAAGAGGAGCGAAAGGCGAGAAACATCACTTTCCACTCCTGGAGGTTCCTCTATAATACGCTCCTGAGAGGACGAATATCAGAAATAAAACTTAGACGACTAACTGGCCACAGAACCGAGCAGATGAGTGATTGGTACACGAGATTTGATATCTCTGATTATCAGGATGCCCTTCAAATTCAAGAGGAATATTTCAATCAGTAAACATCGTTTAAGAACTTATCGCTTTCCAAACTAAATCTAAAGATAACAACCGAAATCTTAAACCCCCCAGGTAGACCCCGTATTCGGTTGATTTTGTCCTTCCCTCGCAGTTAATATGAGTATACTGCAGCAGCAAGCTATATTCAGATTTCCGTTTCATACATTAAGAGGATCCCAGTGTGCCAGAGCAGACCTTAAATAACAACAAATCGGTTATCTATGCGAGGGTATCCTCCAAGGCACAAGAGCGGGAGGGATACTCCATTCCTGCCCAGCTGTATATTCTATCCAGGGAGAAATTAGAGCTTTTAATTTTCCTGATAGAAAAAAATATATGTAGCCGTTTTAAACGGTCTTGAGCATCATTGTTTCGTAAAAACTCGATAACGGCTCTGTCCGAACTGGCGCAGTAATTACCCTTGGCTACCCGTTTCGAGTAAAACCTTTTTCCGACTACCCTATTCTTGAGGAAACAAGCCATGAAAATCAGCAAACGTTATCTCGTTACAACACCTCCGAACTACCTTCAATGCCCTAAAGCGCAGCTGCAGCCGATCGTGGCAAAAGAGGGAGATATAATGACAGACCTCGATAAGCTTGAGGAAGTTCTCGGCGCTGACGGCACTTTAAGACCTCTCATTACTGTCAAATCCCCGGAACATTGGGCCGATGCGGTAAAAAATCTTGATGAAGAGGTCGATGCTATTCTGCCCTTCAGTGTTCCCGCTCTGCCTACGGAAGTATGGAATTCTCACCCGCAGCCCCTTGTGGAAAAACAGCTGCCGGTTATCTTTTGGCCTCTGCTCGATTTTAATGAACGTGACATGTGGCGATGGGCCTGTAGTGATTTTTTACGATCTCTGGGAGTGTCTGTCTATCTGCCAGCCAAAAACCACGAGGCACTTACCGTTGTACGCTCCCTGGCGATGAAACGTTTTTTCCATAATTCAAAGATAGTGGTTTTCGGAAAGCAGAACTTTCCCTGGAACGCTTACGCGGGCGGACACATAGTAAAGAATAGCCTGGGGTTCGATATTATCGTTCACTCACTCCAAGACATTCGGGACAGATATAAAAATATATCCGAGGATCAGATCGCAGCGGTTTGGGAACAAAGAAAGAGCCGCTATATCGAAAAAGGGATTCGAAAGGAGGAGCTCGCACAGGCAATACGTGTATACCTTGCGATCAAACCGATTCTTGAAAAAGAGCAGGCCCTCGCGTTCGGAGTAAACTGTTACGGCGACCTGCTCATCGAGGGGGGGCGAGACGTTCCGTGCTTCGCCCAGTCTCTGCTTCGTGAGGACGGATATATCGCGAGCTGCGACGGAGACTACCTCACGCTTGCCGGAATGATGTTCATAACGTTCCTTCTGGATAAACCCTGCATGATGTCCAACATCTATCCGATAGAGTATGAAGGGGCGATGATAAATCACTTCGACAATCCCCTCGTGCCTGATGGAGCCAAATACAGGAAGGAACAGTGGAAAAACCTTGCAAGGCTGGGTCACTGCGGATTCGTGGGGGTTGTGCCGTCGGAGATGACACCGGATGGAAAAGCGTTTTTAAGCGACTGGGCTGGTACCTTTGAAATAAAACGCGATGGCCGCGGCTGCGGAATAGACGGGGACCTCAAGGCCAATAGTCCCTGTACAGTGATCGAATTAAAATTCGACTGCAAGACCCTTCTGATAACAGAAGCCGAAATTTGCGAGACCACACGCCATGCGAGTCTGCCGCACTGCGAATCCACCGCGTTATTAAGATTCCGGGACCTGCGCGGTTTCCTCGAAAATATTTCACGTGAGCACCCGACTCTGGTATACGGCAATCACATCGAAGATTTAAAAATCCTGGGGGATGTGCTGGGCCTTAATTGTCGTGTACTGTAGGGGGAAGACCTGTTACGCGCTTGCTTTTCGACAACGGTTCTCGCTTAAGAGGGGGACCGACCGGTAAGATGTACAGTGAATTCATATTTATCGGCCCTGATAATTGAATTAATCAATTCAAACGCCACACCGTTGTCCAGATATGCAATTCTTTTGGAATGAAAGATGAGGATTCTTCCGGGAATATGCAATCATTTACAAGACGAAATACAATGAATATTGGAAAGAGAACATAAAGCTCTTCAAAGTGACCGAACGAAGTGAGGGAATGCCTGTGGTACTAACAATTTTATCGCCGAGCTCACCCAACATATCCCACCCAAACTTGGGACACCGCATACGTTACTTCGGGCTGTATTCAAGCAGGACGAGGGGTAAGGCCGTCAAAGACGGCAGCCTTGTAAAATATGGGTACACACCCGTTCCCAAAAAGGTCCCTGAACATGCTGCCGATCCCGAGATGGAAACTACATCAAACAAGGCATCACGGCGGAACTGGGCTCGGCGATATGCAGGGATGCACGAGCTGCCGGTGACACCGTGCCTTACCGAGTTTTTCTCTGTGTCGGCGTAATACAAGAAAGGGAAATCTTACGTCGGACGAGGACAAAGTAAAAAGCGGT
>CBFDDP010000082.1:0-13819 GCA_965603595.1 uncultured bacterium
AGGTGAGGTCTTCATACTCCCTGATAAATCCACTCTTCCAGCTCCACAGGGAGAGAAAATCATCGAGATCCCTGTAATGATAGTTTCCGTGCAATGTATCCAGGAATGCCTACTCAAACAGTTCGCCCACCGACTCCGGGAAGTTGGACACGAAGTATCCCGATGTGTAGTATGCGGTCTGTCCACTGTCCGGCGACAGAAAGATCTTTCCGCTCTGCTGATCCATCTCGGTCATGACAATGGTAATGGGCTGGTGGCCGTCCTCAAAATGAAGCTCCACCTCGTATGTGGGATTGCTGATCCCTGTCGCATCGAAGATCGGGTCTCCGCGCAGGACCGGCTCGATTTCCTCATACTCTGCAGTTGCGATTCCCCGGGTAACGTTGTCTATCTTGTAACCCCGCTCGAGAAGCATGCCGATATACTCCTCTGCCCCCTCGACATTCTTCACATCGGTGAGCTCCCATTCCTCCACATCCCGCTTCTCAAAGCTATAACTGACATCGTCTCTCTTGAACGTCACCCTGTTCACGAGCTCTTTGTCAAAATCGAATATGTAGCGCTCCTTCAGATGAAACTTACTGGTGATGAGCTTCTGGACTGTCTCCCCCTTCATCTGGAAGATCAAGCTGTCACTGGATCGCGTGGCGTAGAAGAACTGCGCGTCGCCCTCCTGTACCATGTCGCCGACGATGAAGAGGAAGTGGGATTCATCCTGGAGTTTATAGGTGACGATCAGGCGCGGATTATCGAGCCCATACTTTGCGAAGTTGGTTCCCTTCTCCTCGAGAACTTCCACGAAGCTCTCCCAGCGGAGAGTACCGCTGTAGATGTCGACCCGTGTCTCGGATGCCTTGATTCTGTCGGGAAGCAGGTACCAGGTATCACCCTCCTTTTCCAGGAGTATCAGGTCCATGCCAGTCATGATGGAGACCCCCGCAATGTCCTCCTTTTCAAAAGGCGCGAGCTTCTTGTTGCGTAGATCAAAGAGGCCCTTCTTCAGAATATTGAGAATCGTGGCGGGAACGGTATAGATCCGCTCCTCCCCGACCACTTTGGCGAAGATCTTCTTGTGGTCCAGGGTTTCTTTTCCCAGATCGAGGCCATACGGAGTATCCTCCCCTTCGTAAAAGAAGCGGAGTGAAAAGTCGGGATCGTCGAGACCGTACTCTGCCTCTTTCTCCAGACTCTCCCAGATAACTTCCTCGCTTGAACCCTGAAGCATGGCCTTCGTCATGGTATCGATTGCCACCGTGTCGCCACCGGTCTGAATGGGTTCTCTGACGAACCACTCGCCCTCCTCGTCATCCCCGAGTTCCTCACCATCACGAACCTCTCCCGCGGATTCATTTCGCACCCATTCGAGAACAATCTGTTCCTTGCCCCTATCCTGGAGGGACAGTTTCACAATCCTCTTTTCACTCTCCCCGAACAGAAGGGCTTCCTGAGCCTTGCCCTCCTCCTTCTCCTTCTTCTTCTTCACCTCGAAGAACCAGTAAGAGAAACCGGCCAGAACGGCAACGATCCCAAGGATAAGAGCAGTTCGGAAAAACTTCATGATTTCACTCTCCTCTGAATCGTGACATAAATACCCACAGCAATTGAGGACAGAGGTATGAGAATAATGGAGACAAGAAACGCTAACCTGCCCTGCTGTGCCGTCAACGTCAGGTATACTGATTCCTGCTGTTTCGGCCGTATAGAGATGAGCTCGCCACGATCGGCGAGAAAGTTTATGGTGTTCAGAAACAGGTCCTTGTTCCCCTGCGTCTGATACATGGCGTTGCTCACGAAGTCAGAGTCTCCTATCACAACGATGACCGCGTCCTCCGGCTTCTGCTCCTGGAACTGTGCAGCCTCTTCATCTTCAGTTTCCTTCTCAGGAGAGATCGTTGCATATGCCATAATGGGCACAGGGCCCTTTGTGTCGGCTCCCTCATCGAGATTGGCCTTGCCTGCCGCAAGCTCCTCGAGATTAGTCTCCGCCCAGCTCGCCTCGCCCGTATTCGCCACAACCCTGGCGAAGATGTGCTCTCCCGGGTCATCCTTGGTTGTCACGCTCCGGACCATTCTGAGAAAGGTGGCAAGTTTGAAATCCTTGGTAATGGGATTGTAGGTGTAACTGTTAATAACGGGCATGAAGTAATCGCCCGAGAGCACCCTGCTCAAGGGGTCGATGATGATGTCATCCCCGAGAACGATTCCATATCTTTCGAGGAAGGCGGCTATATTGATGTATCGGTTCTGCCCGTCGTCAGGGTCGATGAGGAAAAACAGCCTGCCGCCGCCCTTGACGAACTCGTCGAGCATATCGATTTCGTGCGGGTCATAGTCACCCCTTGGCCCGGCTGCTATGACCACGGCGGCATCAAACGGCATCTGCTCCTCCCGGAAGAGGAGTATCTCCTCGACCTTGTAATTTTCCGTCTCGATTGAACGCTTGATCTGATCGTAGCCCTCATTATCATAATCCTTCGGGCTCCGTTCACCATGCCCCGTTATGAAATACACGGTCTTTATTTCGGTCTGCAACAGTTTGATGAGAGCGTTGGTAATGCCCTCCTCTGTACTGCTCTTCACCTTTTCGGTTTTACCGCCATAGGAGATGATGACCTCTCCGTACTCGGTGATTCCCATCTCCTCTACCTTTGCCGGGCTCAGGTCCGGATCGATGATTTCAAACTCGAAATCCTTGTAGAGGTACTGATACTGTCCGAATAACGCGATAATGCCTGCCGGGTCCTGCTGCTTCGAATAAAAGGCGTAAACGTTCACTGAGCCTTCGAGCCGATCGATAAGCTTTACGGTCTGATCGGAGAGCGTGAACCGTTTTACCGCAGTCAGATCGAAACGCTTGTTCCGGTCCATGAGTACCAGGTACACGATCACCACGATTGCGAGCACCACTACGGTTATGATTATGCTGTTCACGCCGTATCTGATCTTCCGTCTGGTGACCTTCTTCACGATGTCATCAAAGAAACGCAGGAAGAAGAGCAGCCCTATGAGAAGACCCGCAACGAGGGTGATGATGGAGAGCAGGCTGAAATCCCTCTTCAGATAGAAGTTGAAAAGACTGACAAGGACAAGGATGGGTGAAACGATATAAAAGTACTTCTCATATTTTTGTAACATTTTTAGCCCCTCCATCTCTTCGATTCAAGTACACGTGTTGTCAGAAACACACAGGTGAAAATGAACAGTACGTAGTAGACCACATCCCTCGTATCGATGACACCCTTGATGAAGTTGTCAAGATGCTGGATGATGCTGAACTCAGTCAGTACATCTGCCATCTTCTTTCCCGAGCTCGGGTCGATTGCCCAACCGAGAAACCAGAATCCCAGCAGCGCTCCATAGGATATGATGAGCGCCACGATCTGATTTTCCGATAGTGCGGAAATAAGTATTCCCAGTGAGAGGAAGGAAACCCCCATGAGAAACATTCCCAGATACCCGGACAATACTGGACCCCACTCCCATGACCCTGCAAACTTGAAGGCCATGAACACACCGGGCACAGTCAGGGCCAGCATGACCAGCAAAATGGTCAGCGAGGCCAGCCACTTGCCCAGAACCATCTGTGCATCCTTCACCGGATAGGTAAACATGAGCTCTATGGTGCCCGATTTCTTCTCTTCCGCAAAGAGCCTCATCGAGAGGGGCGGTATGACGAGAAGAAATATGATGCTGTTCGAGCTGAACAGGGGGGCGAACACCGCCATGACCAGATCGATTCTCTGGGGGTAGTATGGGTTCTGCATGAGCTGATAGGAAAGCTGTGAGTAATAGGTGAGGTTTCGAAAATAGAGAAACCCGAAGACTGCGGTAAAAATAACGATCACCACATAAGCGATGGGTGATGTGTAGTAGTGCCGCGCTTCACGTTTGAAAATTTCAGCTATATTTCTCATTGGCGTACGCCCTCCTCCTCCGTTACAAGCTTGAGGTATACATCCTCGAGGGTCATGGAATATGCGCGCATTTCGAGGAGATCGAATCCGCCCTCCACAACCTTGCGTGCGATCTCTGCCCGCAGGTCCCTGTCCTTTTCGGAATCAACAACGAAATGGTTACCCGAGCTGCTCACCTTCCTGACTCCGGCGATTCCCGAGACCGTTTCCTTCACGCGGGCCGGGTCGCCGCCAACCGTGAGCTCTACCTGATGTCTCTCGGTGAGGCTGCGGCCTATGTTTTCAGTCGTATCCGCCGCAACGATAATACCCTCATTGATGATGACCACCTTGCTGCATGTCATGCTTACCTCGGGCAAGATGTGCGTTGACAGGATGATTGTCCGCTCACCCTCCATTGATTTGATAAGGGTTCGTATCTCGTGTATCTGTTTGGGATCGAGTCCCGATGTAGGCTCATCGAGAATGAGTACCGGTGGATCATTCACCAGTGCCTGTCCCAGGGCAACACGCTGCTTGAATCCCTTTGAGAGGGAGCCAATGTTCTTCGCGGACACCGACTCCAGAGCGCAGGTTGCGATGATCCTCTCTACCCGTTCCTTGAGCTCCGATTTGAGCACGCCCTTCAGCGCACCGATGTACCGTATATACTCTCTCACAAGCATATCGTTGTACATGGCGGGCGTCTCCGGAACATAACCGATACGCTTCTTCACCTCTAACGGAGCATCGAGCACGCTGTGCCCGGCTACGTAGGCGTTTCCAAGGGTGGGAGGAACGTATCCGGTAATGACCCGCATAGTCGTGGTCTTTCCCGCACCGTTTGGGCCGAGAAACCCAAGTATCTCTCCCTTCTCGACCGCAAAGCTGACGTCTTTCACGGCAACGGTCGGTCCGTACATCTTCGTGACATTCTCAATCTTTATCACCGCTTTCCTCCTTGAGGATAGGCTAGGATTTTTACAGTTTGAAAATTTAATACCTAATAGTAAAAAGGGTCAAGCATTGTGGGAAGAAATCATGCCGACTTTCATTTTGTGGGAAATCCTAGCTTGAAAGCACGGTCTCGTATATGGTAAGGACATTCCCGATGGGTGTATCGGGAAGTGTTTCGTGGGAGGGCGCAAGAATGACCCCGCCTCGATTTCCCCACAGGTCCATGATTTTTCGTACTTCTGCACGCACCTCCCCTTCACTCTTCTCGACGAGCAGTTTCTGTACATCGAGCCCGCCATGCAGGCACACCTTTCCACCGTAGAGCCGGTACACATTCTCGATCTCCATGTCCCGTGCCGATGTCTGCACCACATCGAACACATCGATACCGGCGTCGATCATCATGGGAAGCACCTCATGCACACTACCGCACACGTGCCAGCCGAAAAAAAGACCGTGTTTTTTGTTCTGTGCAATGAGCCGCCTGTAGAGGGGAAGGAAGTATTTCCTGAAGATGTCAGGCGAGAACAGCATGCCGCTTTGTCCGGCCACGTCATCCCAGGTGCCGTAATACTCCGCTTGCCCGCCCATCACCTCGAGCTCGCGACGGTTGAACTCGAGACAAAACTCGCCGACTTCACTGATGAGGCGCTCCGCCAAGGGCCGGTTACAGGCAAGGTCGGTGAGAAAGTTCTCCATGCCGCGGAGATAGCAGCAGATCATGAACAGGCTGCTCAGTGTCCCAATGCAGACAATCGCATCCTCTCCTGCACTGAGTTCACCGGGCTTCACGTTCCGGTATTTGTTGTGCATCCTTTTGAAATCGTAGTCATCAAGCCTGCGGAGCAGAAACTCTGATTTAATATCTGATGGCCTTTCTGCAGCTGCAAGGGGAGGGTCCACGCCAACGTTGGGATAATCGATATCCCAGGATGCCATGTTGCCGGGCTTTGCGTGTATGCCTATGGTGTAGAAAAAGGTCCCGTCATCCACATAGGGTGGTTTCGGTTTCTCTCCCCTATAGGACGGTATAAAGGTCGAAAATTTGTCCACCTTTGAGCCGGAAGACCAGAAGTCTGCCCCTATTCGCTGCAGAAAGTCCCCCCTGTTCCCTGTAAAATCAGCAGGGTCCTCGAATCCGTAATGTTTCATGAGCATGGTTGTCAGGAACTTCGAGGCCCTAAATGTCAAGGGAATACGGTCCACCTCTTTACGCTGTACGGCTGCAATAATTCTCTCCCGCTTTGTCATGGACATCCTGACGCTCCTTTCACTTGGAACCCTTCCGGGTCCTGCAGCAGGCCTGGTATTTCCCGTAAATCCTCCACGACCCGGTCCGCCCGGGAAAAATCCATATCCCTGTTATGCTCGCATTTCAGTGCAATAACATTCATGCCCGCCTTCTTTGCCGATATGAGGCCGGCTTCAGCATCTTCAACCGCAACAGCTGCAGACGGTTGAACGCCGAGCATTTCACAGGCCCTGAGAAATGGTTCGGGATCAGGTTTCCCAGCCCGTACATCGTCTCCGTAAATTATCGACTTGAAGTATGTATCAAGCGACCAGCGCTTCATGGCGAGCTGTGCCAGCTCCCGTTCCCTGCTCGTTGCAATGGCCATGTCATATGATTCAGCCAGTTCTCTGAGCACCTCGAGGGCATGAGGTGTAAGGGGAAATACCTCCCCGTAGTAGTGGACAAGGGTCTCGTAGTGGGCACGTATCATCTCTCGAACGGTCGATTTCATGCCATACCGCTCAGCGATCTCTCCGAAGTAGTCCTCAAGCTTGATGCCGAAATACTGTTTCATGACTGTCATGGGCAGGCTGAATCCGAATTTCTTAAAGGTTTCAGTCTCAGCCTCCATGTGCAGAAGTTCCGAATCGAGCAGTACACCGTCGAAATCCCACACGATCGCCTGAATACCCATGTTCTCCTGCCCCAAAGCCCCTCCTCAGGGTTTTCCCAGATAATGCTTTTGCAGAAATGTTTCCACCTCATGACGTTCGGGCAGGGAGGGGATCGCACCCACCCGGGTTACGGCAAGCGCCGCACAGGCCGATGCAAAGGGTATACTACCCTCGATGTCATCGGTTTCGGCATACCTGAGAGCAAGGCCTGCGGTGAAGGCGTCTCCCGCTGCGGTTGAATCCACCTGCTTCACGGCATAGGCACCGAAGGTCCTGATGCTGTCGCCGCTCACGAGGACACACCCGCTCTTCCCGACAGTCACCACGATGTTCCGCACGCCGAAAGTGATGAGGGATAATGCGGCATTGCCGATCTTCATGAGATCCCTCTCCCCAGGATCGATGGTTCTTTCTCCCTCCAGGAGCTCGAGGACCTCGGCCAGTTCCTGCACGTTGGGTGTGAACAGGTCGACGAGGCCGAGCAGAGAAATGTCGAACTGACGCATTGGTGCGGGATTCATCACCACCGGCACATGAGCTTCCCGTGCAAGCTCACAGGCCCTGATATTTGCATCCTCGGGAACTTCGAACTGGAGAAGCAGGAAATCAGATTCCGAAAACAGCGACTCGGCCTCTGACACATCCTGAGGGCCGAGGGAAAGGTTGGCGCCCAAATCGGCAACCATGGTGTTGTTTCCGCCGCTGTCCACGATAATGAACACCATGCCGCCAGTGGCTGTACTGTCGACCACGGAGGAGGAAAGATCGACACCGTGCTCAGCTATGGTGTTTCGAAGAAGCCGGCTGAAATCGTCCCCTCCGAAACGGGCGATAAGATGCGTCTCCACACCGAGTTTCGCGAGGCACACTGCCTGGTTCGCCCCTTTGCCTCCGGGTCCGCTTTTGAACCCCCCTCCCACACGCATGTCACCGGCAGGGGGAAGCTCATCCACATGAATGATCAGATCGGTATTGGCACTTCCAACCACGATTGCTTTCATGTTCAACACATTCCCCCGGGATTTGAGGCTCCTCACCCCTTATTTTGAAAGAAAAATATACTGTTGCTAAGGTGTTTTCAACCACTTATTCTTTCTGTGTGAGGCATCACATTCCAAACAGGGCATACTGCAGATATCATAGCTCAATATCTCTGTAATTTCGTACAAAATCTTTGTTTAACCACCTATGGTTTTATCTATTAGAATTCTGGTACAAAAACCAGTATTTTTATATTCAACAACAGCTTATTTCGTTACCTTGCCTATAGAATTGTCTAGGAAAAAACCATTAGGTAAACGATAACAACTTAACTTGATTGAAAGTAGACTTACCTATTTTTTTATTGACAAAGGATTGAATATGCAGGGAGAATGGAATTGCTATGAAAGATAGGGTTTTCAGACTCGTCACACCCGTGCTTCTCCTGTACATGCTCATACCCATGGTCGCTTCAGCAGTCAATTACAGGAACGAGCGTGAGAGGCTGGTCAGGAATCACATCATCGGTGCAGGCATTAAGGACACCGAGACCATCAGAAGCATGCGTACCGTGCCCCGGGAGAAGTTCGTACCCCCGGAGCTTCGGAAACATGCCTATGCAAACCAACCTCTCCCCATCGGCTACGGCCAGACCATTTCTCAGCCCTATATCGTCGCACTCATGACTGAACTTCTTTCAGTCGATGAGGATGACCGGGTGCTCGAGATCGGGACAGGATCGGGATATCAGGCCGCCATCCTTGCAGTCATCGCCCAAGAGGTTTTCACCATAGAGATCATCGAGCCCCTCGGCATCGCCGCCAGTAAGAGGCTGACGGAACTCGGATACGAGAACATCCATACCCGTATCGGTGACGGGTATTACGGCTGGGAAGACCAGGCCCCATTCGATGCCATCATCGTCACTGCAGCTGCCGACCATATCCCTCCCCCGCTGCTGAAGCAGCTCAGTCCGGGCGGCAGGATGTGCATACCTGTGGGACAGCCCTACTACCCGCAGATACTGAAGCTCATCACCAGGGACAGGGAGGGAAATTTCACAGTGCATGACATCATTCCGGTTCGATTCGTGCCATTCACAAGGGCCGATGAATAGGAGACCCTATCACCTCGCCCTGTTTTTCATCTCCGCCGCCCTTCTGTCCTTTGAAATTTCCCTCATGCGCATGCTCAGAGTCGAAGGCTTCGGCAACTTCACCTACGGGGCAATCGCCCTTGCCCTCACCGGTTTCGGTGCAAGCGGAACGATTCTTTCACTTTTCAGGAATAGAATCAGGGGCTGGGAACACCGCCTTTCCTTCTGGTCTCCCGTTCTCTTCTGCCTCTTCCTCGGCTTCGGGTTCTGGTGCTCCACGCTGGTGGATTTCGACGCGCTCAGAATTCTGTGGGACAGTAATCAGGTATTCCGCCTGCTTCTGCGCTACCTGCTCTACACAGTCCCCTTCATCACCGGTTCCGCATTCGTGGTGCTTTCGTTTTTCATCGGCAGCCCGGGGAGGGTCTACGCCTTCAACCTCACGGGCTCAGGCTTCGGTGTCATGCTCATCCTTGTCAGCCTCCGCTTCATCTCTCCTTCACGCGTACTGGCTGTACCCATGTTTTTGGCGTTGCTCAGCGTGCTCTTCAGTGGCTTCGCTTTTCCCGGCCTGTCGGTAAAACGGTATCTCTGTCTTCCGCTCATAGCCGCGGGTATTATTCTCCTCTCCATGGGCGATATACAAATTCTCCCCTTCAAGGGACGGGAAATGGCACTCAATCTACCCGACGCACGGATCGTGGAGCAGCATCTCAGTCCTTACGGCACGATCGAAGTTATCAGTTCAGAGAAGATACGGATTGCACCCGGTCTCTCTCTCACCTTCGAAGCTGAGCTTCCGGAACAGCACGCCCTGTATATAGATGGAGATTTTCTCTCCTCCATCGACCGGATTACGGGCAGTTCCTCCATGGACTACCTGCTTTACACGACGCAGGGTGCAGTGTATCAGCTCCACGAGGCTCCAACGGTGTTCATCACGGGGCTTGGGGGAGGCACCCCGGTGGAGCGCAGCCTCAGAAGCGGTGCCGCTGACATAATAGCAGCCGAGGAAAATCCCCACCTCCCGGAACTTCTGCAGGGCCCATTCAGCAATTTTACCGGTGGCCTCTTCAACAAACCGGAGATCACCCTTACCACGAAGGCGGGGAGAAGCTTTCTCTATGGTTCCGGTAGGCGGTGGGACATCATTGATATTCCGGAAAACCCTCTCACCTCATCAATAGGCGGTATCTACGCAGCTGACAGCGACTATAGGCTCACCGTACAGGCCTTCGGGGAGTACCTAGAGGCGCTGGGGGAGGAAGGTACACTTTCGGCAACCGTCGCATTGAAGCAGCCTCCGAGAAACCTTCCAAAGCTCACCGCAACAGTTATGGCCGCGCTGAAAAAGCGCACCGAAATGGCGGCACAGTGCATCGTAATCATACGGAGCTGGGCCTCGGGGACTGTTCTGGTAAAGAAACGGCCCTTCACCGAGCAGGAAATTGACCGCATCATCGATTTCTGTGAAACCATGCGCTTCGATCTCGTTTACTATCCCGGCATGTCACCCGGTGAGGCAAACCGTTTCAACATCGTACAGGACCGTATATACTACAGTACGGTTTTACCCGTCATTCGGGGAGATCGCTCATTTACCGATCGATACGTGTTCAACATAGCGCCAGCCACGGACAACAGGCCCTACTTCTCCTACTTCTTCAGGATTGGAAAGCTTCACCATCTGTTCAGGGAGACGGGCAAGCAGTGGCTCTTCGTCGTTGAAGGGGGATACATCGTTCTCTTTGCCACATTCATTACCACACTCCTGCTCGCCGCTCTGTTCATCCTGCTTCCGCCGGTCTGCCTGCACTGGAAGGTCACGGGCATCCGTACAGAAGTGCTCATGTATTTCAGCATGATCGCCCTCGCCTTCATGTTCATCGAGATACTCCTCATGCAGAAATTCCGGCGCTACATAGCAAACCCCCTCTACTCCAGCTCGCTGATTATTGCAACACTGCTCATATGTACGGGAATCGCAAGCTTTTTTTCAGATCGCATAAAACGCAGGAAAAGGTCACTCACCCTGGCACTCGCAGCCCTGACCGTCTATTTCGCGATACTCCTCATTATGTTCGAATCGCTCTTCCCCCATCTCATGAGAGGCCCCCGTATCCTTGAGCTCATCCTTCCCATACTCTCTACGGCACCATTGGGCCTGCTCATGGGGCTTTTCTTCCCCCTGGGCATGTCCGGTTTGAAGGAGACCGATGCCGGTGCGTTGCCGTGGGCATGGTCAATTAACGGGTTCTTTTCCGTGATCGCGTCGAGCGGGGCAGTGCTGCTGGCATCAAATGCAGGACTACTGGTCACCGCTGTAATTGCAATGATCTGCTACTGGGTTGGGCTTTTCTTTTTTCCGGGCATGCGCGGCAGGGTGTGATCAATATGCCTTTTCAAGAATGGCCATGAGATGCTCAAAGGAGGCCTTTCGCGGAACGCTGTTGATATCCTCGAAGCGGATAGCCACCTCAGCAGCCTCGGCAAGATCATCCTTTTTGAGGCCGAGTTGCCGTATCCTCTGATGAAGCTCGATTCCTATACCTTCATTGAACTCCTTTATGGCCTCGATCGCCATGAAGGCAGCTTCGGTTTCCGGCCTGGTTGAGGTGTCCTTCCCCATGACCCGCGCAATCTTTGCAAAGCGCGCTGCGGAAACCGAAAGATTAAAATCAACCATAAAGGGCAGGAGAATGGAGGAAATGATGCATTTCGATATCCTGTTCTTTCCGTTCATACCCATGCTGAGTGCAAAACTGATACCGAAGCCTGTGATGATGTTGGTCATGGCAGTGAAAAGCCCTGCGGTGCAGAGTTTCTCTCTGATGGTCACATCGTGCGGATTCTTGATGTAGTTCTGAAGGTTGTAATATACGGTCTCAACGCCCCTCAGCAGCACAGGTTCAACGAGGGGATTTACCTTCAGTGAAATATACCCCTCGATGCAGAGCGAGAGGATGTCAAGCGCAACGTATACAGCCGTCTCTATGGGAAGACCCCCCATGATCGCCGGATCATTGATGAGTATATCCGTTCCGAGACCCTTCAGGCTGACAACCTTGTTGGCCTGATCATGTGCATCGGTCAAAAAGGCTGAAGAGGTGAGTGCATAAGTTTCACGAAAGGTGGTTGGTATTTCGATATAGGATACGCGCTCGCCGTCTCCATCCTTACCGTGTATATAATCGAATATATCCCCGTCATTACGACAGAGGAAGGCGACTATCTTTGCAATGTTGCACACGCGCATACCGCCGAGACCGATTATGATATTTGCCTTGGATTTCCTTGCAATGAGCGCCACCTCATCGATGACAGTGGAGTCTGCATTGGGGAACACCCCATCATAGAGAATCGACTCAATCCCCTTCCCCTTCAGTATACCCATGATATTGGTGTGCAATTCCGAGGAGGTCACCACGTTCTCCGCAATCACGAGGGCCCTGTCTCCCAGATTGTGTGCAAAATGTCCGAGACGGGCAAGGGAATCAACACCAAACTCGATCTTGGTAGGAATGGTAAACTCGAACATGCTCATGTTCTATCCCTGCAGAGTCAAAAAAAAGACGGAGTACCATCTCCGCCTCTCCAAGCCATCGATCAAGTCTCACCTCTGCCGAATATTTCCCTTCGGCAGAAAGGCAAGGTGATGTATCTATTTTATGCCAAAGGATTCAGCAACTTTCTCGGCGATCTTCTCAGCAACCTCTTTGGTGAGGTACTGTTCGGGATCTTCGAGCTTGTCCCTGAGTTCTTTGATCCGGTCCGCTGTCAGTTCTTTCCTGATGTCAGGAGCGGCTTTAACTTTCGCTTCGACCTGTGCGATTTCCGCCATTCGCTTGGCTTCCGGAGAAAGCTCTACCCTGTCTTTATTGGCTGTCTTGCTGCTCTTGTTGACCTTGACATCACTCTGGGTTTTTAGAATCTTGTTGAGCGGTCCGATCTTGTCAATAGTCATTTCGCTTCACTCCTTATGACATAACATATATCGGAAGAAAAATTAGTAATCTTAAGTAAATCCCGGCATCGTGCCAGAGAAAAAAAGTAAATCCTGTACTGAAACCCTGTAGTACAGTATAGCATGTTTTTACCATATTTGTAAGCCAAAACTTAGCTTCAGTAACCAGTCATGCCGCGCACTGTTGCTCCTAGTTTCACGATGCATCTCTGTTGTCGAGAATCACCGTGTATTCGCCCCTTACGCCGTCACGGGTAATCATCTCAGTGACTTCACTAACACTTCCCCTGTAATACTTTTCGAACTTTTTTGTCATTTCCTTTGCAACTATGCAGTGTATGTCTCCGAAAATGTCATGCACATCTTGTAGAAAGGAAAGCAGCCGATGGGGTGATTCATACAGTATGAAGAGGTTCTCCTGCTCTTTGAGCAGGCTCAGCGCTCGTCTCCTCCTGGCTGCCTTGTTTGAAAGGAAACCAAGGAATACATACTCGCCATAGGGAATACCTGATGCAGCAAGGGCGGCATGAACGGCTGAGGGTCCCGGAATTGGCACAACTTTGCCTCCGTCGTCCACAACCCGCTGTACGAGCCGCGCTCCTGGATCGGAAACGGAAGGGGTCCCGCTGTCAGTAGCGTAGACAATACTGGTGCCACCCTGAATGGCACGGAGTATCCTCTCAATAACGGAATGATGGCTCTTTGCGTGGAAGGAGAGCAGTGGTTTTTTAATTTCGTGCCTGTTCAGCAGCTTGAGTGTTACCCGGGTATCTTCACAGACTATGAGGTCTACCGAACGAAGGATCTCGAGGGCCCGGAGGGTGATGTCCTTCAGGTTCCCGATTGGCGTGCTGACGATGTACAGCGTACCCCTACCGACTCTCGCCTTCCCTGGCTTCGTCGGCATTCCTGACGTCCTGTCTGTCTCGTCGACTTCCGCCTTATCTCTCAACGCCGACTCCCGCCCTCTACCGCAGGCACTTCCTCACTCTGTTCGGTCGCATGGCTTCGTCGGCATGA
>CBFDDP010000083.1:0-13580 GCA_965603595.1 uncultured bacterium
ACTATCTATTTCCCTTCCTTCTCTCTGAGCGCGAAATAGATCCGTTCCGGCGTTGCCGGTATGTGGTCGATTCGCACGCCGATAGCATCACGGATCGCATTCACCACGGCCGGCGCAGCTGCCGTGATAGCCGGCTCTCCAATGCCCTTGGCACCAAAGGGACCCTTACCTGTTTTAGACTGAAGAACCACGGTCTTGATATCGGGCACATCCTTTGAGGTAGGTACCAGGTACTCGTGCAGGGTCCAGGTCCACGGCACTCCCTCCACCTCCAGGTAATCCTCCATGAGTCCGAACCCCATGCCCTGGGCCGCACCGCCCTCCATCTGGCCCTCCACCCTGTTGAGGTTGATTGCCTGCCCAATGTCGTAGGCAGAGACCCATTTGAGCACCTTCACCTCACCGGTCTCGGTGTCCACCTCAACCTCGGCCGCCTGGGCCCCGAAGGTGTAGTCCGGGAAAACAGGGTCGGTGATGACTTCGTCGGTCACCGGCTCCGAGGTGGGAGCTTTGAAGGTGGCAAGACTCTGGGGAAGTATCTGCTCCGTGGCGCACTGCTTGATCACCTCCACGAGAGGCAGGCTTCTCTTCTTGCCATCGATGCTGAACACGGTCTTGTTCCTTAAATCGAGCTTTCCGGGTGCAACGCCCAGCATCTGGGAGGCCTTGTCTATGATAATCTTGCGCACATTCTCCGAAGCCAGCTTGGCCGCATTTCCCGACATCATAAGCGCTCTGGTCGCCGTGACCGTCCCTGCAAGGGGCGTAACCTGTGAGTCGGTGGAGATCACGTGCACCTCATCCAGAGGCAGACCCAGCACCTCCGCAACGATGGCCCGGAGGGACTCACGCTGGCCGCCGCCCAGATCGGGTATACCGCTTCGCACCACAGCGCTGCCGTCCATCTCCAGGTTGACCCAGGCGTTGGACGTATCGTGCAGGTAGGTCATGCGCCCGTAGGATTGCCATATGCAGGCAAGGCCCCTGCCGATCTTCCTGTGCCTGTCACCCTTCAATCTCTTACCAAGCGCTGCCATGGCCTTCTTTGCCGCCTCCTCGAGCAACACCTCAGAGGTGATGGTTTGAAAGTTGGCGGTCTCGCTCCCCTTTTTGAAGAAGTTCCTTCTTCTGAACTCCACCTGATCCATACCGACTTTGCGCGCCAGCTCATCCATCTGTGATTCGTAGGCAAAGGCCACCTCCATACCGCCGAACCCCCTGAAGGCCGATGTCATGATATTGTTTGTGAGCACCGAGTTGGCGTCCACCTTCACGTTTGGAATCTCGTAGGGCCCCGTGCAGTGCACGGTGGAGTAGATCAGTATCCAGGGTGTCAGATACACGTAGGCTCCGGCGTCGGATACGAGCTCTGCCTCCATTGCCACGAGCTTGCCGTCCTTCGTTGCCCCATGTTTGTAGCGCAGCACCGTGGGCGGGCGCTTGTGCCTGCCAAATCCCATCTCCTCCCTTGTATAGGTGAGCTTCACCGGCCGTCTCGTCTTCCAGGCCAGAAGCCCCAGGAACACCTCAACAGTAATGTCCTCTTTGCCTCCGAAACCGCCGCCGATCAACGTTCCGATCACCCTCACCCGGCTTTCAGGGAGCCCCAGAACGGTGGCGACATCGCGATAGTGCTCGATAACCTGCGCAGCGTAGCGTATAGTGATGACGCCCATGTCGTCAACCCAGGCAACGCCCGCTTCGGGTTCCAGGTGGGCGTGCTCCTGCCGTGGGGTGCGATAGGTGTTCTCCACGATAACATCTGCCTGTGCAAAACCCTTCTCTACGTCTCCCTTGCGGAGCTTCCAGGAGGCGATGACATTGTTTTCACCGTGAATTTTGGGACTTTCAGGTTTACGCGCCTCGAGAGGATCGAATACGGCCGGAAGGTCCTCGTAATCGACCTCGATGAGCTCTGCCGCCTCTTTCGCAGACTCCAAAGTCTCCGCTGCGACGAGGGCGATGGGCTCACCGAAGTAACGCACCCGGTCGCGTGCCAGAACCTGATTGGTCGCCTCGAGCAGCCCCACCTCAGTGGTCTGGCCCACCACGTTTTTCACCGATTCGTTGTTGGGCACGTCCTCCGCAGTCAGCACGCACACCACACCCTCAAGGGCTTCAGCCTTCGACACGTCGAGCCTTTTAATCAGCGCAGAAGGTCTGGCTGAACGGAACACCTTGCCGTAGAGCATACCCGGCATGGTGTAATCATCGGCGAAGATCACCTTTCCAAGGACCTTGTCCCTTTCGTCGAGTCCGCTCAGCCTCTTTCCTATCAGGCTGTATTTCTCGCTCATTTTCGACCCCCCTCACTCACCTTTTCAATGACTTTTGCAGCGTCCTCGATTGCATCCACGATCTTGTTGTACCCGGTGCACCGACAGAGGTTTCCCGATATGGCATCGCGGATCTCTTCACGGGTGGGATGCGGATTTTGGTCCAGGAGTGCCTTAGCGGTCATGAGCATCCCGGGGGTACAGAAGCCGCACTGAAGAGCCTCCCGTTCCACAAAGGCCTCCTGCAGGGGATGAAGCTTGTCCCAGGTACCGAGGGACTTGACGGTGTAGACCTTTCTTCCCTGCACCTGCAGGGCCGCAGTCAGGCAGGAGAGTGTCGCCCTGCCGTCGACTATAACGGTGCAGGCACCGCAGTCACCGTGGTCGCAACCCCGCTTCACCTCTGTATGGTTCGTATCTCTCAGAAAGTCGAGCAGGGATGTTTCTGCTGCCACCTGCACCCTCACCTCTCTATCGTTAACGGTTATAGTCAAATCGTAGAGTTTTTTTTCCATTATGAGTCCTCCAGTCCGGCACAGACCTTCACCACCCGTGCCAGGAGCCTTGCGGAAACTTCCTGCCGATACTCTGCTGACCCCCGCACGTCGGTAATGGGTTTTATCTCCTCTTTCACCCCTTCGGCGATACGGTTAATGGTCTGCTCATCGAGTTTTTTCCCGGTAAAATCCCGTTCCGTCTTTTTTACCCGAATTGGTTTGGGTGCGACACCTCCCAAAGCAATACGGATATCCTGCACGCTGCCGCCGTCGGCTACGAGCCAGACTGCCACCGAGGCCACCGAACAGGAAGTACCCCTGCGTAGACCCAGTTTTATGAAGTTGCCCCTCCCTGCCTTGGGAACAGGAACGCGAAACCGCAGGAGCACCTCATCAGCCTCGAGGGTGGTCTCCTGAGGCTTGACAAAGAATTCATCCAGAGGGATTACCCGCTCTCCTTCGCTATTGGCAGCAACCACTTCAGCACCGAGAACCAGAAGCGGAGGAGCCGAGTCGGCAATGGGGGATGCATCGGCAATATTACCGCCAATGGTGGATGTGTTTCTCACGAGAAGGTTACCGAAATCCCTGAGAAACTCGGGAATAAAGGGAATGGATTCCTGCAGTACAGGGGAGTTCATGAGGTCAGTCATGGTTTCCGCAGCCCCGATCTCGACGCTACCGTTCACCCGACGGATTCCCTTCAGCTCTGGGAGACGCGTTACATCCACGATCGTCCCCTCACGAATAACGCCGTCCTTGATATATATAAGAAGATTGGTGCCTCCATCTAGAATCAGGGCTTTTTTCCGCAGGTCCTTCTTTATACGCAGTAGTTCTGAAAGATCCTGAGGTCTTATGAATTCGAAATTCCTCACCTCCGCCTCCTTCATCCCAGGGCGATTGAATCATGCCGGGTACTCGCTATGCAGCAAAACCCGTAACAGAATCGACACCACCATCTTAGAAGCTAACCCCGCACCAGTCAACCTAAATCTGAACCACCTGTTCCATATATTGAGAACAGAGATTCATAAAACCGGTTGACGTATCTTACCCTGATGGTACAGTGATGAAAAGCGAATCCTCATGTCATTCCAGCAGGATAGTATCTGGAAAAAGGGATGCAATTATCGTGAAGGAGGAACCTATGGATCTGGCTCAGATACAAGAACAGTACAGAAAGAAAAGACCGAAGTCCGCACAGCTCCACACACAGGCTTCCAGTCTCATTCAGGGCGGTGTTACAAGCCCCTTCAGGTATTACGAACCCTATCCCTTCTTCGTGGAACGGGGCAAAGGGTGCAGAATCTGGGATGTAGACGGAAACGAATACATCGACTTCAACAACTGCTACGGCGCGATCATTGCCGGTCATGCCCATCCTGAGATAATCAAGGCAATAGGTGAGCAGACGAAAAAGGGGACCATGTTCGGCATACCCGGCGAAATCACCGAAAAGCTTCTGAGAGAGCTCCTGCGGCGATATCCGGGTATGGGCTTTTTCCGACTATCCAACACGGGTAACGAGGCAACCATGTATGCCATACGCCTTGCCCGTGCATATACGGGAAAGGACAAGATCATAAAGATCGAAGGGTGCTATCACGGCTGCCACGATGCTGTTCTCATCAGTGACAAGCCGCACTTGCCTGCCCAGATGGGTCCCGCCTGGGCGCCCACGCCTACCATCGAATCGGCCGGTATACTCCACGACACAGCAAAGAACACACTTGTGGTACCCTGGAACGACCCCAATGTACTCGTGCAGTGCCTGGACCGAAACCTCGGTGAAGTAGCGGCCCTCATCGTCGAGCCCATTGTCGCAAATTTCGGCATGTGCCTGCCCGACGAGGGATACCTGGAAAAGATTCGAGAGATTACACGAAAATACAACGTGGTGCTCATATTCGACGAGGTGAAGGTCGGAGTGCGACTTGCGCCTGGCGGCGGCGCGGAGCTCACCGGGGTTATACCCGATATAATCTGTCTCTCAAAAGCATTCGGCGGGGGGATGCCCATGGCCGCCTTCGGCGCCACGGCGGATTTCTTCGACATGATCTACCCTCCCGGTCCCATGGTTCACTTCGGCACCTACAACGGCAATCCCGTCTCCGTAGCCGCGAGCCTTGCCTGTTTGACCAAGGTGATGACCGACGATGTGTACAAACGCATCGACAAGCTGGGACAACGGTTGAAAATGGGTATGGAGGATTCAATCAAGCGGCATGGTGTCAGGGCCGTTGTCTCAGGCACCGGCGGAATGTTTACGGTATTTTTCCTGGACAAGACCCCGCGCAATTACCGAGAGACCCTGAGCATGGACAGGAAGAAATGGCACAAGTGGTGGATGTATCTCGTAACCAAGGGGATCTACTTTTCAGCACCCTCTCCATACGAGGAGACCTTCATCTCTGCGGCAACGACGGAGAAGGATATCGACGATGCGCTCGATAGGATAGACGATGCCTTCAAACAGCTCTGATCAGGCATTGTCGAAGCCGATGAGTATGGTTGCATACTCATCATCAGGGGGGAATCCGAGTGTACTTCGGATGTGCTGATCCGTGAGTGTCGAAGGGCTCACCGAAACCACGTGTTTAATGGAGAGCCGATCACGCAACTCGTCAAGCTCTCTGAATTCGATCGGTGGTATGAGAAAATAGGAAGGTATCTTCGGATTTGTCCTCCTTTGGGGAAAAAAAACGAACCCATCGCCAATCGGCCTTGCATCTTCCGGCAGCTTCGAACAGCCGGGAAGCACCTCTTCGCCCAGGATTCGAAAGGTTTTGCCCTCAACGGCGAGAATCTGGTCTTGCGGCGCATTTCCCGCGTTCAACTCCTCAACCATGTAGACCGTTGGTCGTGGAGGCGGACGAAACTGGGTATCCTTGAGTATGACCCACACTTCATCCCGGGCCAGGACACTGAGTATCCCCAGATTGGAAATCGGTAAGAAGGCAGTACGCTCAAAACGCGATTCGAGCGCTTCGATCTTGTGCCTGATTTCGTCTGAAACCTGCTCGGCTTCGAGTACACCTTTGAGTCTTTTAAGCAATCCGGGAATTTCATCCATTTCACAGCTCATCGCACAGGATAACAATATAATAAGGCGAAGGTCAGTTTCCAACCTACTTAATAAAAACAGGGCTGTGAGCGACAACCGCCACAGCCCTGCTCTCTGCTGTATCGAACGGTCAATCATGTCCAAGAAGAACACGCGCCTTCTTAACTGCGTCGGCTGCATCGAATCCTACGGCGTCGGCGTCTATCTCGTCTGCAAACTCCTGCGTGACGGGGCATCCTCCCACCATAACCTTCGCCTTCTTTCGAAGACCTTCCTGGTCCATCCTCTGTATCACCTCTCCCATAACATGCAGGGGCAGGGTGAGCAGTGTGGACATGCCCAAGACTTCGGCTTCGTTCTCCCTTGTGGCATTGATGAAATCTTCGACCGCCACGTCAATGCCTATATCAGTTACGTCGAAGCCGTTGGCTTGCAGAACTGCGGCTACCACGGATTTCCCGATGTCGTGAATGTCCCCCTTCACCGTCCCCATGACGATCTTGCCCAGGGTTTTACGCTCCGTCCCGGCTGTCCGTATCTTCTCGTCCAGTATCTCGGTTCCCTGCTTCATAACGTCGGCAGCCATGATAAGCTCGGGCAGGAAGACAACCCCGGCCCCGAAATCGTCTCCGACCTGCATGATTCCCCTGGCAAGCCCCTTTTCGATGGCATCGACCGGGTCGACACCCTTCTTGAGCCCCTCCTTGATCAGTTTTACGCACTCTTCAGCCTCACCGTCGATTACGGTCTGTGCAAGTTTATCGAAATATGCTTGATCCACGATCTCCTCCTTGGATAGTTATGCACTGATGGACAATCTCCTACCCTTCATTGTCTATAATCCACCAGCTTACTGTCTTCTTTTCGGGGGCTTGTCCGATTCCCCCACATCCCGTTTCTTGACAAAGCCCAGGTAATCATCGATCTCTTTCTGTTTCTCCGGTGATATCGGATGCTCGTGGCTGTCCAGTATTCCCAGGGCCTTCTGTTTCGCTTTCTCGTAGAGCTCGGTATGGCCCCGCTCCCAGGACTCGAAGAAGTCGCGGTTACTGAGCTCAGGTATCAGAAACTCTTTACGATACCACCTTCGGGTGTGCTTCTCCTTCAAATAGGAACCTGGCAGCGGCCCGACCTTGAGAATCTCGTCAACAGCCAGCCGCTCCTCATCAACCTCGATTCCCTTTAAATACTGCCCGATGAATGACACCACCTCGTTGTCGATGCACATATGGGCCCAATCCACATAGTTAAAGCCTGCCATACCGCCGATATCCCATATCAGGCTGATGTCGCTCAATGCATAGGTGTAGTTCTTCAGGTGGCTCTCGTAGGCCGCCTGCTCATCGGTGTCGCATGAATCGTTAATCGTAAACCCCACGCAGGGAACACCGTAAAGCTTTGCCATGGCAGCAAGGCCTGCACCGACAGTGCCGTATTCCGGGTTGCCGAACTGCCATAAACCGGTGCGCATATCCATCGCAGGGTTGAAGCTGCAGAAACAGAGAGGGTGACCCGGCTTGTATGCCTGTGTTTGTACCACAAGAGCCAGGGTCTCTGCAAGGGCCTGCACCAGCATTCCCGCAAGGGTCGCAGGGCCCGTTGCTCCACCCATGAGCGCACTGTACACCGTAACAGGAAGCCCGGCATCGCAGAAACCAATGAGCCAGCTCGTGTAGTTCACATCGATTACGCGGGGAGGATTGACAATCACATGCCCGAGCACGTGAGGCTTCTCCATCAAGGCTTCCTCTCCCCCGGCGGCGATCTGCCATATCTTGATGAGATCGGGAATCTCGTGCTCGGCTCCCGTGTTGTACACCCATGTCATGCTCTTTTCAGTGTACTTCATCATCTCACCGACGAGCATTTGTGAGTTGCAGATCTTGGGCTCGTCGTAGAGCCACATAACCGCCTTGTACAGGCCATGAACGTTATCCAAGGCATCGGCCATAATTGTTCCATCCACCGCATCTGCACGTTTCGCCTGCCGGCGCTCGCCCGTACGTATATCCCGGAGATAGCGCCCCGTCACAGTTGCAAAGTGCACCTCGCCGTTGCCAATGGTGATGTCGTTCTCACCGGCTTCGTCCCTGCCGTATATGGTAAAGGTAGCGGGGCATGTTTCGAAAGCCTTCATGATGACCTTCTCAGGTATCTTCACCAGGGTACCATCCTTTTCCACACTGCACCCGGCTTTCTTGAACATCTCTGCCGCTCGAGGATCGTCACAGCGCATACCCCCCTCCCCAAGAACCCGGACTGCAGCTCTGTGGATCTTTTCGCATTCCGCCTTGGTAATCGGATACACAGATCCCACCAGCTTACCGGTAAATCCTTTCATATATACCTCCTTCCACCGTTATATAATTATGGCTATTTTAGGAGCAGCATACTTGATTCTTATCAAATGCAATTCCGAAAACGTTTTATCCTTTTCAATACCTGATTGGCTTCATAACAACCCGTAGTCAAGCCCCATGCCCGAAAGCTCTTTACGGATATCCTCATACATCCTCTGATAATCCGAGAGTGGCTTCACCTTTTCCATGTCGTAGATCTCGCTGAACTTCTTCCCCAGCGGCGCCTCGGGTATCTTTTTCTCATACTTTGAGATCAGCTGCTTTATCAGCGCATTCGCTTCCTTACGTTTCATCCCCATGCGCGCAACGATATGCCCCACCTCCGAGGCGGTCTGGATCTCAAGCGTCGATACACGCTCAGGGTATTTGTCCCGTGCAATGCCGCCAGCAACGAGATTACCCCCGGAAACGACGGCAGCGATTGCATAGGCCGCAAACTCGTAGAAGAGCATCTCGGTGCAGGGCCCTGCGGCAGCCATGGCAACGGATTCGTTGAGAAGATGGGTGTTCCTGGCAAGTGCCTGGGTGTACACGCTCGCAAGCCAGAGCATGGCTGAACTGGTGTTGCATACCTGATTGAGATCGATGGGAAAAGGTATGTGATAATCAGCGTTGAACGCAAAGAGACCCAGAAAGAAATGGGCGATGAGGGTGATCATGGTCCCTTCCGGTCCACCCGCGTACCCTCCCATTAACGGGCCGTAGAGCCCCGCCGTACCATAGCCGCTTTCTATCTGCCACGGGACCTTGTTCATACGGGCGAAATCGACCTTCAATTCAGCGATGACTCCATTCTGGGTTACATCGTTCTGAAGCGCCCCAAACCGCTCATGAGCAGCGGCAATAATGGCTCCAGTGCCCTCCGCGCAGGATATCATTGCGTACAGGCCAAGCCCCGGTCTGCCTGCAAACCTCGCAGCCTCCCGTCGCTTTGCCACATCCCAAATCGCAGCGGCTACTTCTACAGGAGTTCCTGCCTTTATGGGAAGCCCACGGAAGGTATTTTCCAGGGAGACCCCGCAGAAAGCGTCTGCAAGAGGTACGCTGGCAAGCGCCTGGCACACCTTAACGAACATATACTGCGGTACCGGCACTCCAAGTCCGGAGGCAACGAAAGAGGGATCGCGGGTATCTTCAACACTCCGAGCATAGGTGACTCTCCTCTCCTTGCCCGTACCCCACACATAGGAATCGGGAGCAGTATCGAGCCGTTCTTCAAGTTCCTCCCTGCTGAAACGGACAACCCTTCTGGTATCAAGGCAGTAAAAGCCCATTCGAAGAAAGAGCTCCACACCTGCTTCATAGGCCCTGTCCACCAGTGAATCGTCGTCCGGTATAACATGTACTGGGTTGAACTGTATATCATACTTCTTGGTCAACTCGGAAACGTTCTTCCACAGCAACGCATCATAATCGGGCTCCTTCATCCGTTCACCCTTGCTGCAGCGTTCAACGACATCCCAAAAATCGATCATGGTTCTTTCCTCTCCCATCACGCTTTTGTATTCAGAAGTTCCTTTGCAACGCGTACAGCCTCTGCCGCGTCCCCCGCATAGCCGTTGGAGCCGATCTCTTCAGCCCATTCCTCGGTCACTGGCGCACCGCCGACCATGTATATGACCTCATCTCTAATACCCAGCTCTTCCAGCTCCAGTACGACCTCGGGCATGTACCCCATTGTCGTTGTCATGAGCGCTGAGACTCCGATGATATCCGCTTCACGGACTTCCGCCTGTTCGACAATGTCAGTAACCTTGACATCCTTGCCGAGATCAACCACGTCGAACCCGGAGGTTGACATGAGAATTTTCACAATATTCTTTCCGATATCATGCATATCCCCCTGAATTGTTGCAAGAACGACTTTCCCGCCGCCAATAAGGTCCTTCTGCTGCTGCGATTGTATATAGGGTTTGAGCACCGCCACACCGGCATTCATTGCCTCTGCCGCCTGCATCATTTCAGGCAGGAATATGTCTCCCCGCTCAAAACTCCTTCCGACAATCTCCATACCTGCGGAGAACCCCTCCTGAATGGCTTTTACGGTATCAATACCATCTTCGTGGGCCTTCTGAGCGAGGCCCACACATGCTTTGGCATCACCGGCAACAACGGCATTCGCCATCTGCTCAAATATCTCCATCCTCGCCTCCTGAACATATTTATTCGTTGTTGAGGTGAAAAAATGAACTATGTTTTACTAATTCTCCTCCATTGCCCCTGTTTGTCAACTGTAATACTGAAGCTGGATTCCCATAATACGGAATTGATTACTATTGACTAAGATGGCATATGGTGTAATGCTTTGGTTAAATATAGGTTAGTGTGAGGTAACATGTGAGTTCCTTTGACAAGGTGCATAAGATACTGGAACTGTTACGGATATATTACAAAACTGGTCTTACCAACAAGGAAATCTGTAATAAATTGAAGTTACCTCCATCCACGAGTTACCGCATACTTGCCACTCTAAAAAAGTACGGCTATGTGTATCAGCGGAAGGAAGATACACGCTATTTCCTGGGATACAACCTCCTACGTCTCGCTGAATCAGTTGTGGAGGGAACCGTTGCCGCAGAGATCTGCCTCCCCTTCCTCGAAGACCTGCACTATGATACCGACGAAACCACATTCTTCGCCATGCGAAGCGGCAATCAATGTGTCGCCATGGAGATATGCGGGCACATAAATACCCGTATAAACGTGGGCAGGGGAGAGGTGATGCCTATGTACTGCGCAGCGTCCGGGAAAGTGGTGCTATCCTTTCTTCCAGATCGGGAGCAGGAGAGGATCATCGATGAGCTCGACTTCAAGGCATATACCCAGTATACCAACACGGATCCGGAAAAACTGAGGGAGGAGCTCGCGGAGATTGTAAAGACGGGTGCGGCATACAACCAGAACGGTCTTCACAACGGGTTCAGCGCTGTGGCCACACCGGTGTTCAACAGTAGGAATGAGCCCATCGGCTCCATCGCGGTGGTGGGGTCATCGGTCGATCTCGACCGTTCCCAGCTGGAGGATCACGCGGGTCTTCTGGTTGAGGCAAGTGCGGGTATCACAAAAAAGCTCGGCGGCATTTTTCCCCAACGGATCATTGATTACTGGGAGGAGACGATCTGAAATCTTCTTTAAAACAAAAACAGGCCGGATGAATCAAGCCTTGCATAGGTTGATCCATACCGGCCTGTTATGTGTAAAACGTGTAAAAAATCTCTTACTTGCCCGCAAGCTCACCAAACTTCAGAACCTTGCCGTCAGAGGTGTACAACGGCTGAGGCGGCCGACTCTTCTGGGTGATGAGTGACACAATCACCATGACGACTCCGCCCACACCTCCAGGTACGAGTGTCGATGCCCATTCCGGCTCGGGGAACATGGTCCCAGCTATCACCATCCAGATAATGATGAACAGGAAGCCGGTGATCATGCCCGCAACCGCACCCGGTGCATTGGCCTTCTTCCAGTACACACCCAGTAGTATCGGGAAGAAGAGCACATGGTACAGGAGCTGGAAGGCCACGATGAGCAGGTCGTACATGGTTTCTGCCGTGAACCCGATGATGAGTGCGCCTGCCGCGACGATGATGACGCTCCACCGTGAAGCGCTCATGAGAGCATTATCTGAAAGATCCTTCTTCGTCGATTTTTCCCAAAGCGGCTTCCAGATATCGTTGGCCAGTACCGCTGCGGGAGCAAACAGAGCCGAGTCACCGGAGGACATGATCATCGCAAGCAGCGAGGCGATGAAAATGCCTGCCAGCGCGGGTGGCAGGACAAGTCTGGTTAATCCCAGAACGAGCGTTTCTGCATCCTCATTTATCATTTCAGCCATTGCTTCAGGCATCCCACCGCTGGCGATCAGGGTGATGGCTATGAAGGCGAGCCATACGGGAATCGCGCCCAATACCCAGTAACCGACGCCACTGGTGAGAGATGCACCTGCGGCAACCTTGCCCGATTTCGCAACAATGGCGCGCTGATACAGGTCAGGAGCCGCGAGTGTTCCAAGACCGACACCCAGCAGCGCTCCCCACCACCATGCCCAGCCTCCAAGCGTTGGTGGCGCCCATTCAGACCCATGAGCCGGAAATATCTTGAAGAAATGAGCTGGAGTCGCCGCTTTCACCTCAGCCCAGCCTCCGGCCAGCCGAACGGCAAGCGGGAAGATGATGATCAGACCGACGAGCAGGATGATTACCTGGAAGAAGTCAGTCCAGGAAACCGCCAGCATACCGCCGAGCACTGTGTAGATGAGAATGATCGCGGTTCCGATCAGAATGGTCACCGCATAGGGCCAGCCAAGCACGAACTGGAATACCTTGCCGATAGCCACGAGCTGTACAGCTGCCCACAGCACATAGGTGGGAACCATGAGTATGCCCGACCATGTTGATGCCCACTTGCCGTACCTGCATGAGAAGAACTGTGCTGCCGTGTTGACTTTGGCATCGTGCACGATCTTCATAAACAGAAAACCCGCGAGAATCAGGGTCAAACCGGCACCGTAGGGATCGTACATGACGGCATGAAAACCGCCGTGAAAGGCCGCACCGGAGCCTCCCAGGATAGTCCCACCGCCCCACCATGTGGCAAACAGTGTCGCGGTAACGAGCCAGAAGGGCAGCCTTCTGCCAGCTGCAAGATAATCCTGGCTGTTTTTGACCCTCCGGGATACGATGATTCCTACGACGATCATACCGACCAAGTAGATGAGGATCACTCCCAATTCGATAGGACTTTTTCCCATACTAACCTCCTTTTTATTGGTTTTTCAGCACCCAATTCTCTCAAAAACAAGATGCATATAGGGTGCCGTTTTCACAGTTGAAATAAGCTCCAGTAGGTAAAACTATACTATGTATCAGGCAAGGGGCAACCGCTTCCTTACAACCCCTCTCTCACGTACACCCCTCCTTTACCACTTTCAGGACATCCTCGGTGATGTTCAGTGTCTCATCGATGTCCTCTTCCGTGTGCGCGGCTGAGATCGAGTACTCCTCGAACCAGCCGCTTCCCATCGGTATAACACCTTTGCTGAGCATACCGTACCAGTACTCTGTCCACATCTTCTTATTGCACTGATTTGCCTGCCGGTAGGTGTGCGGCACCTCAGGCACGAACTGTATGCCGCCCAGCGGTCCTTCGTGGGTCACACAGGCAGGAAGGCCGATACGATTGAGGATCTCTTTCAGGCCCTTTGCATACGTATCGCCCAGCCGGTTCATCTCTTTATACTTTTCTTTCACGAGAACCTTCTTCAGGCAGGCAAGGCCGGCCGTGGTTGTAAGGGGATTTGCATTGTACGTACCGAAGTGTACGGCCCCGCCCAGCGGTGAGATCATCCCCATGAGGTCACGCCTGCCGCCGAAGGCGCCAA
>CBFDDP010000084.1:0-13517 GCA_965603595.1 uncultured bacterium
GGAACACAGAGATTCGATTCGCTCTCCGCGACCCTGCCGCAGGCTCTGCAGATATACTTACCATTTTTGACTAGCTTTTTATAATCATCCCAGTTTTTCAGAAGGAATCCTACGTTCTGCAGGTAGCAGAGGTGCTCCTCATGTCCGGGATGTGGCATTTTCGCCTCAACCATATTTTCCTCCTCACGGGCTCACTCCAAGCCCCGATTCACACAAACATGTACCCCCGACAATAACGTAAAACAATGCCTTTGTCAATCCTTCACCACACTTTTTTCAGCCGAGGGTTGGGTTTCAGTGATCTCCCGACTTTGGCAAGGGGTTTTTTGTCTACCTGCACCACATCGGCCGTAAAATCCACCCTTTTGCTGAAGAAGGCCGATCCGACACCTACAGCATCGAAGGGAACCTTCTGCTCCACAAACCGTTCGACTTTCTCGCGGATGAAACCGCCACTCACCACAATGCGCACCCAGGGAAAACCTTCCCGATCGAGGGTTTCTCTGAGCATGGATACAAGTTCCGGATTCACCCCGAAGGAATCGGCCCCTCGGCCCGTAACGGAGACATCACGCAAATCACCCGCGGTATCGAGACGGACCCCCCAGAGTTGACGACCGAAATGACGGGCAACTTCAATGCTCGTTCCAATGCAGTCATTCCAGAAATCAACGAGTGCAATGAGGTTGATCTCCTCAGGTACATGCTTCCGGAAGGCCCTGCACGCCTCCAGGGTATCGCCCCCATAGGCTGCAATGAGACCATGGGGGATGGTCCCGACACCCCATTCTCCCCAGAAAGAGCCGTTTGCATCGGTTGAAACTGCCTGTGCGCCGCCGATGTGCGCGGCGTATCCGTCAAAACTCTGCACCAGATAATGGTCGAAACGTGAGGCAAAGAACAGTACTGTCCTGTCATCTGCTGCCTGCACCACTTCATGAACCGATGTGGCAACCGATGTGCCCCGTGCCAGCACACCGAGATAGACCGTTTCCAGATGCGCAAAATGGGCGTACTCACCCTCGATGGTGAGCACGGTTTCCCCCTTCTGGACCCTGTCACCGTCATGCAGTGCATAGATCAGGAGATCGTCAGGATTATCAGCACAGCGCCTGACAATGGCAAGGGCCTCATCAATACCACAGAGCACACAGTCATCCCGGCAAAAAACCTGCATGAGAACCCGGGCATGATTGCCGTCCCGAAGCAGGATTTCCCTCGTCCTGTTGAAGTAGCTGTCGGTGAAAAACCCCTTTTTAATCCGCTCAACCGGAATCATGAAGACATCAGCTGAAAGTCTCTCTTTCATCGTCAAACCCCGGCAGATCCTACAGGTTGTGCAGCTCCTCCATGGTCAGGGTGTGGAACCCGCCCTTTCTTATCAACCCTTCGGCCCTTTCGTAATCATCAACCTCGAGAATGAGGACAGCCCTATCCCTCTGCTGTAATATAAAACCGTAGGCATTGCTCAGATTGATGCCATTGCTATGCAGATACTCCGTTATATCGGCAAGACCGCCCGGTCTGTCTTCCATGATGATGGCAATGACATACTTTCTTGAAACGCTGAAACCGTCATTGGATAGCGCTTCGGCTGCCCCTTCAGGATCGTTGGAAATGATATTGATGAGGCCGTATTCGCCCATATCAGATATAGTTATGGCCCTGATATTGATACCCTCATCGCCCAGTATCCGTGCGATCCTGGATATCCTGCCCGGTTTATTCTCCACAAAAACCGTTACCTGGGATGCCATGGCACATTTCTCCTTCACTGATTCAGGATCTCAGCGTTTTTCCCTGTGGTCCACCACCCGTACGGCCTTTCCTTCACTCTTGGGAAGTGAGTTCGGCTCAACGAGTATGACCTGAGGCCTGATGAGTATCTCGTTCTTCAATTCCTCGACGATTCTGCGCTTGAGCCTCTCCAGTTCACCTATGTTCCCATGAAAGATCTCCTGCACAACCTCAACCTTGATCCTCATGGTATCAAGATATTCCACGTTCTCAATTTCGATCAGGTAATTGTGCCCTATCTCCGGTATACCCATGAGTACCTTTTCAACCTGCATGGGGTAGATATTGACACCCTTGACGATGAGCATGTCGTCGCTTCGGCCTTTGATACGTGAAATGCGTCTGTGCGTACGGCCGCAGGGGCAGGTGCCGGTATACACGGTCGCGATATCTCCGGTCCGATAACGGATAATTGGCATCCCTTCCCTCTGCAGAGTCGTCAGGACGAGCTCACCCTCATGTCCGTCTTCCAGCACCTCTCCCGTGGCAGGGTCGATGATTTCGAGAAGATAACTGTCCTCCCAGAGATGCATACCGTTCTGTTCCTCACATTCAAAAGCCACACCGGGTCCGTTCATCTCGGAGAGACCGTAGGAGTTGAAAGCACGCATACCGTAGAGACTCTCTATCTTTTTTCTCGTCTCCTCGGTATAGGGCTCTGCTCCCAGAAAGGCGATCCTGAGTTTCAGGTCCTGCCGGGGATCGATGCCCTCCTCTTCAAAGATTGTATACAGATGCAGAGCATAACTCGGTGTTATATGTATCGCCGTTGTTCCAAAATCCTGCATCAGCTTGATCTGCCGCTTCGAATTACCCGAGGAGGCCGGTATGGTCAGTGAGCCAAGTTTCTCCGATCCGTAATGCAGGCCAAGACCGCCGGTAAACAGGCCATAGCCCATCATGTTCTGAAACACGTCGCCCTTTCGAACACCGGTCATGTACATACTCCGTGCAACGAGTTCTGACCAGTTGTCAATATCGCCCCTCGTGTGATATACCACCGTCGCTCTCCCAGTGGTGCCCGACGAAGAGTGGAGCCGGACAATATCTTCCAGGGGCACGCTCAAAAATCCATCGGGAAACCCGTTCCTGAGATCCTGCTTCTTTGTGAAGGGAAGAGTTATTACATCCTCGAGGCTTTCCAGGCGATCGGGCAATCTTTTTCTGTAATGCTTCTCGTGAGCGGCACGGGCAAGTGCACTGTTGATCCTGGAAAGCTGCAAACTCTCCAGATCACTTCTGGGCATGGTCTCAAGGGCTCTGTTCCAATACCGTTCATCCATCCTCAAATCCTTTTATGCTGGCACGTTAGAAGGTATACCCCAGTATAGATGGGAATAATTAAAATCTCAACCCGTTCTCTTTCCCATGCTATCCCCGAAGCTGGACGATCGTGCATCCGAAGCCGCCCTGTTCAGGACGAGCATATACGAAATGGGACACATCCCTGTGCGCCTGCAGGGCCTTCTGCACTCCTTCACGGAGCGCGCCTGTTCCAAGGCCATGAATGATGGAGATCCTTTCAAGGTTGTTCAGGACGGCATTGTCCACAAAACGATTGACTTCTTCCATTGCCTCTTCATAGCGCATGCCACGAATGTCGCACTCTGACATCCGGGGCCGGGAATGCCCGGGCGTGAAGTCCCATGTCTGTCTATGCTTCTTACCTCCCCGAATAACTCTCTGCACGTAGTCAAGATCGGCTGTGAGGCGGAGCGAACCCGCGAGGAGCGTCACCCGGCTCCCTGAGAGCTGAACCACCTTTCCCTGTACCGTGCCGCCCTTGGCCGTACCGACCGTGATGAAATCGCCAATTTCCAGATCTTCAGGTGCTACAGACTCTGCCTGTGCAAGCTCCTTCTCCTCATCGCCCTCGATATTTTCTGCAAACTCGATGAAATCCTCCTGTATCTCCTTCAGGGTGTCCCTGGCAGCCACAATTGCAGCGCGGGACCCCTCCTCCTCCCTGATACGTTTTATGCTGTGCTCGAGGCGTTGCCGATACTCCTGCAGGAGTTTGTTGAACTCCTGCCTGATCTCCGAACCCAGGGTGCTCTGCCGGTCATTCAGCTTACTGAGATTTTCGTGGTACCGCTCCATCAAACTATCGAGCTCACCCTGCGTCTCCGATACCTCCTGCTCACGTCTGGAGAGCTCCTGCTCCATGGCCGCAAGTTTTTTGAAGATTCCATCCATGGACTGTGCCTCGTCTCCAATGTACTCCCTCGAACGACCGAGAATTTCAGCATCCAGGCCGAGGTTCTCAGCCACCTCCAGGGCATTGCTTCTTCCAGGCACTCCCATGACGAGCCTGTAGGTTGGCCTGCAGGTAACGGGATCAAACTCAACAGAGGCCACCTCTGCGCCTGCCCTGCCCAGTGCATGCATTTTAATGAAACTGAAATGGGTAGTAACGACGGTCATGATCTTTCTGTCCAGGAGATGATCAAGTATGGCGGTGCCGAGTGCTCCCCCCTCTGTGGGGTCTGTGCCGGCGCCGAGCTCATCGATAAGTACGAGACTGTGCGCATCGGCCTTGAGGGTGATTTCCCGGATATTCTTTATATGGGCGGAGAAGGTGGAAAGCGACTGCTCGATCGAACTCTCATCACCCATATCGGAGAACACCGCGTCGAATACACATGTCCGCATGTACGCTGCGGGGACGGGAATGCCCGATTGGCCGAGCATAACCATGAGGCCAAGGGTTTTCAGGGCCACGGTTTTCCCGCCGGTATTCGGACCGGTAATGACAACAGCGTGTACCTCATCACCCATGGTAAAATCAATGGGTACAACGTCCTCTCTGATAAGCGGGTGTCTGGCACCCCTGAGCTCGACTCTTCTCTCGTCGATGTATTCGGGTATGGTACAGGAAAGCTCATCCATGAACCTGCTCTTCGCCACGAGTATATCGAAATCGGAGAGGGCATCCTGAACAGCCCGCAGATTATCCGATTGCCTGCGAACAGCGGCTGTCAGTGCCACAAGTATGCGGTGTACCTCCTGCTCCCGTTCCCTGTTCAAACGCCTCAACTCATTGTTGCTGTCCACCACGGAAAAAGGCTCCACGAAGACAGTCTTGTCACTTCCCGAGTGCGCGTGCACCACACCGGGAATACGGCCCTTGAAGTTCTGTTTCAGCGGGACCACGTAACGGTCGTCCTTCAGGGTGATGTGGCGCTCCTGAAAGTAGCGCCTCATTTCAGGGTCATTGAGGTAGAGTCCCAGAAGGTTTTCAATTCTACTCCGGACCCTTCTCAGGTCGGTGTGTATCTCCTCGAGGCGGGCACTCGCATCCTCCCTTATAGTGCCGTGTGAGTCGATGGTACGGTCAATAGCCTCCTGTAAATCTGTGGGGACTATAACCCCCTTTATTCTTGCCAGGAGCAGCGGTACTTCATCACTGTACTTCTCACATTGTCTTTTAAGTGTCACTGCGGCATGCAGGTTTTCACGGATATGCATAAAATCCTCGATGTTCAGCGAGCTGTGCTGAGCTGCTGCCCTGCTGAGACAGTCTCCCACACTGTGAAATGCAGGCTGCGTGAATACGCAATCATCCTGAAAAGCCTGCCGCAGCTCGAGGATGAACCCGAACAGCTGTTCGATTTCTTCACCGTTACCGGTGGGACGTATCTTGCGGACTTTTTCCTTTGAATAAACGGACACGCAGAAATCTGCAAGAAGGCGAAGTACTTTACGGTATTCGAGACGTTTCAGGTCAAACATATTTTCAGACGATGGATACTGCTGATTGAGGTGTGAGTCCTATGATTTGAATGAAAGACTATACCGGATAAAAGTCAACACCAATATCAATGAAGACTAAAAGGGCACCTGCCGGCAATCCTTCTCATCCTGTCAGATATTGCTCTTCTGCAGGGGATGATACTTGTTGTGCAGGTCGATCAGCGTTCCGCGATCGAGATGTGTATAAATCTGCGTTGTCGATATATCGGCGTGACCGAGGAGCTCTTGTACAATTCGCAGGTCAGCGCCGTTCTGTATGAGATGGGTGGCAAAGGAGTGTCGCAGGATATGGGGCTTTATATTCTTTGTGATTCCGCTTCGACGGGCATACCCCTTGATCATCTTCCACAATCCCTTCCTGCCCAGCGGTTCACCGCGAAAGTTCAAAAAGAGCGCATCGGAAAGCCGGCCTTTCAGAAGCTCCACCCTGCTCCACTGTATGTATCTTCTCAGCAGCTCATATGCACGGTCACCGAAGGGGACGACACGCTCCTTTCTCCCCTTGCCGAACACGAGTATAAGCCGCTCATCGAATCGAACATTGTTGATCAACAGGTCCGTAATTTCCGAAACACGGAGCCCGCATGAGTACATGATCTCCAGTATGGTCTTGTCGCGAAACCCCAGGATGGTCCCTTCATCGGGCATGCCGAGCAGGCGATCGATCTCTTCGAGGGTCAGGTATTCGGGAGGATTAACAATGGATTTGGGTGAACTGATATACACGGTAGGGTCATTCACCGCCTCGTTCTCATCGATTAAAAACCTGTAGAATGCCCGAAGGGAGGAGAGATAACGGGATGTGGTACGGTGGTGAAGCCCGGATTTTCTGCAGAAGGCCAGGTACTCTATCAAGTCCCGCCTTTTCATTTCGAGCAGTGACCTGTCCAATCGTGCATCAGCATAGTCAAAGAAGAGCAGGAGGTCCTGCCGGTATGCACGTATGGTGTTCCCTGACAGGTTTTTCTCCAGGTAGAGGTAGTCGAGAAACCGGGCGAGGAGCAGGCCCCTCTTCTCTAATTCTGTATCCATTTCAGTATCCCATTATCTCAGAAGCTGCTGCAGTGAAACTCCTCAGGGATCCTTCCCCGACGCATTGACCAAGCAGCCTGCCTATCCTATCATCTCCGATGGACAGGTAATAGTGCAGATAGAGTTTTTTAAATGACTCGAACCGATATTCTACCCCTTCGAGCCCGCTGAGGTCCTGCATAAGCGTCGTACGAACCGTTTCATAATATTCCATGGGATAGAGGCGCGCCGCTTCCATAGCGGTACCCATCTTCGGTACAAAGGGGTTGATGCTCAACATGAGCTGTACACCACGAAGGGAAAATAGCTGTACGGTTTTTCGTACCAGTTCCACGATTGCCCCTATATCATAGGAGGTCTCGCCGGGAAGACCAATCATGAGGTAATACCTGAACCGGCGAATGCCACACCCCAGAGCGGTACGAACCGCGTCCAGAAGAGCCTCATCCCTTAGCCGCTTACCGATGTTCCGACGCAGCCTCTCAGAACCGGTTTCCGGAGCAAAGGTAACCGTACTCTGCCCGTTGTCACTGAAGAGCGTGGCGATATCCTCGTTGAAATCGTCTGCCCTGAGAGAAGAGAAAGATACAGTCATACCCATTCCGTTCAACTGTCTCACAACGCCGGGAAGGTCCCTGTGGTCGGTAAGTACCGGGGCAATGAGACCCACCCTTTTGGTGAAGGCCAACACCCTCTCCGCCCTCTCAACCACCACCCGCCCATCAACACTCCTGAGCGGTCTGTTCACACAACGCGTCATGCAGAAACTGCACCTATTCCTGCACCCCCTCCCAATCTCTATGAGAAACATATTGGAGAATTCGGTGTTCCCCGTAAGTACAACGGTATGCGCAGGCTCGCTTACTACGGGAAGGGTTGCCTTTTCTACCAGCTCCAGTCCGTGTACCGCAGGCACATAAGCACCCTTTACGTGCGCGGATGCCATGAGCGACGCTTCACTGCATCTGAAATCATTCTCAATCATGATGGTTATCAGTTCCTCAAGACCGCACTCCATGTCACCCAGATAGAGTATATCGGCAAAGGGGCTTAAAAGTCCCGGATTTGCAGTAACAGCAACCCCTCCGACAATGATCAGGGGACGGCCCTCCACCCGTTCCTCCCTCTCCATGGGTATGTTCGAAGTTTTGAGCATACTGAGCATGTGTAGGTAATCAAGTTCGAATGAAACTGAGAAGAGCAGAGCATCATAGGCCCCCAATGCCCTGCCGAGTTCGCCGGGCAGGTCAGGCGAATGAAGCATGCCGTCTCGTTCAACAAAGAAACGATGAACCTGCAGGCCGTGGAAGAGAGAGGCTCTGTGAAAGAGGCTTTGAAAACCGAGGTTGCTCATGCCGGAGTAATAGGAGTTGGGATAACACACGGCTGCCCTAAATCTGCCGGTCTGCTGATAGGTAAACAGGAACCTTTCGCGCGTAACCTTCCTAATCGGCTTTTCTCCTTAAAAAAGCGGGAACGTCGTAATCATCCTCTCCGAACCTGCGTTTCAGGTTGCTTGTATCGATAATGGGGAGCTCCCTGGTAACGGGAGGTTTTTGCCTTTTAGGTTCAAAGTCCTTCAGAGGATAGACCTCAAAGCTCTTCGCAGTGTCACCATCATCCTCTATACCCGCGGTCTTTGAGAAACCGGTGGCAATGACCGTGACTCTCACCTCATTGCTCATTGAGTGATCGATTACCATCCCGGCAATGATCATTGCCCCATTGTAGGCGGTATTGGTTATGAGTTTCACGATTTCATCGTATTCGAAGAGTGAGAGATCGGGCCCCCCCGATACGTTGACGAGTATACCCTTTGCACCGTCAATTGTAGCATCTTCAAGGAGGGGATTGTTGATGGCCATCTGGGCCGCTTCGAGGGCCTTGTTGTCTCCCTTACCGACGCCGGTACCCATCAGGGCCCCGCCAGACATGTTCATGATCGTCTTAACGTCGGCAAAATCGATATTGATCTCACCCGGTACGGTGATAAGGTCGGATATGCCCTGTACACCCTGCCGGAGCACATCGTCTGCAATGCGAAAAGCTTCAATCATCGGGGTTTTCTTATCGATGATTTCCAAAAGCTGCTGGTTGGGGAGAATAATCAGGGTGTCCACAACCTCCATGAGTTTGGCGATACCATCCTCGGCAATCTCCATTTTACGCTCGAGCTCAAAATGGAAGGGTTTGGTTATCACACCCACAGTCAGGGCGCCAATCTCCTTGGCAACAGATCCCACCACGGGAGCCGCACCTGTCCCGGTACCGCCTCCCATTCCGGCTGTGATGAACACCATCTCAGCCCCCTGGAGGATCTCGAATACTCTCTCCCTGTCCTCGAGAGCGGCCTTCTCCCCTACTTCCGGATCCGCTCCAGCTCCCAGTCCCTTCGTAAGAGCCTCTCCTATCTGAAGCTTGATGGGCGCCTTGTTGGCATTCAATGACTGTAGATCGGTATTTGCCGCAATGAGTTCGATGTTCCGCAGATTCACATCGAACATACGGTTGATCGCATTGCAACCGGCGCCGCCAACACCGATTACTTTAATCTTGTTCGCCACTACCGTCTCGTCTACAATTTCAAACTCCATGATAGTCCCCTCCCCTGTGTGTTTAGAAAAATTCTCCCAACCAGTTGGACATTCTATGCTTAATATTATTAAAGAGACCTGCACCCCTGTTTTCCATGAAACTCTCGGGCAGCGCGTTGAGGCCGTAGTATACAAGTCCGACTCCCGTTGCGAATTCGGGAGAGGAAACTTCCTCAACCAGTCCGTGGATACCGTCCGGTGTACCTATCCTGACAGGCATCCTGAATACGTCCTCAGCAATCTTTTCGGTACCTTCAAGCAGGGATGCACCCCCGGTAAGCACGATACCGCCGGCAAGCAGGTCCTTGAAATCCTTTTTGTCCAGCTCCTCCTTGACGAGAAAGAATATCTCCTCCATGCGCGGCTGTATGATCTCGGCGAGTATCTGACGCGGCATACGACTCGGGTTCCGGCCTCCCACATTGGGTACTTCTATCATCTCATCAGGTTCAACGAGCCCTGACACCGCTATTCCCCATTGACGCTTGATCTCCTCAGCAGCATTCACCGGTGTGCGGAGACCAATTGAGATATCATTGGTGACATGATTGCCGCCCATTGCAAGAACATTGGTATGCCATATGCTGCCGTTGAGGTAAATGAGCACATCAGTCGTACCGCCGCCAATATCGATGAGTACCACACCCAGTTCCTTTTCATCGTCCTTCAGGGTCGCCATTGCAGATGCCAGAGGTTCGAGGACGATATCGTTTACTGCGTAGCCGGCACGGTTGACACTCTTTACGATATTCTGGGCCGATGCCACAGCACCCGTCACAATATGCACCTCCGCTTCGAGGCGTACACCGTTCATCCCTACCGGGTCCTTGATACCATCCTGGTTGTCTATGACGAACTCCTGCGGGATGACGTGAATAACCTCCCTCTCCATGGGCAGGGCGATGGCTTTGGCCGCGTCGATAACACGCTCGACTTCCAGCTCAGATATCTCTCTGTTCCTCGAGGAAACGGCAACAACACCCCGCGAATTTATTCCCTCAATGTGACCACCGGCGATGCCTGCAAATACTGATTTCACTTCAATGCCGGCCATGAGCTCGGCTTTCTCGATTGCTGTAGCGACTGAATTGACGGTAGACTCGATGTTTACCACAACGCCCTTCCTCAAACCCCGGGAGGGCGACACACCGACACCGAGGATATCCACGCTGTTGTACTCATTGATCCTTCCGATAATTGCGCAAACCTTTGTGGTGCCAATATCAAGTCCCACAACTACATCGTCATCGTAACTCATCATCGTCCCCTTCCCTCACCGCTGCATGCGAACCGCTCATGTCGATGTCCACAACCCCCTGTTTCCCGTTCTCATCATCATGGGACTGATCAAGAACGAACATCAGGGCGCGGAGCCTGTTCAGTTTACCGGCATCCACATCGCTTCCAAAAAAGATGTGGTAGCGCGGGTCATTCAATCGAACCCAGACACCGGAATCATCCACAGTATACGATTCTATACGGGTGGTAAATTCCGGATGCTGCCCCTTAAATTGAATCGCCGCATCCAGCAGATTCAGTACAAGAAAGTTATTAACTGGATTCCCAATTTTAATATCGTCATCTTTCGATAAAAGTGAAATGAAAGGATAATCTGAATAACCCCGATCATCCACAGCCGGAGCGAGCACCACACCATCACCACTGATCAGGAGCCGCATATCATCTATACCAAGAAGCGCCGCGGGGTCCTTTTCCCGAATATGAACTCTCAAGGTGTCAGGATAGACCTTCACCATCTGCACAACCCGGACCCGACTGTCACTCCTCAGCCTTTCCTTCGCCGCCTCCAGATTGACGAAGATCATGGAAGTACCAGACTTCAAGCTCAGGAGTGAGAGAATCTCCCGATTCGAGATGAATCTGTTGCCGAATATCTGCACCGCCTTGACCGGAAGGATGGCCTGCCCCGCCACTTCCAGCCCGACTCTCAGAAGCATCATGGCCACCAGTACGCTGATGAGCGAGATGAGTATGACTCTGACGACCCGTCTTGTGCGAATTGGATTCTTTTCGTACGACCTGATCATTTCCCAGCATCCGCCAGATTTTGTTCGACCTGTTCAATAACTCCCCGGTTCCGTGACAGGTTGAGCAATATACCCATAAGGATCGAGTTTGCAAGCAGGCTCGAACCGCCGTATGATAGAAAGGGAAGGCTTATCCCCGTTGACGGTATAAGACCTGTCACCACAGCGATATTGAAAACCGCCTCCCACACGATGAGGGAGGTGATTCCGAATGCAAGCAGAAACTCAAATCCCCGGACCTGCGCATAGGCTATTTTGTAGCCCCTGTATGCAAGAAGCATGTACAGGGCTATGACTCCGAGAACCCCCAGGTAACCAAGTTCTTCAGCTATTATTGCAAATATAAAGTCGGTGTGGGGAATGGGCAGATACCGCATCTTCTGCACACTTCTCCCCAGCCCGACGCCGGAAAACCCGCCAAGTGCAAAGGCCTTGAATGACTGTATGATCTGATACCCCTTATCTGTCGGATCCCCCCAGGGATTGATAAAACCGACTATCCTCTCCTGACGATAGCTCTTCCCGCTCACCATGAGAATCAGCGCGGGTATACTCACCATGAAAAGGGCAACTATGGAAAAGGAGCGTATACCTGCCATAAAAAACATGACTATCGCGATAAAGAAGAGAATGAAGGCAGTCGAAAAATCGGGCTCCAGAAATGCAAGAAAGGCGAAAACCGACGTGACGAGAAAGGGCGGTAAAAACCCCCTGTAAAAATCTCCGATGCGTTCGCCTTTCCTGGAGAGCACCGAAGATAAATATACGATAAGAACAATCTTTGCGAACTCTGACGGCTGAAAACCGACCGAGAGAAAACGGTACCATCGGCGCGAAGGATGGACGATCCCCGCTTCCCTGAATGGAGGGAAGAAGAGCAGCAGCAGCAGTACAACGATTCCCCACACCTGCAGCTTCACGGTCTTTTCCAGCACCCGGTAATCGATGAATATGAAAATGGCACAGGAGATATAGGATACGAGCGTCCAGGCGATCTGGCGCTTGAGAAAGTAGGCCGAGTCATTGAGTTTCAATCCCTCGTTGAGGCTGGCACTGAAAACCATGACGATGCCAAGCCCGAAGAAGATAAGGACAAGGGAAAGAAGGACATAGTCCATCTCACCAGTTCTCTCACCCCTCATGACCCAGAGTTGCCTGTGACTCATTACCTCAGGTTTCATCCACACGCTCACTGTATCTTTATGGTGCTCAGGGCAACGAGGGCCAGCATTGCGCCTGCAATCCAGAACCTGACAATGATCTTCGATTCAGACCACCCCTTCAACTCAAAGTGATGGTGCAGTGGTGACATCAGGAGGACCCTCTTCTTGAACAGCTTATATGAAACAACCTGTATAATGACCGAGAGTGTCTCGGCAACAAACACTCCGCCGATGAGAAGCAGCAGTATCTCCTTCTTTACAAGCATTGCCACGAGACCGATGGCCCCGCCCAGTGAAAGCGACCCCGTGTCCCCCATGAACACCTCTGCCGGATGTGCGTTGAACCAGAGAAATCCCACACCTGCCCCGAGCAGACTCATACAGAATACGGTCAGCTCAGCGCTGTCCGGTATATAGGGTATTCGGAGGTACTCTGCAATCTTCACGTGACCGGTCAGATAGCTCAGCCCTGCATATGCAGCGGCCACGAATATGATGAGACCGATGGCAAGCCCGTCGAGCCCGTCTGTCAGGTTTACCGCATTGGAGAACCCGACAAGCAGCAGCGTGCCGAAGGGAATGTATAGAAAAGACATGTCGATAATCGGCCTCGTCACAAAGGGAATGTACAGAAGTGTTGTCTCTGCACTCCTCCCGGGCTCGAAATAGATGAAAAAGGTAACTGCGGCCGAGATAACAAGCTGTGTTATGAGCTTGAATCGTGCGTGAAGCCCCTTGGAACTCTTTTTTACATATTTCAAATAATCGTCGAGGAAGCCGATCACCCCGTATCCAAAGGTCGAGGCAAGAACGAGAATGGTGTATCGATTGGATAGATTGCCCCACAGAATACCCGATGCGAGAATGGCGAAAAGGATGATAATACCCCCCATGGATGGGGTCCCCGCCTTCTTCTCATGAGTGCTCGGCGTGTACTCCCTGACCTGTTCGCCCGTTCCAAGCTGCCGCAACCTCTTGATGAGAGGTGGTCCGAACAGGAAACAGATGAGGAGAGCGGTAACGGTCGCATAGACTGAACGGAAGGTGATGTAGCGAAACACATTGAATGCAAAGAACTTATCGTAAAGCGGGTACAGAAAATGATAGAACAAGTTCCCCTCCCAGGTACT
>CBFDDP010000085.1:0-13293 GCA_965603595.1 uncultured bacterium
CGCGCCGGGATGTCCAGGCGAGTTGCGGGTGAAATTTCAAATGCACAACAGATATTCCAAAGAAAATCGATCGGCGTTGCTCCCAGGTTTATGTAGGCATACCGCACGCTGCAGAATGACTCACCCGCTCGCAGGCTGATCGTCTTTTCAAATCGCGTGGGCAGAATCCTTCCATGGGTGACGAAATGAACCACGACGACGTCCTCGCTCTCTTCAATTATGTCCCACTCACTCTCCTGTGACCAGACCTCGCCGTGATCCGGCAGCATTTCACCACTAAGTGTTTTAAAAGGCACATCATTGGGTACAAGCTCATCCCAACCGCCGGACCAATGGTCGTCAAAGAGCGTACCATAGGTCATACGTCCCAGAGGAACGCGCGGGTTGTGCCAGAGCAGATTTCTATTGGAAGCCTTGTGTATGAAGTTATAAATTTTGGCGCCAACTTCCGGAAACACATCCACGCGAATATACTCGTTTTCGATCCGCACCACCTGTAATCCACGGTACTGCCAATTCGTGTCTACTAAGAAACCCATCCACTTCCCCTCTTCGTGAAAATGTGCCAACTGGCTGCCAGAATCGTATCCTCTTGAAATTAACGAGTGTTACTCGAAATCTTTCAGGTTAAATATTTTTTCATCTCGCCCAGGCATCGTAGTAAACAGTTGAAGGGCTATCTCTTTTTTTGGTCCCTGGAAATAATCCACCCGAATCGGGTATGTACCAGGGGAGAGATAGATCTCTCCTGTTTTAGATATCGACTCATGTATTCCGTCATTATCGATTACCAGCATGTCGTCTATGTAAAGCTTTGAACCGTCATCGGACAGAATCCGGTACCTGTACAGCCCGGACTCTTTGATGGTTATGACACCCCTGTACTGTATGCCAAACCATTTAAAAATATCACCAAAGCCGGGAGAACCTTTTTTAAAATCCATCGGTGGTATATCCAATTGTCTGGTGTACAGCACGATCAAGGATTCATAGTCTTTATGCATATTCTGCGGGAGTTTTTTTATGCCCGGTTTCAACTGGAAGACTCTTCCCTCCAGCATGTTGTCTTCCGATCGGCCTGTGGTACCGAACACGGTATCATCTCCGCTGTCCTCCACAAGCTGCTGCTTGATGTAGAAATAGAGCGGAATGATACGCTCATCAGGGTAGGTGAACTCATCCTGGTCGGCAATAATGGAGATGTAGTAATCAATCCGCCTGCTCTCCTGCAACAGTGCGGGGGAGAGAACGGTGATGTACACATTTTCATCCTGCTTCATCTCTACGGATACATAATCGAGGGTATCATCGGCCAGTCTGTATCGTAAGTAAACCCTGGTTCCTGCCGGATTGTTATTCAAGGTGATTTTGGCCTCTACAGGAACACCGTACTCAGCATCGGACAGGGGTGTGAAGTCGATGCCGTCCAGTATGGCATCCTTCAATTTGCTTATTTCAAACTGATAGGGTGCATTCGGAGTGCCAACGGTCGCCATAATATACCCGAAATAACTGTGCGGTTCCTTTACTTCAAAGTAGTACTGGCTGTACCCGGAGCGTATATCCTGTTTCGGCATAACCATGGTATATTGAGGACCCTTCCCCGACAGCCTGGTCTGCCGGTAAGAGCTCTCACCGGGCTTTCTGTGGTAGAAGTAGACGAGCGTTCCGCTTTTAACGTTTGTGACATTGATCGCAAGGCTGAGGTCTGTGCCTTCCGCAGCAGAGGTTACAGGCCTGTGTGAGATTCTGGCCTGTAACTCGGACTCCAGCCTGGTTTTTACATCATGTATATCCAGGACAGTGTACTGAATCGGGCTGTGTTGACCGTTCTCAGGAAACGCTACTGATACTGTACCGACTTCGCTATCCGTTTCAGTCACCACAAAGTAGTACTGTGTGTACCCCTTCTGCTGCTCGTCTATGGATATGGCACCCGTAAAGATGTCTCCCTCCCTTGTCATGTTTATGCTTTTATACTCGTTCGTGGTAGGTTTCTTGAAAAAGAGGACAGCTGTTGTATAGGATTTGGCATTTTGAACTGTAAGATTGAGATATAGATCGGTGACACCGTCTGCCTCTGTGACCGGTGTGTGTGATGTTCTCCCATAGAGGGACCATGCCTTTCTTGCGCAGATTTCTTCAACAGTGAGAATGTCATAGGTAAAAAGGTCGCCTGGTGCGGGAAATTGAACAGCCACGGGACCGATGTCTTCCATGTCGTCCGTGACTTTGAAATAGTATGCATTGTATCCCTGTCGCAAATCCGCGGATGAAATGGTGTAGGTGAATTGATTGTTGAAGCCGGACATAACACCCTGCTTGAAACCAGTGGCCGGGTTCTTATAAAATATTTCAATGGAGAGGGAGTTCCTGGAGAATTCATGGATAAGCGTATTCGAGCCATAGTTCACAGAGAGAAGTATCTCCAGGTCCCTCGTTGCATATACATCCTGGGGTATTGTATGGGAAATACTTGTGTACAGCTCTCCAATGATGACTTCCTTTAACTCAGCGAGGGTGAGTATGTCGAATTGAAAAGGATTGGCACTGTCGCGTCCACCAACAAAAACCTCCAGTTCGCCCACATCGACATGATCTTCCCGTACTCTGAAATAGTATGTGTTGTATCCGGCCTGTATCTCGCTTTCGCTTATAACGGCGGTAAAGGCGCCGTTTGCATTCCTGAGCTCGGTTTCCTTGGAGGAAGATTGTTCAGGGGTTTTATAGTAAAAAGTGACTTTCGTACTTGGTTTGTGCGATCTGACCTTAACGATCAACTGAGTATCACGATTGATCGGCACCTGTGAAGGTGGAGAAAAGGAGATTCGAGAGCTCAATTCCGTAATGTATTTCTGTCTTGCCTCCTCAAAGGTAAGTATTTTCACGGACACTGAGCCGGTGGATTTACTCTTGTCCTTATAGGTATAGGAGATGTCGTAGCGCAGCGTACCGGCAACGACTTCTTCACCCGGTATGGTATAGGAAAAGTAGTTCCCATTCTGATTCATGGTAACGGTTTTTCTGCTCGCACCGTTGAATGAATAGTGTAAGGCTATATTTGATATTTTTTCCGTTTTGGTAATGGTTAACTGGACAGGGAAGGGTTTTCCTTCAATCCATTCTCTCGTTGAATCCAACCGTACTCTATAGGTTGCACAACTGGAAAAGCTCACCAGTATTAACAATGCATACAGTACATATTGAAATCTTTTTTTCATTTTGCATCCCCTTGAAATGACAAATGAAGATACCCCAGTTGATTCTTGTGTTTCGCTGCTACTACCCCCCCTATCTTCTAATTACTCTAATTTTACTATACCCAGCAGCCCTAATTCAAAAAAATACCATGCACAAAAAATCGGATAAATCGACAATGTGCGCAGCTGCTGAACATCAGCTTAAGTAAAGTAGAACAGAAATATGTTACTATTTATCATAGACTCGCCATGGCACATATGAGAGAATACATCAATTCACGGAGAAAGGACTGCCATGACAGGACGTGAGCGTGTACGCGCAGCCCTCGAGCATCGGAAAACAGAGCAGGTGCCGAAACTGCTCTACGGCGAAACAATCGGTTATGTCCCTGCCATTGAGCGTTTGCTCATGGAGAAGTGTGGGGGAGTTGCCCCCCGGCATTTTTTCTCCATGGATATTACCGGCTTGACGCTGAATCCTACCAGGCTCAATCCCGCCCGCTTTGCTCCCTGGTATGGCAGAGCCGCCCAGGAGGCGATTCACAGCGGCGAGATCGACGAGTGGGGTGTGTGGTGGAAGGGCGGGCGATATTTTCACTTCGCCCACATCGAATCCCCCTTGCGCAACTGCAGCTCCATCGATGAGGTTACGTCATTTCCCCAACCGGACATACTCGAGCCCTATCGTATTGAAGGCCTCCGGGAGCATGTGAAACTGCTCCATGATGAGGGTTTCGCTGTAGCGGCCTTTGCCGGCAGTGTCTTTGAGCAGTCATGGTACCTCCGGGGGATTGACGTTCTCATGATGGACATGATCACTAATCCTGAGATAGCCCGGTATTTCTTCGATCTCACCTCCCGTTATCAGAGAAGCCTTGGGGAAGCCTTTGCTGCTGTCGGAGTGGACATTGTTATGACGGGCGACGATGTTGCCAATCAGCGGGGGCTGACCATGAGCGTTCCCATGTGGAAGGACTATCTGCAGCCGCACCTTGCAGAAACAGTGGCAGCTGTCAAAGCTGTCAACCCCGACACAGCCCTATTCTATCATTCCTGCGGAAAGCTGGATGAGCTCATCCCCCACCTCATTGAAACGGGAATCGACATTCTGAATCCGATACAGCCCGACTGTATGGACCCGGCTGAGGTATATCGCGCCTATGGATGTAAAATAACGCTCTGGGGCACCATCAGTGTGCAGAAAACCATGCCCTTGGGTTCACCTGAAGAGGTTACACGGGAGGTGGGAGAGAGGCTTGAAACCATGGGAGGCGAAGGGGGACTCATCCTGTCGCCTGCACATGTACTGGGACCTGAAACACCATGGGAGAACATAGTGGCTTTTTTCCATGCCGTTGGAAATCATTAATACATGAGACCAGGAGGAGGACAGCATGTCTAAAGCAAAGTATGGGGTGGGCGTATTCGGAATAGGATGGGTTGCGGGTGAGCACATCAAGGGGTATATGGCAAACCCGATGACTGAGATTCGAGCGCTTGCGTCAAGGAACAGAGAGAGTGCTGAGGCGAAGAAGAGGGAACTCAATCTCGACTGTGCCGTTGTCAATTCACTGGACGAGATTCTTTCACGAGATGACATTGACATTGTATCGCTCTGCTCACCCAATTTCCTGCGAGCGGATGAAATTATCAGATGCTGCGAGGCGGGTAAGCATATCTTCGCTGAAAAACCGATCGTCCACACGCTTGAAGAGCTTAAAAAGGTCAAGAAGGCCTACAAAAAGGCAATGGTCAAGAGCATTGTCGGATTTGTGGTCGAATACTATGCCCAATACCTCTCCATCCAGAGCCTGATACGAAGCGGCGGTCTTGGGGACATTTTCTACGTCGAAACTGACTACTGGCATGAGCTCGGCCCCTGGTGGCACGGGTGGACATGGGGTGCACATACCATCAAGGGTGGTGCCTCCACCACACTTCTCGGTGGCTGTCATTCAATAGGGGCGATGCTCAATATCATTAAGGATGATGTCACAGAGGTATCCGCCTATGGGTGCTGGGGACACAGGAAGGAGTTTGAATACCCACCAACCTACACCGCGGTGCTCAAGTTCAAGAAAGGCGCAATAGGAAAGACGGGTGGAAGCTTCGAGATAGAATGCCCCTACTACTTCAATATCATGATTCACGGCTCCAAGGGAAGTGTGATCAACGAAAAGTACTACTCAAAGGAACTTTTCAGGGGACAGGAGGATTTTCAGGAGTTCAACTGCACGCTTATCAACAGCGGAGAGGTATCTCACCACCCTTTCGGCAGCGTAATAAACGCATTTGTAAACGACATTGACAAGGACATCGACTCACGGATAAGCCTTGACTTCGGATTCAAGGTTCACGAGGTGGCACTCGCTATCGACCAGTCTGTGAAAACTGGAAAACCTGTGACGCTGCCAATCTCTTCATGATTCCAGGAACAGCAGCTCGTCCTTCTGAAGACAGGCTGCGCAGATGCATACATCAATCTATCTTCTCACCCACAACCTGTTTGAGCTTCTGTCCTGCATCGAACTGATCACTCAATTTCGCCTGGTTGATATGTGTAAGCGTCTCAGTTGAAATTGACGATGGATAACGCGAGATAAAATCCTCAAATGTCATAGGCTGGTCGAGAGTCACAATGTTGATACGCAGAGGCTGTACCGACAGAATTCTTTGATCGGTGAGAACATTAAAACTACGAACCGAGTTCTCCACGACAGCAGCGTATTCCGGCCAGTTCTGTTCGACGCTGTACCCCAAAAGCTGATACACAAAACCTTCATAGTGTAAAAAGGTTGCCTGACCGCGAAAGACTCCCTGCTCTGTTGTCACAGCGAACTCACCGCTGATCTCCGGCAAACCATTGATCTCTCCTGCCCTCTGTGTACCTGCCGATAAACCCTGCTGGGAAAAAAACTCATTCGCAGCTCTTTCAATGGATTGTTTATCTGTGAGGGTAATCTGAATGCTGGCATCCTGATTCGCACTGAGCCCCACAACCCCCTGTTTCATATTGGTTGTCTGCCAGCCTGCCGGGAAATCAAAACGAAACTTAAAATCAGGATGATAGAAGGTGTTGTCAATGAAAAATCCCTCACGGGGGTTCTGTCCAAAGACAAGCCCGTCAATGTCTTCCAGAAAGCGCTCCCTGTTTACCTTCTTTCCGGTATAGACTTCTCTATTCCTGTCTATCAATCCCTGTATATGCTCCCTGCGATTGCCGGGATTCGGATGGGTTGACTGCCACTCCGGTATCCTGCCGCTTCCCGACGCCTGTGTAAGACCGTCGAGCATTTCCATGACGCTTATCATCTCTTTGGGATCGTAGCCATCTCGTCCCATGTACCGCAACCCAAGTTCATCCGCCTGAAGCTCATCATCACGGCTGAACTTAAGAAACATAAGCCCAAGGCCCGCACTGGCCAGCTGCCCGTATTTCGCTAACTCAGGTGCCAGCACCATCCCGACGCCAAGCCCAATCTGCGTCAGCTGCTGTGAGCTCATGCGATACACTGAGTGCATCGCTGTTACATGTCCAATCTCATGGCCAACGACACCCGCAAGCTCCGCCTCACTGTTGAGATAGGTGAGTATGCCCCTGGTAACAAATATGTATCCACCCGGAAGCGCGAAGGCATTGACTGTCGGGTCATCCAGCACACGGAAGGTCCAGGGAAGGTTCGGCCGCTCCGATTTCGCCGCAAGCCTCAAACCCAGGTCTTCAACATACTCTGCCAGTTCCTCATCAGGATAGATCCCAAGCGAGGCGCTTATCTGCGCATCGGCATCGCGCCCAATCTTTATTTCCTGAGATTCGCTGAACAGATTGATGTGCCTCTCTCCGGTTGCAGGGTTGGTTGCACAGGCGGATAATAAAAAACTTAAGACAAGCGCGCATACAATCATCGCATAGAGGAGCGGACGTACCCGTTTGTTGTCAAGGAATTTAAAGATTTCACAAAAGGGATTATACATATGACTGTACACCTTTGACTGTTTTTTCATGGCCAATACCCTCCCTCCATCTGCTTATAATAGTGTTGAATGATAATCATTTCAACCCTCTAGAAGTGTAAACACTCATTGACCTCGACACCGCTACCATTTATCATGTGTTATTCTAACTCAGAAACGTCTAAGTCTTCAATTCATCATGAGGAGTGCTCCTATGAGCAGCAACGAAGTACTGCGAATTGCAACCGACGTGGGGGGGACCTTTACCGATCTGGTCTTTTTACATATCTCCCCAAAGGGTGAACAGCAGATGGGAACGGCGAAATCCGACACAACACCTCCCGATTATGAAAAGGGTGTGATGAAAGTGCTCGAGCTGGCAGACCTCGACCCCTCTGCTATTGATTTCTTTGTCCATGGAACCACGGTCATTATCAATGCCCTGACGGAGCGGAAAGGGGCGAAAACCGCCCTCATTACGACGGAAGGTTTCCGGGATATCCTGGAAATCGCCCGGGGGAATCGTCCCGATTTCTTCAATCTCGAATACAAGAAACCGAAACCATTTGTGCCCAGGTATCTTCGTCGTGAAATCCCGGGACGAATGTCCTACAAGGGGGAAGAGCTGAAACCCCTGGACTTCTCCGGATTGCCAGCCATTATCGATGACTTCAAGGCGGATGGTGTCGAAGCGATTGCGATATGTTTTCTCAATTCCTATGCGAATTCGAAATACGAGGAGGCGGCGGTAAAAAAAGTACAGGAACTCTGGCCGCAGGTTGCCGTAGTGGCATCCTATCAGATAACCCGTGAATGGCGGGAGTACGAGCGAACGAATACCACCGTACTCTCGGCCTATGTTCAGCCCGTAGCCCGGCATTATCTCGACCGGCTGCACCAGTCCCTGATTGAAAAAGGGATGAAGGGGAGCGTCTACATCATGCAGTCAAACTGCGGCGTCGACACGGTGAAGAATGCACGGGAGATTCCCATCACCATGATCGAGTCGGGTCCCGCAAGCGGTGTATGGGGAGCTGCAGCCCTGGGGCAGATCATCGATGAGGAGAATGTCATTGCCCTCGACATTGGTGGTACAACAGCGAAATGTGGGCTTATATCCGACGGGCATATTAAGATCAATACCGACTACATGGTTGGACGGTCCCAGACCTCTGCGGGCTACCCGGTCATGGTACCGGTTGTGGACCTGGTGGAAATCGGCAACGGAGGGGGTTCGATCGCCTGGGTCGATGAGTTTCAGAAACTTCATGTCGGACCTCAGAGCGCAGGTGCCCTGCCCGGACCCGTTTCCTATGGGAAGGGGGGTCGTGACGCCACCACCACAGACGCCAATCTCGAACTGGGACGAATCAACCCGAACTATTTCTGCGGCGGCACCATAACTGCAGACATGGCATCAGTGGGAATATCACTGGACGAACTGGCAAAGAAGTTGGGCACCAGCAGGAGGGAAGCGGCCCGGGGGATTGTCCGGATTGCCAATAACAACATGGTGAATGCGCTCAAGCTTGTCTCGGTCAATCGCGGCCATGATCCAAGGGATTTCACCATGATTGCCTTCGGCGGAGGCGGGGGGATGCACGGCTGCGCCCTTGCTGTTGAACTGGGGATCAAAAAGGTTATCATACCGAAGCAATCTGCCGTATTCTCTGCCTGGGGAATGCTGATGTCCGACCTGCGCCGAGACTACATACAGACCCGCATCATCGAACTGGATGACCCAAAGGCCAGGGAACATCTGAACGAAAGTTTTGGGGCCCTGGAGAAACAGGCGCTCGATGAGTTTACACGGGAATCGGTAGACCCCTCGAAGGTGAAGTTTCTGCGCTACGGCCGATTCCGCTACCAGAACCAGGCGCACTCGGTTGAGGTTGCGCTCCCGGACGGAACCATCGAAGAAGCCCTCATACAGAAGATCGCCGACAACTTTCACCAGGTCTATGAACGGGAGTACACCTACCGTCTCGATGCACCTGTGGAGCTCGTGGGGTTCCACGTTGTCGCATCCGCCGACGTGGGAAAATTGACCCTCAAGAAACTGCCCACCTCGGGAAGGAAGATAAACGACGCGATAAAAGAAGGTCGAAAGGTCGATTACACCGACGCGGGAGAGCAGGAGGCGGTTATCTACGACGGCAGCCTGCTCGAACCGGGGATGCGCTTTACCGGACCCGCCATTGTCGAAAACCCGGGCGACACCATCGTGGTCATGCCGGACATGCTATGCCACGTGGATGAATACGGCAACATTCATATACAAACCCAGGGAGGCACCAGATGAAGGAAAAATACGATCCCATAACTACAGAGATAATTCAAAGCTCCCTGCAGGCAGCAGCGGATGAGATGTTCGCAGCCATGCGACGAACAGCCATGAGTGCGATCATCTACGAGGTGCTCGACATGGGCACTGCAATCTGCTCAAAGGACGGAGAGCTTGCAAGCTCCGGTGCGGGCATCCCCGCCTTTGTGGGGATGCTGGACAAGGCGGTGAAGCGCATCATCGAGAAGTTTGACAAGCCCGGCGACGTTGAAGAGGGAGACATATTCACCACCAATGATCCCTTCAACGGGGGAGTCACACACCTGAACGATGTGATCGTTCTCATGCCCATCTTCGCCGAGGGGGAGATCGTCTGCTGGAGCGCAAATATTGCCCACTGGAACGATGTCGGAGGAATGATTCCGGGCAGCATGTCAACAGACGCCACTGAAATCTTTCAGGAGGGCCTGCAGCTGCCCGGGATAAAGCTGTTCTCCCGGGGAGAGCCCATCCAATCGATATTCGACATACTCGAGGCAAACAGCAGAATGCCCGATTTCCTGAAAGGAGACCTCTGGGCAGGGATTGCCTCGATTCGGGCAGGGGAACGCCGCGTTCTCGAGATTGTGAACAAGTACGGCAAGGGGGCCTTTCTCCATGCCCTGGAAGAGTACATGAACTACGGAGAGCGCGTTACCCTGAGCGCACTGAAAAACCTTCCCCATGAAAAGTTCACCCTCTCGGAGGAGCAGGACAGCGGCCAAGTCTACACGGTCACCCTAGAGATAACCGAAACCGAGTTTATCGTGGACCTGCGAGACAATCCCGATCAGGACAAGGGTCCCTTCAATATCAGTCGGGACAGCGCGGTGACCAGTTCTCAGCTCATCCTGAAATCCCTTACGTCCACCGATACGATCTGTAACGGGGGTACCTTCAGGCCTTTGACGGTATTGACAAGAGAGGGAAGCGTGTTTCATCCCTACAGACCGGCTGCCATGGGCATTTACTACGAAGTCGACGTTCGTTTGTACGATCTGCTTTGGCGCGCCCTCGCAGAGAAGATGCCTGAGAAATTGCCTGCAGGAGGGTTCGCTTCGATCTGCGGCACCCTGTTCGGCGGCATACACCCCGATACGGGCCGCCAGTACAGCATTATCGAACCGGAGCTGGGCGGCTGGGGCGGCTCATGCCGGGCAGACGGCAACCCTGCCATATTTTCGGGGTTTCACGGAGAGACTTTCAACTGTCCCGCTGAGATCAACGAGGCGCGAAACGGCCTGCTTGTGGACCGGATGAGTTTAAATGAAGAAAAAGGAGGCGAGGGAAAATACAGAGGCGGCAAGGGTGTCTGCATCGAGTACCGTATCCGCTCCGACAACGCCTGGTTCACCGCAGCCTATACCAGGTCTAAGTTTCCACCCTGGCCTCTTAAAGGGGGGCGTCACGGATCGTCCAACTATGTGGAAATCCACCGCACCGACGGCAGCAGGGAGAGATATTCCGTGGTCAACGCACTCACGCTTAACACCGACGATGTGATCCGGGTGGTGACCGGCACGGGTGCCGGGTGGGGCAACCCGGAGGAGCGGGACATCGAGTTGATCAAGGACGACCTGAAGAATGGATACATCACCGAGGAGCAGGCCAACAAATACTACAAACTGAATAAAAGAGTCAATGCAGAAAATTGATACCGTTAATAATAAGTATCAAAATTTGATTTATTGAGCAACGTGTTGGCGAACTTTGAGTAACTGGATAAACAAAATACTATTAACAGGTGTGGTTAAGTATGGCATCTGAGATATTTGTAAAAACTCAAAGTTCGCCCTAAGAGATCCTAGCCGACCGCTCAATCTGCCCCAGGCGGTGTGGTTTTTTCTGGACCAGAACGAGGAGAGCATATGAAAATTCTATGGATTGACCCTGTAGGGACTGACGGATTCGATGCTGTCATAGGAAAAATACTAAAAGGTTCCGCCCAGCCAGGAACAGAGGTCGATGTTGTCTCTTTGCCCCAGGGAGGCCCCCTACACCTGGAGTATCACGCATACGAAGGACTCGTTACCTCAGACATAACCCGGCTCGTATATCACCTCTCCCCCGACTACGACGGTATTGTCATCGGCTGTTTCTACGACGTGGGGCTGCGGGAGGCGAGGGAAGTGTCCCGGAACGCGGTGGTAACCGCCCCCTGTCAGTCCTCCCTGGTGTTCGCATCCCATCTCGGCAACACATTCTCAGTGCTTGTGGGAAGAAAAAAGTGGATTCCCAGGATGGAGGAAAATATCAGGATGTACGGGTATGCCCACAGGATGGCATCCATGAGACCCCTGGAACTGGGGGTGTACGACTTCCAGGCCGATGTGAAGCGTACCGCAGAGATCATGCTGGAACAGGGAAGAAAGGCCGTAGAGGAGGACAATGCGGAGGTACTGATCCTGGGCTGCACCATCGAGTTCGGTTTTCACGAGAAGATGCAGCAGGAGCTCGGGGTTCCGGTCATCGATGCCGTTGCTGCCCCCTTCAAACTCGCGGAGATGCTTGCCGCATCAGCTGAACTCTTTCACTGGTACCCGAGCCGCAAATGGGGAAGCGAAGGGCCGCCGGAGGAGGAGATCAGATCCTGGGGAATATTCAAGGATGGTCCTCCCATCGGGAACCTCCTGAAGCATAAGGACATATAGGGTACCATGCAAAACAGGCTTCAGGCCCTTCAAAAGAGGCTTGCAGAAGAAGAGACAGACTGTGCGGTGATCGGTCCGACCACCAACATGCTGTACCTGCTGGGCGGAGCTCCCCATGCCGATGAACGGCTCTGTCTCCTCGTTGTCACCCCCGATGCGGTTCAGATGATTGCACCGCAGCTGAATGCGGACATGATAGCAGCCTTCACCAATGTTCAGATGCTCACCTGGGAAGACGCATCAGGACCGGGGGCTGCCCTATCCAAATCGATTCTCGGTAAAGGGAACATACGCACTCTGGCTACGGACGGCTCCATGCGGGCCGATTTTCTCCTTGCAGCCCTGGAACAGTGCAATCCCATGCAGACAATCTCTGCGGACCCTATTATTGCAAAGCTCAGAATAATAAAATCTCCCCAGGAGATCGCAGCTCTGGCCGAGGCGGCAGCCCAGGCGGATAGAGCAATGCAGTCAGCAATCGACGCCTGCAGGCCGGATGTGGCCGAGGCGGAAATTGCCTGGGCCGCGGAGGAGGCCTTTCGCAGGGATGGAGCCGAACGTGTGGAGTTCACCCTGGTTGCCGCTGGAAGGAATGCCGCCTTTGCCCATCACCACAGCGGTGACAAGAAACTCCAGAGGGGAGAGGGAGTCATCATCGATATCGGGGCGTCCCTGAATGGGTATAAATCGGACATCACACGGATGGTGTTTTTGGGTGATCCTGACAGGGAGTTTCTCGATGCCTTCGAACTGGTCCGCTCGGCCAACGCCAAGGGACGGGAATCGGTTCGGCCGGGAGTACCCGCCGAAGAGGTTGACCGGGCAACGCGGGCGGTCATTGAGGAAAAGGGCCTGGGTGACCGATTCATCCACCGAACGGGTCACGGCCTGGGCCTGGACATTCACGAGGAGCCCTGGATACAGGCGGGGAACACAATGCCCCTGGAAAGGGGGATGGTGTTCAGCGTTGAGCCGGGGGTCTATGTTCCCGGGAAGTTTGGCATCCGGGTGGAGGATATCGTCACGGTTACCGCTGAAGGGTCTGCAACTCTCACCGGATTCGGCCACTCTCTGGTGATCAAGTGATCGCCTCCGTAGAAGCCCGTCCCGGGCCATAATCCTAACCGAGCATACGCGAACCGGGAAATAATCAGACCAGCGCAAA
>CBFDDP010000086.1:0-13263 GCA_965603595.1 uncultured bacterium
GTGAAGCCATTTCAGCCCATATTTTCATTGCCCTCTCCTTCTGCAGTGATGGTTATGAACATATGACGGGGATAATCAGACTACATACTACGTTGAAATGAAGATCCTGTCAATTGATGGATGGTGTTCTTATCATGCGCAGAGCAGCAGTATCTCTTCCACTTCCTTTTTCCCGATGTTTTTGTGCTCACCCAGCTTGACACCCCTCCTGTGGAGCTGTGCAGCCGCCTTTATGCACTTTGCAGGCGTCAGGTCGTAGTCGCTGAGCTTTGTGGGCATGCCAATGCTGTTGAAGAAGTTCACCGTCCTGTCTATTGCCTCATCTATTGCAGCTTCTGAATCAGCGGATTCTATACCCCAGATCCTCCGGGCATATTTGAGAAGCTTTTCCGCCTTGTGGGTGCGCTGATGTTTCCACACTGCCGGCAGCAGGATTGCCAGGGTCTGTGCATGGTCGAGTCCGTGCAGGGCAGTCAGCTCATGGCCAATCATATGGGTCGCCCAGTCCTCGACGACGCCACAGGCAATGACCCCGTTCAGTGCCATGGTTGCGCACCACATGATGTTTGCCCTGGCATCATAATTATGCGGATCTTTTCTCACCTTAGGCCCCTCCTCAATGAGGGTCAGCAGTATGCCCTCCGCAAACCTGTCCTGCAGCGGAGTGTTGACCTCGTAGGTCATGTACTGTTCTATAACGTGCATATAGGCATCAACGATGCCGTTAATGACCTGGCGTTCCGGCAGGGAGTAGGTCGTTTCAGGATCAAGAATGGAGAATCGCGGGTATACATGCCGGCTTGAGAATGGGAGTTTCTGGCCCAAGGCCTTTCTTGATAGTACCGCATTTCCGTTGGCCTCAGACCCCGTGGCAGGAAGCGTCAGCACACACCCCAGCGGTACCGCAAGCCTAAGCCTTCCCTCAGGTCCTTTGGATATAATATCCCAGGGGTCCTCTCCCTCGTAGGGAATTGCAGCTGCTATGAACTTGGTCGCATCAAGCACTGAGCCACCGCCTATGGAGAGCAGAAAATCGATCTTCTCCTCCCGTGCTTTTTTCACTGCCTGCATGCAGGTTTCGTATTCCGGGTTGGGCTCGATCCCACCGAATTCGACAACCTGGTGTCCTCCAAGAGCATTTTTTACCTGATCGTACACACCGTTTGTCTTGATCGATCCTCCTCCATAGGTCATGAGGATCTTTTCATCGGGGTGTACAAGCTTTGCCAGCTCGGTTATACGACCCTTTCCGAAGACGATATGTGTCGGATTGTTGAACGTGAAGTTTTGCATTGGGTGGCCTCCCATGGAAAGCACTATATGGAGGAATATAAAGCACAATACCGCAATAAGCAATCTATCGTGATTTCCAGTACAGTAAAACATACAGCAGTGCAAACCCTTCAGGATTCATCACGTTGGGATGTGAGAGTCGCAGTACATCATTCAATACCCGGTGCCCACAGGTAATAGAATCCTGTCTGTAGATAGGGTATGGATTCCGGCAATCCAATGTGTATCAACTGAAAGCCCTGACCGCTCTGCTGTACGGTCGCCGTGTTGTACAGGTTGTCGTCAGGGTAACTGGCACGCCGGTACACAACCACCTTCGCTGTTGGGGAAAGGTCGGCAAGCTTTCTCGCCTCATCGAGGGCGTCGTCGAGATACCCGACACTGTCAACGAGTCCGAGCCTTAGGGCTTCATCAGCGAGATATACACGGCCGCTCGCCACATCCTCCAGCTGGCTGCCGCCCAGCTTCCTGTGCTCCACCACCAGATCGAGGAAACGCTGGCCAAGCTGTGCAGTCAGGTCCTGCATGATCTGCTGCTCCTCCTCAGTTGACTGTCGGAGGGGAGAGCCCATGTCCTTCTTGTCGCCCGATTTGCTGACATCGAAGGTCACACCAATCTTGTCCATGAGCCCGGTGAACTTCGGTTGAATGAAAAGCACGCCGACGGATCCCGTTATACTCGTGGGATGCGCAACAATGTGATCTGCCGGAAGCGAGATGTAGTATCCACCTGATGCGGTCACGTTCATCATGGTCACCACGACCCATGATCCTGTGCGTTCCTTGAACGCCACGATTTCGTTGTACAGGATGTCACTCGCCGTCACCGTGCCTCCAGGGGAATCGATCTTGAGAACAACAGCCTTTATGTGGGGATCACTCTCCGCCTTCCTCAGATGTGAGACTACTTCCTGAACGACACTCGGTTCAGTTCTGACAAACTCCTGTCGCCGTTTATCAGAGATGAATCCCGCGATCGGGATGAGGAGGACCTTGTCATTGCCCGTACCCTGAAGGATGTGCTCCTTGAGAGGATTTGATTCCGGTTCGAAATAACTTCGGGATGAGACGCATCCTGTGAGGATGGTAACGATGATGAGAACAATAAGTGCTATAATATACCGTTTCATACTATTTCCTCCCGGACTGTGAAAATCCCCTCTGAAGCCTGATATATGTGGTATGCAGGGACCACTCTTCGAGGATAAGGCTCACTGGAGAGGTTTGGAGAAGAACACCTCTCCGACCACGCTTGCCCATTCGACCCGTTGGAAATTGTTCTTTGGAATCTCGACGAACACATAGGGGTGTGTGAGGGCCTGGGCCTGATAGCTGTCCTGCGGTGGTTCGTTGAGGAGGGTCCGCACGACAACCGTGTCCTCCCTCTTCACCACCGTACGAACCTGCATGAAGTAGCCCGCAGATGGCTGCTCGCCAGAGGTGAGAAAAACCACAAAGTGTGAATTGAAGTCGACCTGAGGAGTTGATGGCTTTGGGATTCTGGTACGGTGAATCCTGCTGTGAAAATCCCTGAATTTGGTCTCATCCTGAATGACCACCATATCGGCCCTCTTGATCTGATACTCCATCTGTGTTCCCTCTTCCACAATACCGTACTGCACCTGTTCACCGTTGGATTTTTTCCTGGCAAGGAGCAGGGCAGGTGTGGCCATGCAGAGTATAAGTAGTGCAGCCACGAAAAGTTTTGCTTTCATGATCTGTACCCTTTATAAGAATGCTAAGTATTTGAACCTGTATTCACTAAGTATAACATGGTTCTTCACAGGTGAACAGAGAAAGTGACTTTCAATCTTCACCTCTGCCAAAATCTCTGTCGAAGCGCTCCCGGCATGATGCAGAGAAATTGTCCTTTGTATATAGACACGACGCGCCCTTTTGGTTAATTTCAGTATCTACTATAACTGTGGTCACAAAACCAAATTAGTATTGCGTATGCAAAACCAGATTACCAATGTCGGCAACAGTATGGCGAAGATGCTTTTCTTCGCAGCACCCCATATTGGACGATAGATTTGAGACAGGACATGAACAGCTATGAGAGGATATTGGCGGCGCTCGAGGGAAGGTGGCCGGACCGTACACCGGTGATGCTCCACAACTTCCTCATGGCCGCGGAGGAGGCGGGGTATACGCAGGAGGAGTACCGGAATGACCCGAAGAAGATCGCCCGAAGTCACATAGAGGCGGTAGAGAAGTATGGGTACGATGGTGTGATGATTGAAATGGATACCACGGTTATGGCCGGTTCAGCAGGTGTACCGGTGGATTTTCCGGTCAATGAACCGGCACGTGTTCATGAACCGCTTCTTCGGAGTATTGGAGATGTTAAGCAACTCCGGAGGGTAAAGGTGGAGGATTACCGTTATGTACAGATCACCCTCGAAGCAGTTCGGCTCGTTGTCGACCATTTCAAAGGGGAGATCTTCGTGCGTGGGAACTGCGATCAGGATGCCTTCTCAATCGCAACCATGATCAGAACACCTTCGGAGTTCATGATGGATCTGCTCGACGAAGAGCATAGGGACCAGGTATTCGAGCTTCTGGAGTACTGCACCGATATAAGCTGCCAGTATCTCAGGCTCATGGCCCAGACAGGATGCCACATGCTCTCAAATGGCGACAGTCCAGCGGGACCTGATTTGATCTCCCCCCGGATGTACGAAACGTTCGCACTCTCCTTCGAGAAACGAAACGTCGAGGAGGCGCACCGCCATGGCCTTCCCTACGGGCTTCATATTTGCGGCGATACCACCGGTATACTGAATGCCATGGTGGAGACCGGAACAGATGCGCTTGAGCTCGATTACAAGACTGATACCCTGACCGCGCATGACGCATTGAAAGACAAAGTGACCTTCATCGGCAACATTGATCCCAGTGGAGTCATAGGCAGGGGAACTGCCCTGGAAGTACAGATTGAAACGGAGAAGCTGCTGCGGATCTTTTCCGATACCCCCAGGTTTATCCTGAATGCCGGATGTGCCATACCGCAGGGAACGCCTTCCGAGAATATTAAGGCCATGATCTCGGTGGCAGCTGCCTTTAGCAGGTAAAAAGGTGTTACGCACCAAGATCGATATAGTAGTGGAGGTTCCTCGGATTGTCGGGGTCCTTGCCTTCAGCAAGTGATTTGTAATAGGCCATGAACTGCAGAACAGGCATGTACAGTATATTTCGAACGCCGTCATCGAGATCCGTATTCAGCTCCACCAGATAGTCGGCATATGGCCCGAACTCCCCGCCGTCATGATCACATATGACGAGCACCTTCCCCCCCAGCGCTTTCATATTCTTGGCAAGGGAGATATCGTAGGGCCTTCCCGAATCCGAAGCCATGATGGTGACGAGCATGTTCTGGTCCACATTTGACATGGGCCCGTGCTGGAAGTCAAGGGAGACGTAGGAGTCAGAGGGTAGGAGCACCATTTCCTTTACCTTGAGCTGTGCCTCCCGTGCCAGGCCGTAGTAGCTTCCATGTCCGAGGAAGGCGTATGTGCGGATCTGTGGGTCCGATGCGATTATCTTGCCCGTTTCGTGGAAAGAACCCATCTTCTGCCGGGCAATGGCCGGCAGGTTCTTGAATGCCGATAATACCGATTGATGTTCCCCGCAGGCTGCTGCCAGATAATTACCTGCGAGCACCATGGAGGTGAGAGAGCGCGTTGTGGTCACACTCTTCTCAATCGCCTCCTCCAGGACGAGTGTTTCATATGCATCACTGGCCATCCTGCTCTTCCTGAAACAGACAATCGCGATGGTCCGTGCTCCAGCTTCGGCTGCCATGTGAAGAGCTTCGACGCTCTCAGTCGTATCCCCGGACCGCGAGTAGGCAATGACCAGGGTCTTTTTCCCTGCATTGAAAAACTCATCCCTGTTGAGCATTACATCGGACGCGTGTATGGCCCGGCAGGACTTTCCCGTCAGTCTCTGAAAAAAGGGTGAAACTGCATGGGATATATTGAATGCTGAACCGCACCCGGTGAACAGCACTTCATCTGCTTCAGCACAGAGTGTACGGAGCTGAGGCAGCCTGGCATCGACCCTCCTGATGACGCCTTCCCAGGAATCCGCCTGCGATTGAATCTCTGCCAGTGTATGCGCACCGGTTTGTTTGTCATTATGTTTCATAGATGCTCCTCTTGTATAGTCTTTGCAACATCCGGAATCCTTCCGCCTTTACTCTGTTATCAGTCCTTCCCAGGACAAGCGGAGGAAAGAAAATGATCGATATCTTCCGAAGGGAGGCCCAGGGTAGACACCGCCTGCGCGCCAAACTGCAGCCCCTTCTGTACGGCACTCTGGAAGGTTTCCCCTCTGTACAGGCCGAAGAGAAAACCAGCATCGAAGCAGTCGCCTGCACATGTGGTGTCCAAAACGTTGACCGGTATGGCTGGGTACTCTTCAATTTCGCCATGATAACGTGTAAGGGCTCCATGAGCACCAGCCTTTACGATGGTAGCCTGCGCTTTCTCCGGAAAGGCCCGAAGAGCAGCGTGTACCTCATCCCTGTCTGTCATTGCACGGATCTCGTCGCTGTTCGGCATAAAGTAATCCAGAAACTGAAGATGCTCCCTCAGATCAGAGATGTCCCACTGGCCATTCGTATCGCCTCCCGGGTCGAGAGAGGTGCTCATGCCTGCTGTCTTTGCCTCTCTTAAGATTTTTCCGACCTCCCTTCTGAGAACAGCCTGCAGGAAGTAGGAAGTGAGATGCAGATGTGTATGTGGTTCGATGTATCGGTCTACCAGGTGCTTGCGGCTCGTCGTACGCACGATGCCTGGGTGGGTGATGTACATCCTGTCTTTTGGAAAGGTGAGTGACACGGTAAGGCCGGTTGCCCCCTGCTTCGATATGGAAATGGTTTCCGTGTCTATACCGAATGTAAGGAGATCCTGCAGCAGAAACTTTCCTGCCTGGTCATTACCTACCTGTGCGAAGAGGCGGACAGGGCAGTCATTGACGGCAAGCATAATGGCGACGTTTGCTGCAGATCCCCCCGGTTTCATCACGCAGCCCGAGGCCAGAGTTTCCTCTCCAAAGGAGGGGAGGCCCTCTAAACCCGACAGAATAATATCCAGGTTTAGATCACCAAGAACATGAATGTTTGTCACAGAGTTTATCATGGCAATTCTATACAATATCAGGATTTTATTGCAGCGAAAAGAGTAAATCGACCACATTCCTGTTTCTACATGACTTTAATTCCCTTTTTCCGGAATATGGTGAGGAATATGATATGTACTGCCACAACGATTGTGACAACGATCGTGGACATTGCACAGGCATTTTCTATATAGCCGTCATCGATGAGATGTATAATGGTAATGGAGGCGAGTTGAATCTTTGGAGAAACGAGAAAGATAACCGCACTGATGGTAACCATGCTGCGTTCGAAGAAGAAGAGAACGTTGTTCCAGGACCGATATCCAGAAACTGGTCCATACAACAGCTAACTATGTCACTATCGCCCATATCAACGTTCTTCTCGTTGCCATTACTGCCGCGAAAACCAATGTCCCCGATAAAATACGCTTTATTAAATTGTTCCTTCCGAACTTCAATCCTTAGCTATGTGTTTTGTGAAGCCCTATAAGTATCATGAAACAATACCTTCTTTTTATTTACAACACCTCCTTCCACTCTCTTTTTGATCTGAAAGAGTTAATTCTGTGTTAGTATTATGTTACTTTCATAGTACATCAATGGAGTAGGTTGTTCAACTATTTTATATATCAATCCCATCAGGTATACTTGAGTGAGAAGGTACACAGATCTCATTCATCCTGTTCTTTGCCACCAGTACGGTCGAGAATTATGTAAAGAAGACGTGAATGGAGGAGACTATGTCTCAAAAACCTGATTCGGTTGACGGAGGGCTCGAACACAGGAAGAAGAAAGAACTTGTACAGACGCTTCATGACCTTGTATCGGACCTGGACGAAGGAGGGGTACAGTTTCTCATCAATCAGGCACGGGTTCTCATCTATAACAAACAGGTTGAAGAGATCAATAAGAAGATCGCAGCCTCAAAGACCGATGGTCGGAAACAGAAGAAAAAGACCACCGAGGTCGAGAAAGCGATAAAAAAGCCTCTGCGCACTCCCGAGGTTGAGATTGTTGAACGGAGTAATGGGAAACATTTCTTTATCGTGGTGAGAGGGTTCAGGATTTATTTCACCCTCGATGAGATGAAGAAACTCGTAAAGATATGCCATCTCGCAGATGACCGTATCGACGCAGCACATCGCCTCTATACCTGGTTCAAACGGTTTCGCAGTGATTTTCTTGTGGATGGCGGTATAGGAAGTGCGAGGAATCCATCCCTCGATGATCTGTATACCAAACTGATCAGCACCTACAAGGTACGGGAGGACAAATGATCTCCTCCTAGTTCCCGCCTGTATCATCGTCCAGGATTGTCAACACGCATTCATCGAAGTTGTACTCATTTATCACATTGCCCTCGAACCATATGCAGTGTACCCATTTTGTGTTGCCGGACATCCCGGGCCGCGGTTCTCCGATGCTCTGAACCGTCATCTTTGGCCCACTACTCTTCAGGACGACTACATCGCCTTTCTGTATATTTTGCTTCGGCATTTCCTGTTCCTCGCTGGACAGCGTTTCCCTGCTCTTTATCAGTAACAATATAAGGGGGTTTATGAGAAAGGTATACGCAAACCGGACGGGAGGAAGAAGGGGTTACACATCCAGGGTTTCTCTGATGGTGCTGAGCGAGTCGATGAGCGAGTAGGGCTTGTTTATGAATCGAAAATGCCTGCCGCCCCTGATATTCTTTTCATTACCGATACCTGAGTATCCGCTTGTCAGGATGATCTTCAATTCGGGGTTGTGATTGAAAAGGGAGTCGATGAGGTCGGTTCCTTTCTTGTCGGGAAGTACAGCATCGGTAAACAGGAGGTCTATCCTGTAATTTTCTCTCTTGCACAGCTCAATTGCTGCCTGAACATTCTCAGCGGTAAAGACGGTGTATCCATTCTCACTGAGCTGAGTTTTCATGAAGTTGCGTATGGAAGAATCGTCATCAACAAAGAGAATACGCTCACCTCTGCCCCGTATCCTTTCCCTCTGTGCAGGTTTTTCCTCCGAAAAGAAATCCGCTGTGGTGTCGGCTGGAATATAGATCTTGAAGGTCGTGCCTATGCCTTCTTCACTGTAGACGTTGATCCAGCCATGATGTTCCTTGACAATGCCATTCACCACTGACAGTCCGAGGCCTGTTCCCCGAGCCTTTCCCTTGGTGGTGAAGAAGGGTTTGAAAATCTGTCCGATTGTCTCCCTGCTCATTCCGGAGCCGGTGTCCTCAACAGCGATGCAGACGAATCTACCCGATCGCCCGGATGGGTAGAGGTTGAGGTTTTCTTCATCAATGTGGGCATTTCTCGTCGAAATGGTGAGCGTTCCGCCCTCTTCCATTGCATCCCGGGCATTGATGGCCAGGTTCATGATGACCTGTTCGATCTGTCCCTGATTGACCATGGATACCCATAATTTCGGATTGAGATCGAGAGATACGCTGATATGCTCTCCAATGATTCTTTTGAGCATGTTGTAGATAACCGATATAATGTCATTTACATTTCTTGGTGACCGTTCATCGGGCTCATGCTTGCTGAAGAAGAGAAGCTGCTGCGCGAGTTGAGCTGCCCGCTTGGTCGCAAGGCTGATCTGCTCCAGGTTCTCCTTTAACTTATCTTCATTGTTCTTTTGCATCATGGCAAGTTCGGTGTATCCGTGAATTGCGGTCAATAGATTGTTGAAATCATGGGCAATACCGCCGGCCAGCCTCCCAATGTCCTCCATCTTCTGGGCCTGGATGAGTTGGGACTGCAGGGCCTTGTTCTCTTCCCGTACCTTTCTGCTTTCAGTAATATCGGTGAAAATTGTAATAAGCTGGTCGGTATCAGGGGAAAATGAGGTAGTTTCAAAGTATTTGTCCCTTTCCTTGAAGAAAAAAACCGAATGGACGGGTTGCTCATCCGATGAGAGGGAATTGTACATGGAAATCCAGAAGGATTTGAAACCGGGAAGTATATATCCCGCGGTTCTGTTAATGATTCTATTTCTTTCCAGCCCCGTTATCTGTTCAAAAGCGGGGTTCACATCGAGGAAACGGGCATCGATTGGCTGATTGTCCCTGTTGCTTATTATTTCACAGTGACAGAAACCGGTGAGCATACCGTGGAAAAGACGATTGTAATAGGATCCCTTCTTCTGCAGTTCATCGTGCACACCGATTTCCCGTCCGACCCCACATATCCCTCTGATCTCATCCTCCCTGCTCTTGAATGGTGTACAGGTAAAGTGGCAGGGTATTTTGCGTCCCTTTTTTGAGATAATTGTAATCTCGAGGGAGGAACTGCCGATCTTCCTTACCTTGTCCAGGTTTCTCTTCAGGATCTCACTATCTACCTCCGAGCAGAGATAGTCAACCCGCAGTGACGAAAGCTCACTGTCCGTGTATCCGCTGACCTCATTGACCCGGCTGTTCCATAGAAAGAGATGAAGATCTTCATCAAATACGAAGAGAAGATCCCTGAGGCTGTTCAGAACGTCCTCGGACAGAGAGGCTCCCCTTTTTCCCATGTCAATTGGAGATAACTGCATAGTATATCCCATGGTTCAATACATAGGGGAGGAGAACACTGCACAGTCTGCACTGCACAGCGCTCCCCTGCCATGAATGACATCAGAATCCACCACCGCCGCCTTCGCTTGCATATGCGGTACCGACAAATTGGGCGGAGTCTCTGCCTTCCCTGCCGAGAATCGGTGAGGCGAACAGAGCAGCTGCGAGAACAACAACGATCGCGATGATTACAAAGATCTTTTTCATGGTACATCTCCTTAAAAGGTATTTTTAAGTCGGGTAACACCCCACTTTAAAGCGCTCTTTGGTGTTCAATCAATATGCGCCTGCACAGGCAACTGCAGCACTTTCAGTCTCGAGACCCCTGGCGATAATTGATTGCAACAGTTCAACATTTACGGGCCAGGCCATGATATAGAGAAGCTTGAAAGGACGAAGCCTCAATTCGAGCTCAGGTGAATACTCTCTGGTAGTGATAATGATTTTTATATCGAAATACTTCTTTCTGAGATAGGAGAGCAGTTCATCCATCGCGATATCCGGACATTCAGCCTCCGATATGAACAGATCGATCCGGCAATTATTCAGGTACTCAATAAGTGTGAGAAGATTGTCAGCAATCAGCACCCTGTAATCATCATAGCTGAGAAAGCTGTACAACCGTTCACGGTCCTCTGAATTCTGGATCCTGAGAAGAATGGTTTTTGCGTCCCTGCCTGTTGTTTCCCTCTTGTCGAGCATTGGTATGTTCCGTCTCTTTTCGATCCTTCCCATATGAATATGCAAACAGCGTTCCAAAGAATTAAAAAACATAGAAAAATTGTCTTTTTCATATTTCATGGAATACAATGGATTACACGGTTTTATACTGTTGTGAGGTGGTGTGGTAAAAGGAGTGTTCAGGAGAACAATTCCGGAATCAGGAATTCCCTCCGGAAATCGGACTGATCTTTAGGGGGGTTGCTATTCCTCTGTGAGCCTTTTGATACCGTAGTGTTTTATCTTTTCATAGAGGGTTGTTTTTCCGATTCCCAGGATGCGCGCCGCATCCTTTTTATTACCCGAGGTAAGTTTCAGCGCTTCGATGATAGCTTCTCTCTCTATCTCCTTGAGTGGTTTGACTCCCTTGGATGTGGCGCTTATGGTTTTTTTTGTGTGACGTATCTTCTCGGGAAGATCGATTGGACGCAGCCAGTCGCTCGGCCCAAGGGCAATCGATTCCTGTATAACATTCTCGAGCTCGCGGACATTACCGGGCCAGCTGTATTTGTTCAGTATCTTGAGCGCCTCCGGTGAAGCCCCCTGAACGGACCGACGTTCGGTGTTGTGCTTGTCAATGAAGTGTTTGACGAGGAGAGGGATATCTTCCTGGCGTTCACGCAGGGGGGGCACCGATATGGGTATGACATGCAGCCTGTAGAAGAGGTCTTCACGAAAGGTTCCATCCTGCACCGCCTGTTCCAGTTTTTTGTTTGTGGCGGCTATAATGCGCGCCTCGATCTTCTCAATGCGGGTGGAGCCAACGGGCCGTATCTCCCTCTCCTGAATTGCCCTGAGAAGTTTTGCCTGTATGGTGAGCGGGATTCCGGTGATCTCGTCGAGAAACACCGTCCCCTTGCCGGCCAGCTTGAGAAGGCCCACTTTTTCAAACAGCGCATCCGTAAAGGCGCCTTTCGCATGGCCGAAGAGCTCGCTCTCAACGATGTTCAATCCCAGAACGCTGCAGTCAATGGGTATAAAGGGCTCGTCCTTTTTATCGCCAAAGAAGTGAATTGCCTTTGCAACCAGTTCCTTGCCGACACCACTCTCCCCCAGTATCATCACCGTGTTGTCTGCATGGCGCATCGCATTGATTCTCTCGTACACGGCCTGCATCAGTTTCGATAGCCCGATGATGCCGAATTTCCCCGTTTCCGAATCATCGAAGCTGCTTCGCCAGGATGAACGCCAGCTTTCCAGTATTTTTCGCATAATCCTTCTGATCTCATCGATGGAGCTGGGTTTCGTGATGTAGTCCACGGCCCCGAGCTTCATTGCCTCAACAGCAGTTTCGATGGAACCGAAACCGGTGATAATGATAACGGGAAGGCCCGGGGATATCCTGCGGCTGTGCATGAGAAAATCAAGTCCGCCCATTTTCGGCATCTTCAAATCTACGAGGGCGAGTGAGAATGCCTGCGTGTCTATCTTCCGCAGCGCTTCCAGGCCGTTTGTCGCACTCACGGCACGAAGGCCCATATCCAGTGAAATTTCTTCAAAGATCCTTCTGTACTGCTCCTTATCGTCTACGATGAGGACACTCTGCTCTTTTTCAATTGATTCACTCATTATGCACACCCATTATGATACTGTAGCAACAACTGGTTGGAGATTGAAGTGGATATTGTTTATACTGTGTGTATGATATGGTGTATTCATCCCTTTCAATTTCAATTGAAAGGTAGTATAAATGTATTGGTGGAAAAACACAAGAGCAATAACGAGGCTGATTGACAAAACGGGCATGATTCGATAGGGTACAAGCCCATTCTCAAGGTACGAGGTTTTATTACATGAGTCGAGGAAAACGAGCGGTATTACCGTTTTTCGTCCTGGTTGCGTGTTTGTGTGCCATAACCAGTCCTCTTAACTGTTTCGCCGGTACAGATAAGGATGATGGGCCCACAGCACCGGGTGACAGGGATGCAGATCGTTACGGCGGTGTATATAGGAAGGGCCTCGGCAATGAGCCGACCATTCTTGATCCTGCCCGTATCTCGGATATTTACGAGACAATAGTCACCCAGCAGATATTCGAGGGATTGGTGCAGTACAGCGACAATCTCATGGTCATACCCTGTCTTGCCGGGTCATGGGATAGCTCGCGGGACAATCTGCGCTGGACCTTCCATATTCGAAAAGGGGCAACATTTCACAATGGCCGTGAGGTCAATGCTGAGGACTTCGTGTACAGTCTCCACCGAGTTTTCGCTCCGGGTCTTGAATCGGTGGCAGCGTCCTTTCCTTCGGTCATAAAGGGGGCTGATGCATATCGGAACGGAGAGGCTGACAGTATAGAAGGCCTGCGTGCAACCGGGAAGTACACGCTCGAGATTGAGCTCTCCGAATCCTACTCTCCCTTTATCGCCATGCTCGCCATGGTGAATTTCAGCGTCGTTCCAAAGGAGGAGGTCGAGGCTCTTGGGGATGCTTTCGGAACACGGCCCATTGGTACGGGCCCCTTTATCTTTGATCACTGGGAACCTGGAAGTGAGATTAAGCTTCGGGCAAATGAGGACTACTACGATGGAAAACCATACCTCGACGAGGTGATCTTTAAAATATTTCCGGGGGCCTCT
>CBFDDP010000087.1:0-13201 GCA_965603595.1 uncultured bacterium
AATAACCTCTTTCTACCCTATCAGGCTCAAAGATCCACTATACCTTCAGCAATTATACCTAGTAAATCCTCTTTTACTTTTCTAAGTTTAACATTCTTCTCAGGTTTTATTATTTCCGTATATTTATAAACCCAATCAAGGAATCCTTTTCGTAGGATCTCCATTACCAATTGATTTATTGATGTATCCGAGAGGTATGCAGCAGCTTTTAATGCTTCATGCACTTTTTTTGGTACTCTCAATCTAAAAAAGATTACTCCCGAACTATACGACAATGTACAGAATGAGCTTTTAATTCAGTATAAACCGAATACCGCTCGCAATGTTGACACCTACTTTCGGAAAGCTCTCAAATATGCAAGGATATGGAAATACATTCCTGAGCTGCCATATGAAGGTATACCACTAATTACACCAACAAAAACAGAATCTATTTCAGTGGAGGATACAGACTTTCAGCTCATGATGGTACACTCTGGCGAGAGGACACAGGCATTGTTAGCTTTAGGGCGATTTGCAGGGACAAGGATATCTGAGGCAGTAGCGAGAACGTGGGGAGATGTTGACTTTGTAGAAAACAAGGTTAATATTCACAATCAGTACTACTGCGGAGAGTTTCTACCCCCGAAATCAGATAAAAGAAGGTTTGGTTTATTTCCTGAGTTGAAAGAAGTACTACTAAGGTGGAGAAATATTACACCGTACCCCGATGATACAGATTTAATATTCATGGGTGAAAACGGCAAACCAATGTCAACACACAACTGGTCGTGGAATGTGTATAAACTCCAGTTGGTACAGGGATTGAGGCTGAATGACCGCTATACATACTATTCATTAAGGCATAGGTTCTATACGTGGCTGCTGGACATTGGATTCAGCGAAAGGGACGCACTTTATATGCTTGGAGATAAAACAGCTCCGATGGTACGGCGAACATATGACCACCCAACAGGTGACCACTTACAGGAGAAGATAAAGCAGACGCAGGTTTTTAACGAGCCAAGTCCGGATAAAACTCCGGAAGGAAAATGCGTAATTATTGATATACAAGATTTTAAGAGAAAACTGGGGTAATTCTCTACATTAGCCCTATAGAAAAGCATTCCGGGCAGGTATATATGGCCATCCGTTATCACAGCACGAACAACCACAATGAGCTGGTAGGATTCAGGGAGGCTATCCTAAAGGGTATTGCATCGAACTTCGGCCTGTATATGATGAAGCGAAGTAAGCTGCCGAAGCTTTCACTGCACGACATCAATGCCATGGAATCGATGAGCTACGCTGAGATCGCATACCAGGTGCTCTTACCCTTCGTCCTGCCCGACATTGGTGAGAAGGATTTTGCAGCCATTCTCGAGGATGCATACGACGAGACTGTAATTCCGGTAAACCTCGAGCATATAACGGGCAACACCTCCCTCTTGTGGCTTTCACGCGGCCCTACCTACTCCTTCAAGGATTTTGCGGCGCGTTTTTTCGGCAGAGTGCTGAACCACTTTCTGATCGAGAGTGGCCTGGAACGGGTCGTTGTGGTGGCAACCTCTGGTGACACGGGAGGTGCGGTTGCACAGGCCCTGCTTGGTCTCATGAATGTGTCCAGCGTCATTTTCTTTCCCAAGGGATCGATCAGTGAGGAGCAGCGCCGGCAGATGACAACCCTGGGAAAAAACATCCACGCCTTTGCCGTGAACGGCGACTTCGACGTGTGCCAGGAGATAGCAAAGGCCCTGCTGAGCGACCGTGGCTTTGCAGAGGAAGTTTTTTACGATCGTGGCCGCTTCACCTCAGCCAACTCAATAAGCCTGGGAAGGCTTCTCCCCCAAGCAGTGTATCCCTTCTTTGCATATGCACGACTCGGACTCAGGGGCGACCCATTAATCGCAAGCGTTCCGTCCGGAAACTTCGGCGACATGATGGGAACGGTGATCGCCAAGGAGATGGGGCTTCCCCTGCATAAAATTGTCATCGGGGTCAACGAAAACCGCGAATTCCCCAAGTTTCTCCGGTCTGGCAGCTACGAAGTACAACCGTCCATCTGGTCGCCCTCTACTGCAATGATCGTATCCAATCCGAGCAACTTCGCACGGCTTGTCGAGTTTTACGGCGGCCACGTGTACGATGCGAGGGATGAAGAGAGCGGCAGGATCACCAAACCGGGCATCATTGAGAAGATGCCTGACCTCAAGACCTTAAGGCGGGATATATTCTCAGCCAGTGTTTCGAATGCTCAGCACTACGAAACCATTAAGCAGGTGTACGAAAGATACGGTATCATGCTCGAGCCCCATGGGTCGGTAGGGTGGAGGGCCCTGGAAGTGTACAACGGAGGAAAACACAAAGCGCCAGCCGTGGTGTACGAGACCGCAGACCCTGGAAAGTTTCCTGATGACATCGAGAAGGCGATCGGCATCACCCCCGAAATTCCCGAAGGAATTAAAAGGCAGCAAGTACTAGAGGAGCGTATATACCAGATCGGATCACCGCCCTCCACCGATAAGGGCGGAAACAAACGAATGGACGCTTCGCAGTATCAGGAGGTGAAGGAAAAGATTGCAGCAATTTTCAGCTCGTGATCAAAGACGATCAGATGATATGAATTGCAGCCTATCGGGATTCGAGATCAGTAGTAGAACTTCGCATATATAAGAAAGCCATTGTAGGGGGTCTGGATCTTGCCGCTCTGCTGCCCAACCCCGCCCCCATCCCCCTCACCCTTCTTTACATTTTATACCACACAGTTTAATATACATGATGTTCACCCGAAATTAAATACTATGTGCGGTGAACTGTGAAATAATAAATAAGACTGATAAGATATCAACGCATGCTTTCTCAGAGGAGTAGCCAGGTGCAACGACAGAAGGCGGACATTCTCGTCATTGGTTCCGGTATTGCCGGCTGCACAGCAGCCATCACTGCCAGCAAAACGGGCAAACGCGTACTGCTCATCACCAAGACAGCCGACCCCATGGAGTCAAACACCCGCTACGCCCAGGGAGGCATCGCCACACTCGGGGAGGACGACTCGAAGGAACTACTCTTCAAGGACATCATGGCAGCAGGAGACGGCATCGCCAATCCTGCTGCAGTCTGGCTTGTGGTTGACGAGGGACCCAAGCTCGTAAAGAAGTTTCTCATCGACGAGGTTGGTGTGAAGTTCCTGACGAACGAAGACGGGTTCTTCAACTTTACCAGGGAAGCGGCGCATTCAACAAAGCGTATTCTCCACTACTATGACATGACGGGCCTGGAGATCGAGGAAAAGCTCCTCGACAGGATCAAGGGTATGCCCAACATCACCCTGCTCAGCGACCACACCGCAATAGACCTGATCACCAGCCATCACAACTCATCCAACCACCTGGGACGGTACGGAAGGAACTTATGTCTCGGCGCCTATGTGCTCAACAACAGAAATGGTGAGGTGGTGACCTTTCTCGCCGATGCCACCATTCTCGCCACAGGCGGTATCGGGAGGCTGTACCAGTACACCACCAACCCGGACTGCGCCACCGGTGACGGCATTTGCATGGCATACCGTGCAGGTGCGGTGGTCACCAACATGGAGTTTGTGCAGTTTCATCCCACCATGCTGTTCACCGAAGAGGGCAGCGGTTTCCTTATTTCCGAATCGGTTCGGGGTGAGGGAGGACGGCTGCTCAACGCCAATACCGAACAGTTCATGAAAAACTACTCTCCCGAATGGAAGGACCTGGCACCCCGTGACGAGGTGTCTCGCGCCATTTACAACGAAATGGCCCGGACCGAGAGCAGCCATGTGTACCTGGATATCGCGCATTTCAATAAAAAAGGCATCGATCTCAAAGAGCGCTTTCCAGGAATATACGACGAGTGTGCAAAGCATAAAATCGATATGACCCGGGAGCCCATCCCCGTTGTCCCGGCAGCGCACTACTTCTGCGGCGGGGTGCTGATCGATGAGTGGGGAGAATCCACCCTGGAGGGGCTCTACACGGTCGGTGAAGCCGCATGCTCGGGCGTACACGGTGCAAACAGGCTTGCATCGGTTTCGCTTCTCGAGGGGCTCACCTACGGGTACCGGGCCGGGTCCATGGCGTCGAAATCCGAGCCCCGAAGCAAACACTTCGGAGACATTGCCGACTGGGTCCCGCCGAAGACAATTGAGGAGTGGAACGATGACCCCCTGCTCATTTTACAGGACTGGAACAACCTGCGCTCAACCATGTGGAACTATGTGGGGATCATACGCACCGCTCGCAGGCTGGTACGTGCCGTCTCAGACCTTCGTAATCTGCGAACACGCATATCCGATTATTACCGGCACACCACCGTTTCAAAGGCCAAGGTGGAGCTCAGAAACGGCATCACCGTGGCGAATGTGATCGCCGAGTTCGCACGCCGGAATAACCGACAGATCGGCAGCCACTACGTACGCGAGGAGCTCTGAAGGCCTTTCAATGAACAGCAATGGCATAACTGTAGCAGTGCTTTCGGAAAATACGGTCGACAAGGCGGGCATACTGGCTGAACACGGGCTTGCCCTCTCTATCAGACACAGGGGCACACACATACTCTTCGACACGGGAGCATCCGGCCTGCTCCTGAGAAATGCCCGAAAGCTCCGCATCCCCCTTCATGACCTGAATGCAATATTCGTCAGCCATGGACACTACGACCACACCGGCGGCCTGATGGCTGTGCGCCGGGAGACGGATGCACCGATCTATGCACATCCAGGTATATTCGTGAAGAGATATTCGAAAAAAAAGGGGGAGTTTCGAAGCATCGGCTTCCCTCATGGGAAAGCATTATCAGAGGGCCTGGGCCATATTCATCTCAATAAAGAACCCGTGCGTATCGAGGGGTTTCATCAGAGCGGTGAGATTCCCCGCATATGCAATTTCGAAACACCCTGCACCCACTTCTTCCTTGACAGGGAGAAGCAGTTGCCCGACACTATTCCCGATGATCAAAGTTTATTTATTGAAACTGCAAAAGGTCTCGTAATCTTTCTCGGCTGTTGTCACGCGGGACTTATCAACACACTTACCCATATCCGTGCAATTTCGGGAGAAGAGCATATACACTGGATAATCGGGGGTACCCATCTACTGCAAGCCACTGAAGAGCTGCTCGAGAAGACAGGGGAAGCACTGAGAGAGATCGGCTTTGACCGCATCTCCCCCCTTCACTGTACGGGTATTCGCGGCCACCACTTCTTTCTCACCCATTTCAGGAAACAGTACCATCATCTCAGTTGCGGTGATGTGATATCCATTTAACTGACCGGTACGACGATATACCCTACCCGACCTGTCCGCACATCCCTGATGAGAAGCATCACCTTTCCGCTTTCGGCCAGTTCAGATACGAGTTTGTTGAACTGTTCCGGGTCCTTCACCACCTGATTACCGACCCTGAACACGATATCGCCGGCCTTGAGACCGGACCGGTCTGCAGGACTGCCTGAAGCGACCCGTGCGATAACAACCCCGGTTGTGTTCTTGAGGCCCAGCTCATTGGCGATTTCAGGGGTAATTTTTTCCACGGTAACACCGAGTGTCTCGTTGCCCGCACCGGCACGAGCCAGCTGCTGTAACTTCTCGAGATCACCTATCTTGACCCTGACATTCATCTGCTTCTTGTGCCTGATCACCTTCAGGGTGACAGTCTGACCGGGCCTGGTCTGTGCCACCAGGTTGCGGAGCTCAGCAACTGTTTCAACCTGTTTTCCGTTGAATGCAATGACAACGTCTCCCTCCTCCAATCCGCCTTCATCTGCCGGACTTCCCTCGAACACATCGGCAACAATGACGCCCTTCGCTTCCCGATCCAGTTTCAGACTCTTAGCCATATCAGGAGTGATATCCTGAATCTGCACCCCCAGGTACCCACGTACAACCTTACCGTACTTGATGAGGGAATCCGATATATTTCTGGCAAGGTTGGAGGGTATGGCAAACCCGAGACCTTCCGATCCCTGCGACGCCGACACGATGAGGGAATTGATCCCTATCACTTTTCCCCTGAGATTGATAAGCGGTCCACCGCTGTTTCCGGGGTTGATGGACGCATCGGTCTGAATGAAATCCTCGTAACCTGTCGGCCCGAGAACACCTATATCGGTTCTGTTCTTTGCGCTGATAATCCCCGCTGTTACAGTCCAGTCTAGCCCGCGAGGTGCACCAATGGCAATGACCCACTCTCCGATCTTGCACTGGTCGGAGTCACCGAACTCAGCATACTTCATACCAGTGATTGGTTTGATCTTTACCATTGCCAGGTCAGTCTGCGGGTCAGCTCCAACAAGCTCGGCCTCATGCTCGCTCCCATCGTAGAGCTTGATGACGATGTTGTCGGCGTTCTCAACCACGTGATTGTTTGTGATGATATAGCCGTCCCTGCTAATTATCACACCGCTCCCCAGGGCACTGATGGGTACCTCACGCTCACCCTCCGGAGGACCAAAGAAGTATCTGAAAAAGGGGTCACTGCCAAAGGGACCAGAACCAGGCCCACGCTGCTTCACCGTACCCGTTACATTGATATACACAACGGTTGGCATGAGTGCACTTGCTACTTCGGCAATGGCACTGGTAAAACCGCTCTGATCATTGATAACGATTGTCTGTACCGGTGTCGCCTCCTCAGCTTTGCCGCGTTCCGGGGTCAAAACCATCCCAAGAAAGAACATGAGGACAGCTGCTATAATGAGGGTTGTTATGAAATAGAGCCTTTTCCTTTGTCGCATCTTCAACTCCTCGTTCCCTGTATCACTTCTGTGTCTCTTAATGAAAAATAACAGTTTGCATCACGGGTTTCCACCATTAAAGATGTGAGATGCACCGTATACAATGACACTTATGGATAGGGAGAGGCATGGGTAAGGGATAAACTTTTTCTACCAGATGGATTAATTGTGTTATATATTAATACCCACTTGCAGGGGGAGGTCTCATGGGCCTGCGCGGATATATACTTGTAAAACTTCACAAACCTCTCGACACGGACGGACTCTGGGAGCTTACTGAAAAATATGAATCAATCGACGAAGTCGAATTCGCCTCTCATGTTATTGGTGAATATGATTTTGTGCTCAGTGTGGATACGGGAAAATCACTCGAGAGTATCATCGAGAATGTGAAGACACTCAATCCTTCAAGTGAGGTCCTGGGACTGAAAATCAACAACAATTATGATAAACACAGGGAAATCAGGGACCTGAAGATATTCGATGATCTCACCCGATATTGAATTGACCGGAGTGAACACCCATTGCACTTGCCAGTAGTGGCTGTGTCAATCTCTTCGAAGCAGTTCTGCCAACATCACTTTCATGATAACACATGAATGAGGAGCTCGATGTGAGCCAGACCGATTTCAAACCCGCCCTTGCCATCCTGGAACGTGAAAACACGGGCTCGGGCTCGCTGGTCATGATCCTGCAGAAGCTCCAGGAGGAGTACGGCTACCTTCCAATGGACGTACTTGACATGCTCGCGAAGCGTTTGAATATACCTACTGCACAGGTGATGGGAACTGCCACATTCTACACTCAGTTCAGATTTAAACCGATCGGAAAACATGTCATCCGTGTGTGCCATGGTACAGCTTGCCATATTGCCGGAGCTGCCAAGATAACCGACATACTCCGAGAATACCTGGGCATTCAGGAGAATCAAACCACCGGAGACGGCCTGTTCACTCTTGAGAGGGTGGCGTGCATTGGCTGCTGCAGCCTGGCCCCTGCAGTTATGATAAACGAGCAGGTGTTTGGAAGTCTCACTTCGGACCGCATAGTACAAATCATCGATGATTACAGGAAGAGGGAATTAAAGCGTGGCCTCTCACCGAACACAGATATAAAATAGACACGCGCTGCACTTGATTAAAGGTATAAAGGAAGAGCATAGATGCCGCGATACCGTATGAACCTGCTGGTTTGCACGGGAACGGGCTGTGTGTCCAACGGTGCCTTTGAGATATTGGAGGCCATCGAACGCGAGCTCGAGAAACACAACCTTCAGGACGAAATCGGAATCGTCACCACAGGCTGTAACGGTTTCTGCGCGAACGGCCCCATTGTGGTCGTGCAGCCCGACGGGATATTCTATCAGAAGCTGAACGTGGACCTCGTACCCCATCTCGTGGAGGAGCATTTCCTGAAGGGAAGACCGGTTCCCGATCTGATGTACACCCCTCCCGCAGAGGAATCCCCTGTTCCCCATATGCGGGAAATCGGTTTCTTCAACAAACAGCGCCTCATCGCACTGACAAACCGGGGGATCATCAATCCGGAGGTCATCGATGAGTATATCGGCCGGGGCGGATACAGAGCGCTTGCAAAGGCACTCACTGATATGACTCCCGATGGCATCATCGAGGAGATCAAGGACTCGGGACTCCGAGGACGTGGCGGTGCAGGATTTCCGACCGGCCTGAAGTGGGAGATCTGCCGAAAACAGCCCGGAGAAGAAAAGTACATCATATGCAATGCAGACGAAGGTGATCCAGGTGCGTTCATGGACCGCTCCATCGTCGAATCCGACCCCCATTCCGTGCTCGAGGGAATGATCATCAGCGCTCGCGCGATCGGCGCGACGCATGGCTTCATCTACCTCAGAAACGAGTACCCCCTTGCACTGAAGCGCATGCTTCACGCCATAGAGCAGGCCGAGGAGTATGGCCTGCTTGGGGATGACATACTCGGCACGGGCCTTAGTTTCGATGTCTCCATCCACAGGGGTGCGGGAGCGTTCGTGTGTGGTGAGGAGACCGCACTCATACACTCGCTCGAGGGTAAAATGCCCCACCCCCGCGTCAAGCCCCCCTTCCCCGCCCAATCGGGATACAGGGGTAAGCCGACAAACATCAACAATGTCGAAACCTGGGCGAACGTGCCGCATATCATCCAGCATGGTGCCCGCTGGTTTGCCGGCATTGGAACCGAGTGCTCCAAGGGAACGAAGGTATTCTCGCTTGTCGGGAAGGTGAACAACACGGGACTCGTGGAAGTGCCCATGGGAATCACGCTCAGGGAGATTATTTTCGACATCGGCGGCGGCATCAAATCGGGCAAAAAGTTCAAGGCTGTGCAGATAGGCGGGCCCTCGGGAGGCTGCATTCCGGCTGATCTGCTGGACACCGTTATTGACTACGACTCTGTGGTACAGACTGGTGCGATCATGGGCTCGGGCGGCATGGTGGTCATGGACGAAGACACATGTATGGTGGAGGTAGCCCGCTACTTCCTCGCCTTCACACAGGATGAATCCTGCGGAAAGTGCACCTTCTGCCGCATTGGAACGAAACGTATGCTCGAGATCCTCGAACGCATTACGAGGGGCGAGGGAAAAGAGGAGGACATCGGCATTCTGGAGAAGCTTGCCCTTAACGTCAAGAAGGGATCGCTCTGCGGGCTTGGGCAGACGGCCCCCAACCCCGTGCTCACCACACTCAAATACTTCAGACATGAATACGAAGCGCACATATACGAGAAAAAATGCCCGTCCAAGCAGTGCAGGAGCCTCATCACTTACCGCATTATAGAGGATGCCTGCGTGGGATGCGGTACCTGTGCCAGAAAATGCCCTGTAAAGGCAATCACCGGAGAACGAAAAGCGGTTCATCACATAGATCAGAATGTATGCATTACCTGCGGGATCTGTCTCGACGTATGCAGGTTCGATGCAGTCGAGGTCGTCTAGTGAGGGCGAACGATGGAGATACACAAAACTACACAGATGATGCATCGATGCAGTCAGGTAATTTTATGACTCAGGTGAAAATATTACTTAATGGTAAACAGGTGACTGCCAGGGCAGGGCAGACAATCCTGGATGTGGCTACGGCGGAAGACATTTTTATACCCACACTCTGCCATGACAAACGACTCGAGCCCTTCGGTTCGTGTAGGGTATGTCTGGTCAAGGTTGAGGGGGCACCTAATTTCGTTCCCGCCTGCTCAACCACTGTCGTTGACGGCATGGTGATCGATACGGAGAGCGATGATGTTACAGAGGTCCGCCAGCTCAGCCTCGCTCTGCTCATTTCCGACCATTACGGAGATTGTGTCTCGCCCTGCAGTATCGAATGTCCCGCCCATATCGACATACAGGGATATATCGCACTGATCAGGGCCGGTCAGTACCGGGAGGCCGTGAGCCTCATCAAGGAACGTAACCCCATGCCGATGACCATCGGCCGGGTATGCCCCCATCCCTGCGAAACGGTATGCCGCAGAAACAGGGTGGACGAACCCATCGCCATCAACAATCTCAAACGGTTTGCCGCCGACTATGACATTGCGCTTGAGCATTGCTACATCCCTAAAAAAAAACCACCTAACGGAAAGCGTGTTGCCGTTATTGGAGCCGGGCCTGCAGGGCTCTCGGCGGGCTACTACCTGGCCCTGCTCGGATACGGAGTATCGATTTTCGAGAAAAACGATCGGCCGGGTGGCATGCTCCGCTACGGTATACCCGAGTACAGACTGCCGAAAGAGATACTCGACCGGGAAATTGATCTTATTCTCAGCCTCGGTGTGGAGATACACTACGGTGCCGCTTTTGGCAGAGACGTCACCATCGAGAGCCTCGCAAAAGACGGGTTTGGCGCCCTCTTCATCGGTATCGGTGCACAGAGGTCGACAGACATGCGTATCGAGGGCGAGAGGCTTAGCGAGGTACTGAGCGGCATCGATTTCCTCGCCGACATCGCATCAGGCAGGGATTACGATATGAGCGGCAGGACAGTGGTCGTTGTAGGAGGTGGCAACACCGCCATTGACGCATCGCGAACAGTACTGAGACTTGGTGCTGAAAAGGTCATTATCCTGTACCGAAGGACCCGCAGGGAGATGCCTGCCAACGACTTCGAGATCGAAGAGGCTGAAGAGGAAGGCGTCCAGTTCCATTATCTCGCCGCTCCGATCAGGGTTTCCCGTGCGAGCGAGCAGCTATCCATCGAATGCATACGCATGGAACTCGGTCCGCCCGATGAATCGGGGCGTCAGAGGCCTGTCCCTATTCAGGGTTCGAACTATACCATGAAAGCCCATTTCCTCATAACCGCCATCGGTCAGGTGCCTGACGTTTCCTGCATCGATCGCGAGGAGCTGGTAGGCGCAAGGGACCGCATCAAAGCCGACCCTGAAACGGGTGCCACATCCCTTGACTTCGTGTTTTCAGGGGGAGACTGTGTGACCGGTGCAGCCACCGCAATCGAGGCCATCGCTGCAGGAAGGCGAGCTGCGCGTTCCATAAGCCGGTTCCTCAAGACGGGTAAAAGACCGGCGAGCGATCCTGCGGAGTTCAACATATCCAAAGGCACACTTGAAAAGATACCGGCTGAAGTCTTCGAGCTGTACGAAAAGATCCCCAGAGTCGCCATGCCCACCCTGAAGCCGCAGGTGCGTATACAGAACTTCCAGCAAATCGAACAGGGGATATCCGAGGAAGCAGCCCTTCGGGAGGCGGATCGCTGTCTGGAATGCGGGTGCATCGAGGGTTTCACCTGCAGCCTGCGCACGCATTCGACCGAGTACGGGGTAGCCGCCGATTCCTTCCCGGGAGAGAAAAACCGCTACCCTGAATACAACAACCTGCTCAGCGGCCACCCGCCCATCGTGAGGGACGAAAACAAATGTATCAAGTGCGGTATATGTGTGCGCATCTGCGACGAGATTTGGGGGCTGAGCGTATTCGGGTACGTGAAGAGGGGTTTCGAAACAGAGATCGTGCCTTCCCTGGACAGGGAGCTTGGGAAGACTGCCTGCGACCTGTGCGGACAGTGTGCCGATGCCTGCCCGACAGGAGCACTCGCACTCAACCCCTATGTGCCGAAGCCGGGCCCCTTCAGAGAGGACAAGAAAGGGGGCATATGCACACAGTGCAGTCTCGGATGCGAGATTGACTTCAATATCTACAACAACATCATCCTGAAGTGCACTGCCCAGCCGGGAATTGGTGAGAACGGCGGCAATCTCTGTGTGCGGGGACGCTTCGGTTATCGCTCTCTCCTCCCGGGGAAGCGAGAATTTAAACATCTGGAGATATGGAGGGAGGAAAGGGAAACCCTGCCTGAAGACCGAGCAGTACAGAGAGCGTCAGACATGCTCTCCAAATCGACACATACCCTGATCCTCACCTCAGCAAGCCTCAGCAACGAGGAGTATGAACTCATCCACGGTCTGGCCGGCACATTGAAGAGTGCCGATACCATGCACATACCCTTCGATGAGGCTGAACGGCTCAGGGACAGCTATCGCGCCGCTTCAGCCATGCCAGCCTATTCGAAAGATCTCCCCGGCCTTCCGTCGCCCAGCCTCGATGAACTCGATGGCGCAGACAGTATCGTGATCTTCAACGTCACTCCCGGACGCTCCTGGCCCATACTGGAGATGAAAGTACGGCATGCGGCGCAGAAGGGTACCACACTATTCATCATCAATGACAGGCCCACGAGACTGGACGACCATGCAGCAGCAGTGTTCAGACTTACGGAACAGCTGTACAGGGATTTCCTGCTTCTCACAGGCAAGCTGAGGGTCTCATCAGGAAATGAGGTGGAAGGGGAAACTGTCGAGTACTTACAATCGCAGTCAGCAGACCCGGCATTCCTATCCCGTGCACGTTTAAAACCCGCCCGACTTTCACTTTTCGCGACTTCCCTGCAGGAAGGCAGGACCATATTCATCAACGATGGGGACCGCACCGCATCCGAAGCTCTCGAGGCCTTCCTCATGCACGCCCATTTACAGCGTGACAGGGCAAAGCTGCTGATCATGCAGAGGGGCCTGAATCCAGCCGGTGCCAGGGCCTGGTCAGAAAAGCACAAAGGCCCGCACGAACTGAACAGGCAGCTCTTGGAAGAATACGACACCCTGCTGCTCTACAGGCTGCCGAAACTCTTCCCTCTGAAAAAACAGCAGGTCATACATTTTGCATATGCACCTCTTACAGGCTATGGAAGGGGAGGGCTATTCTTTCCCTCGTCGTCCCTTCTCGAAACAGGCGGCACCATATCGCTTTACAATGGGGAAGAGACAGTGCTCAAACCTGTGCTTAAAAATGACCACAGACTGGACAACTGTAGAGTCCTGAAGAGCATCACAGCGTACCTTGTGAAGTGACCATGCTTCCTTTCACCTGCCTCCTGTGTATTTTCAGGGTCTTTTTCTAAATACCTTTGGATGATAGTATGAAATCATTGA
>CBFDDP010000088.1:0-13085 GCA_965603595.1 uncultured bacterium
CGTGACCATATACTGCAGTACCGACAGGGTGCTTCTATCCGAGTGGGAAGTGCCTCCCGGACAGTCCTTTCAACCTGCGGATATACATTCGGGTGATGAGACCTACTACATTCTGGAAGGCATACTGACTGAGGCTGACCACACGACCGGGCAGGTGGTTGAGGTGAAGCAGGGTGAGGTCATTCACATCCCGGCTAAAACCTGGCACAATGCGTACAACTTTACGGACAAAAGGCTGCATCTTCTCAATCCCGCGGAGGGAGGAATGTGGGTTGATGACGACCTTGCGCAGGTGTCAGATTTCAGACGGAAAACGACCCGCTACAAGGGACATCACGATGAATCCGTTCATGACATCATCGGGGGCAACTGGCCGCCAGATGCTGATAGGCAACAGGAGAAATGCAGAATGAAGCGCATTCCGCCTGATGAAACGCTGAACCTCATTCATGGAACTGAGAATGAAACAAGGTTTCGCTTTTTCGTCAGTAATGAGCGGCTTCATGTAGGCACATTTGTTATTTGCGCAGGGAAGCTTTCCGATCCGGAAGTGCATGGGGGCGATGAGGCGCTCTGCGTCCTACAGGGGTCACTCCAGATATCGCTTATACAGGAGCACGAGCGGGAGGATGCGGTGATGAGAGACGCCATACAGGTCATGGCGGGACAGAAGTTTTTTATACCCAAGGGCGTCAGGCATCAGTATTTCAATCTCACCTCTGAGATGTGCGAAGTGCTGTTCATCGTATCACCGAAACTGTAGACAAAGGAGGCAGCCTATGAGGATCGGGCAATGGAGAAGAGAAGCTGAGTATATCGCGGAGGTTTTGAAGAGAGCGCCGTCATTTGACCGGGAGTATCGCATCGGTCCCGAAGAGTTCAAAATGAGGCAGGAGAATGTCATAAAGGGATTACAGGAGATGGGGCTGACCTGCGGTGTGGTGTTCTCGAACGAACATTACAATGGAGATGTTCCCTATCTCGGGGGAAACACAAACATTACAGTTGAATCGGTCGCGGGAATCATCGGTCAGAAGGGTTTTCACATCCTGGCAGGTCTCGAGGGTGGGTATGTGGCAGAGCAGCTCGCGGGTCGCTCAAACTCAAAGGTACACAAGTTACAGATGCTTCAGCTTGCCGATGAGGATTATCCCATTGAGGCAGAGCGCCTCGAGGACGTGATCGAGGAGGCCTGCGGCGGCAAGCCTGACAGGATCGGGCTAATCACCCCCCGTGCCATTTTTCCCGTGAGTCTCTACGAGGCTCTTTCGGATTATCTCGGCTCTCCCGATAAAATTGTCGACGCTCAGGAAGTGTACTACAGGGTAAAATACGAAAAATCCGACATTGAGATGAAGCTCATCGAAGAGTCTTGCCTGATCGCAGACACTCTTATCGAGGGTATGGTCGGGGTGTTGAAGGCCGGGATGTATGACACGCAGGTTGCAGGCTGGGGATACGGCATGGCCTATGAACTCGGTATAGATGAGCTCAGCTTCGACATCATCGTGACAGTGGGCGAGGCAAACCGCTCGCTCATATCAAAAGCCCTGAACTACAAGATAGAGGAGGGGGATATTGTGTCCATAGGCGTGGCCCCGAGAAGAGACGGGCTCACGGGCTGCAACAGGGTCTCGGTGGTAGCCGTAGACAGCCCCTCAAAGGTAACGGCGGAACAGAAGTACTGGATCGATTTTGTTGAAGAGGCCTATCAGGTTGGGCTTGATGCCTATATCGATGTTGCGGCGAAAGGTCTGCCCGCTAAAGGTGTGGAGCAGGCAATCGTCGACTATTATAAACAGCGGGAAAACGAGGTAAACAAGAAATACGGCATACAGGTCGATCTCGCACGACAGAAACCTTACACAGGAGTACACAATGCAGGGTACACCGAGGCCTATGAGTTTTACGGTGCCATCACGCTTCAATCCGAAAATCCTCTCGGGAATCAGATCGTGAATATGCTCGACATCGCCATTCGCGGCATAGGCAACAGATGGGATGAGGTGAATATCCCGGGACTTGACTATGTGGTGGTGGAGAAGACACTCGGGAAATACGGTAAGGATGTTCGTGTGCTGAACGAGCTGCCTGTCAACGTACAGCACCTCGTCGGACAGGCATGAGGGTCTGCATTATTTCAATGCAACGCGAATATCCTGTCTGAAGATTCCAACTCGAATAATAAGATCCAGAAATGTAAAGAAACTCCGGGAGTTTGCGATAGCATTTTTGAAGCGGAAAATCCTTCGTAAGAAATTCTTGAAACCGGAATGCAGATAAATTTGCCGATAGGCCTTGGTGAGTTCTTTTTCCAGCTCTTCGGCTGTCATTCCCAGCGGTCTGTATACACAGTGCATCCCATCGTATAAATCCCAGTTCTTGTGAAGCAGCCTTCCCTCTCTCTCAAGCTTGTCGTACAAACTTGTACCCGGAAAAGGCGTGAGAACCGAGATCTGTACGAGATCAAAGGGGAAACCAGTCATGAATGAAACGCTCTTCCTGATGTATTCCGGCGTATCGTATTCATTTCCGGAACCAATCATCAAATACCACTGCTGAAACATTGAACTTTTTCTTATTATTTCAGCAGCACGCACGGCCTGGTCGAGTGTGATCCCCTTGTGATAGGAATCTATAATCTCCTGAAGGCCGCTCTCCAGTCCGAGGGAAATCCCATGACAACCCGATTCCTGCATGAGTCGCAGCATATCCGGGTCCCTGGCGATGGAATCCACCCTGCTATTGGAATACCACTTGAACTTCAATCCCCTCTCGACAATACCCCGGCAGAGCTGTTTTGCCCATCGGGTATCGACGGTCAGGGTTTCATCTCCAAACTGCACGGTGACTACATCGTCTCTGATACCCTTTATTCCCTCCAGTTCGTCAAGCACATCTTCAACGCTCCTCTTACGCCAGACCCCTCCGTACAGCTTTGATGCCGAACAGAAGGTGCATTTAAAGGGACAGCCCCTGCTCGAAAGAACGTATACATTGGGAGGGTTGTACTTCTCAACTGCCCTGCGGTCAGGAAAGGGGAGTCTGCTGATATCCCTTACAAGAGCTACAGTATCCTTGTTGTGAATGGTACCTCCTTTTTTAAAGCAGACACCGTCAAGTAATGCATGTGGCTTCCCTTTCATGATATTCTTGAGCAATTCGGGAAACACCTCTTCACCCTCCCCGCGTACTACATAATCAACAGAGGATTCGCTGAGCGTTTCCTGGGCGGTGAATGTTACGTGGTGCCCACCCATGACCGTGATGATCGAGTCGTCATAGGCTTTGACAGCCTCGAGTGTCCTGATTGCATTATTGTACGTTGAGGTGACGCTTGTCATACCAACAACATCGGGTTTGAAACCGGCGAGTATCTCCCCCACTTCTTCCGAATCAGTCAATGCCACCTGCACAGTGAAACCCTGCTCTTTAAGTGCCGATGAGAGATAGAGCAGTCCCAGACCAACATTCTCCCAGGCACTGACCTTATGATAGGAAGATTCCCTGTCCCTCGGAGATAGTAACAGTACGTTCATCCTGACCCCCCAAAAAAAATACCTTTTCACATACTAAAAAACAATAAAAATTTTCTCGTGTCACCTTTTCATGAATGCTTTTCAATTCACTGTAGACTCCCTCTCACTCAGGATGTATTGTTTTTTAAGCGCATAATCCGTTACAGCGTCTGCCAATGAAAAAAGCTCATACCATACTGATCATCGAAGACGATCAGAACATCGTCAATCTCATCTCCCTGCATATAAAGGACCTGGGATTCAAGACTGAGCACGCAGCCACCGGCACCGAAGGTCTTCAGCAGTCGCTCGAACATGAGTACGACCTGATCATTCTGGATATTATGCTTCCCGGCCTGGATGGCCTGGAAATATGTAAAAGATTGCGAACCGAAAACACAACTACCCCAATTCTCATGCTGACGGCCAAGTCAGAGGAAATCGACAAGGTGGTGGGCCTCGAACTGGGTGCCGATGACTACATCACGAAGCCCTTCAGTATACGGGAGTTCATTGCACGGGTAAAGGCCATTACAAGACGCGCACAGGCTTTGCAGGAAGAAAAGGAAGCCGGACCCGAAGAGGAAAGGGTACAGTACGGGGATCTCATCATCGATGTAAAAAAACGCAAGGTTAGCCTGCGAGGTTTGGCAGTTGAACTTACCCCCAAGGAGTTCGAGCTTCTTCTCCTGTTTGCACAGAACCCAGGGGTCGCATTCAATCGCCATCAACTCCTTGAACATGTATGGGGATATCAATTCGAAGGATACAACCACACGGTCAACTCCCACATCAACAGGCTCCGGAATAAGATCGAGAAAGACCCTTCCAATCCACGCTTCATTAAAACGGTGTGGGGCTATGGGTACAGGTTTGTCGAAACCAAGGAATTAGTATGAAACGGTTTTTCAACAGCTTCTATATAAAGGTATCCTCCCTGTTTCTCATCCTCCTGGTCACCATGGGTGCGGTGCAGGTATTCATCACCGTTAAGATAACCGAAAGGAGGCAGGCAGAAGCCGACCAGTGGGTGAATCGGCGCCTCGCGGAGGTAATGGTAACGGAGATCGCACCCTACGTGAACGAAGATATGAGCGACGAAAGGGTGGGCTCCATCATTCATTACATGATGGTACTGAATCCTGCAATTGAAATTTATCTGCTCGACAGTGAGGGAAGTATTCTTGCCTTCTTTGCCGAACCCGGTAAACAGATACTGAAGGGCACCGTCAACGTAAACCCCATCGAGGAGTTTCTGGGAGGAACCGAAAAGATACCTATATTCGGCGACGACCCATGTAATCCCGGGCACAAGAAGCATTTCTCCGCTGCCAGGATCGATCTTGGTCCAAATAAATCGGGTTATCTCTACATCGTTCTTCGAAGCAGCGTGTATGATCAGACGGTGAGCACCCTGAAGGAAAAGTACTTTGCATCGGCCCTTATGCGAGGTTTGCTCCTCTCCCTCATCTTTGTCGGCATCATCGGCCTCATGCTCTTTGCCTTTCTCACCAAGCGCATACAGAATGTTTCCAGGTCTGTGAAAGAGTTCGAGAAGGGCAGGTATGACCGAAGAATTCCGGTCACTTCCAAGGATGAGATCGGAGACCTGGCGAGAACCTTCAATCACATGGCAGATACCATTGCAGCGAACATGGAAAACCTGAAGCAGACTGACAGGTTGCGCAGAGAGCTCATTGCCAATGTTTCCCACGATCTTCGCAGCCCCCTCGCGTCTATACAGGGCTACATTGAAACCATACTGATGAAGCGGGAGACCCTCCCGCCCGAGGAGCTGCAAAAGTATCTCGAAACGATCTTGGGCGATGCGAAGCAGCTGAACAGGCTTGTTGAGGAACTGTTCGAGCTTTCGAAGCTTGACGCAAAACAGATCAATCCAAAGCTCGAGACATTCTCACTGACCGAACTGCTCCAGGATGTGGGTGTGAAGTTCAAATCCCACGCGGACAACCTCAACATACAGCTTTCAACCGACCTTCCCAAACAGCTCTACTTCGTACATGCGGATATCGGCATGATCGAAAGGGTGCTCTCCAATCTTATCGAGAACGCCATGAACTTCACGCCTGTGCGTGGAAAAGTGCATCTATCTCTTCACCGGTACGATGGACAGCTGCGCGTCCGCATCAGGGACACGGGAAAGGGTATACCGCCGGAGGATATACCTCATATCTTTGACCGGTTCTATACGGGCGACAGCAGCAGGTCACGGTCGCTGCGTGGAAGCGGATTGGGGCTTGCCATTTCGCAGAAGATTATGGAGCTGCACTACAGCAGCATAACAGTGACCAGTAAACTGAACGAGGGAAGCGTATTCGAGTTTGAACTAGCCTGCATTGACCACTGTACATGATCGCGACCATGCAGCGCTGTGTATATCGAGTCCATGCGCAGCACCCCCCCTCTGTATCCCATGAAAGAGGCCATGGAGGTTTAATGTTTTTTTTATCTTCCCGTGATTCTTTCGTGATGTTTTATATGTACATTTTATGGGTGCACTGAAGGTAAACGGAGTAACCCTGCCGAAGGAGCACGGGTATCCCGTCAGGCTCGTTGCTGAAGACATCAGTGGCGGCAAGTGGGTAAAGTGGATCGATTCAATTGAAGTGAAGTGAGGTGTTTGCCATGCATAGAATTTCCCTGAGAATTCCCCTGTTTTTAGTGGTCCTTCTCCTGTTCCTGACTTCTTCCCTTGCCCTGGCGTCGAAAGGTGAGAAGGAGTTGTACAATGGAATCGACATCGATAAAATCAAGAGCGACGAGGAGTTTGCCGCCCTGTTCCCCGATTACACACTTCGCTTCACCGGTCTGGTGGAAGAAGAGGTGGAGATAACATTCTCCGAAATCATCGGGAATTACAGCGACCGTGTCGAAACGCGAACAGTGAAGGGAGTGAGGACTGACAACGAAACCATTGAGATTCAGTACACGGGAATCAACCTGAACGACTTCATGGAAGGATTGGAGCTGAAGGCTGAGGCGAAAAACGTCGTTGTGTACGGCAGCGACAAATACTCGGCAGATCTCCCAATTGATAGTTTACAGGCCGGTGAGGTGTTCCTTGTCTGGAAGAAGGACGGTGCATACATGGTGCCCTCTCAGGACGGAGTGCTGAAGATCGTGCAGCAGGGCGGCCTGACGAAGAAATGGGTAAAAAACCCCGTCCTGTTTGACTTTGTGGCTGAATTCATCGACGCAGTACCGCTGAAGGACAGACTCAGTGAGGACGAGATTGACTTCGTTTCCCAGGAACAACTTTTTACCCTGTCCATATACAGCACCCAGAAAATCGACGTCGATGAGTGGAATTTGCAGATCAGCGGTATGGTAAAGGACCGAAAAACCTATACATACGAAGAAATTCTCGATATGCCCCAAGAGACGGTATACGCGGTACTTGAAACCATTTCAAACCCGCCCGGCGGCAGGTCAATCGGGAATGCCATATGGACCGGCGTACCCATGAGCTATGTTCTCGAACAGGTCAGGCCCGAAAGCTCCGTACAGGAAATCGTCTTCAAGTGCGCAGATGGGTATTCTACCAGCATCACTCTCGAGGAAGCTCAGCAGGAGGGCGTGCAGCTCTGCTACCGGGTAAACGGTGAGATACTCCTCCCGCAGCACGGATACCCCCTTCGCCTGGTTCTTCCTGAAAAATACGGCATGAAATGGGCCAAGTGGATCACCGAAATTGAGTTCGTCGACTATGACTACAAGGGATACTGGGAACGGCGCGGCTGGTCCGACTATGCCGGGAGGGACAGGCCCGACCAGCGCTACGACTAAACCGGATTGGCTTTCGCACATGCCCTATTGTGGTCCATGCCGGGGTATGGGGTTTCTCTTCGGAGGTCACATGAGAAGATTCATTTGGTTTTCAGTAACACTTTGTACCTCTATATAGGTGAGCTGGAAAGTTACATCGCACCCCAGTGAGAGGTATCCATGGTTAATCTCAAGAAAATCGTGCAAGGGCACAGAGAACTTATAACAGAGACACGCCGTGATTTGCACCGAATACCTGAGCCCGCCTTCACTGAAAGAAAGACCTCCGCCTATATTGCCGAATTTCTCCAGAGAGAGGGCCTTCACGTTCAAAGGGGAATCGCCCGGTTCGGTGTGGTTGGTACCCTTGACACAGGGAGGCCCGGCAAAACGCTTCTGATTCGTGCCGATATGGATGCCCTGGAAGTAGGAACGCAGGTGGTCAGCGCTCTGCAGCGCATCACAAGCCGTCATATGAACCCCCTGAAACCTGCTGTGGTCACGGTCGGCAGTTTTCATGCGGGGAGTACTTTTAACGTGATACCGGGTACTGCTGAAATGAGCGGTACCCTGCGTACCTTCGACCGCGAGATCTGGCTCTCATGGAGGGAACGGCTTGACACAATCATCCGCGGTGTGTGTGACTCAATGGGTGCAACCAACGAGCTGACCTATGAGCAGGGCTACCCGCCCCTGGGAGTTGAGCTCTACTGCCGCTATGCTTTCCGTCTTCTGGCACAGTGATTGTATAGAGACAGCGCTTCACACGACCTTTGCCAGTGGCAGTTGATGCTGAGCATCATATCGTTTCGGTCGAACACGAAAAGTAATACTTGCAGTATTTGTCACGTACAACTATAGTAGTAGAAGGCTCTCTGAGAGGAGAAAACATGCGTACCATATACATCCTGGGAATGGTTGCTCTCATGCTGCTTATACTGTCAGGCTGTGCGGCCGGCCCGAATGACCTGGCCAATTCTCCGGACAGGGAAGGAAATGTTGCCGGTTTCTGGCTGGGCCTCTGGCATGGTGTCATAGCCCCCATAACATTCATCATTTCCCTCTTCTCTGACAACGTACACATGTACGAAGTCCACAACAACGGAAACTGGTACAATGTGGGCTATATACTTGGTATTGCAATAATCCTGGGCGGCGGCGGATCAGCTTCGAAGCGTTCACGCCGGTAATTTCCTGATACTGCCTGTTCTAACCCGAAACTACCATTCCTGACCCTCTGTAAACTCCAATATTCTGTTCCTTGCATACTACAACGCATGGAAAGAGAAAAAGTGTCTCCCCTATTGTTAAAATCAGTAGATTAGTAACAGCTTTCAATATAATTGATGCTATACTCGTAACAAGAAAAGCCTTGTATGGTGTTACAGTAAGAGGAAACGAAAGGGATCCCCGTTTGTGCTCGACGTGAAGCTTCTCTACGAGAAATACGGCCCGATGGTATTGCGCCGCTGCAGGTATCTACTGAGAAACGAGGAAAGGGCACTCGATGCAATGCAGGACACCTTTGTACAGGTCCTCCGTCATGAAAAGCGGCTGAACATGGATGCGCCGTCAAGCCTCCTCTACCGGATTGCGACAAACATCTGCCTCAATGTGCTTCGCTCGGAACGACGCCACCCACACACCAATGACGAGAAAATTCTCATGAGCATCGTGGACACGGATGAGCACGAGTCGAACATCGTCAACCGGCACCTGCTCAACAAGGTGTTCGGACGCGAGCCTCCGTCTACAAAAACTATGGCCGTACTGTACTATGTGGATGGCATGACACTGCAGGAAGTATCCAATGAGGTGGGTCTCTCAGTTTCCGGCGTTCGCAAGAGGCTTCGAGGCCTCAAGGAACGGGCAAAACATCTTCACAAGGATTTCTACAATGGCTAGTAAAAGAGAGATTCCTGACTGGCAGCTCGAGCGATACCTTCTCGGCGAGCTTTCTGCCGAACTCGAAAAAGAGGTCAGAAATCAGCTTGCCCGAGACCCATCCCTGCAGACCCGGCTTGATGCGCTGGAAGAATCAAACAGGGAGATACTCTCCTCCTATCCCCCCGGGATACAGGCAAAGCAGATAGAAAAAAAATACGAAAAGGTCTACGGGAGACAGGAGAGGGGAAGGAGGAGCGTTCAGCGTCCGAAGCTGCGCAGTTTTGCCTATGCCCTCTCAACGGTGGCGTTCATCCTGATCGTCCTTATACCCCTGAGAAGTATACTGAAGCAGGCCCCATCAGAGGGAGGCAGTGAGGAAATCAGACTCAAAGGATTAAAACCCCATCTCGTGGTGTACCGGAAGAGCGGGGATGAGATTGAGCGTCTGGAAGTTGGAGAAAGCGCCGCTGAGGGTGATGTCATCCAGCTGAGTTATGTTGCAGCCGGGAAGAAATTCGGTGTTATATACTCCATTGACGGCCGTGGAGTGGTGACCCTTCACTACCCGGGCACCGACTACAAAGCCGCACCTGAGCTCCATCAGGGAGGAGAAATCTCCCTTCCCTATGCATACGAACTCGATGATGCTCCTCTGTACGAGCGCTTTTTCTTCATAACATCAGACGAACCTTTTGACCTTGCAGAGGCAGGAGATGCCGTGCACGCACTGGCATCAAAATCAAAAAGGGCAGAGAAGAAAAAGTTAAAGCTGCCATCCGGCTTCAAACAATACTCCACCATTCTGAAAAAGGAGGAGTAGTGACCATGAAAAGAAGCAGGATACCAAGAATAATACCCCTTCTTTTATGTGTCGTCGTCGCATACAGTGCCGGTTTGGGCGCTTTTGCAGATACCGAAACCCCTGAGCTTGTACCTCTCAGACGGTTCGCCTTTATTGTAGGGTCCAATGAAGGAGGTGGCATACGGATACCCCTCCAGTATGCCGCCTCGGATGCCAAATCTTTTGCACAGGTCATGATGGAAATGGGTGGTTTGAGCTGGGACGACAGTGTTATTCTGCTCAACCCCAGTTACACGGAGTTTGCGCAGGGAATGAAGAAGATGAGCACCATTATGGCGGGAGCGACTGCAAGCCATGATCGCAGAGAGTTCATCTTCTACTACTCCGGACACTCTGATGAGGAGGGACTGCTGCTGGGCCCGAACCGGTACAATTATAGAAAACTTCGTTCCGACATCACAAACATAGCTGCGGATGTGCACATCGCTATCCTCGACTCCTGTTCGTCGGGCGCACTGACACGAAGCAAGGGTGGTGTGCGAAAACCCGCCTTCCTCCTCGATGCCTCCAATATAACTGAAGGGCATGCCTTTCTCACCTCGAGCTCTGCCGACGAGGCGGCGCAGGAATCGGACCGTATTCAGGCATCCTTCTTCACCCATTATCTCGTTTCAGGACTGCGCGGGGCAGCCGATGCAACGAGCGACGGGAAGGTAACCCTGAATGAGGCCTATCACTACGCATTCAATGAGACCCTCGCCTCAACGGAAAAAACACGCTACGGCGCACAGCACCCCACCTATGACATAAGCCTCACGGGTACGGGGGACATCGTGCTTACCGACCTGCGTGAGACCTCAGCGGGCCTCGCCGTTTCAGAGGAGATCAGCGGAAGGCTCTTTGTACGGGACCATTACGGCTCTCTGGTCGTAGAATTGAACAAGCCACAGGGCAATCAGATTGCTCTCGGTCTCAAAGCTGGTCCGTACGAGGTGACCCTGGATACACCCGAAGGTACCTATCAAGCCCACGTAATAGTGGAAAGGGGAGAGAGGGCTCTCCTCTCTCCGTCTGACCTAAAACCCGTGGCTGTCGAAATAACCGCCTCGAGGGGAGACGATGAGTTTGAAGACATCGATGACGATGAATTTGAGGATGATTTCCTGCAGCCGCGGGAAGCAGATGGAAATAGCTATGAACGGCAGGTTGCGCGTTTTGGTGTCACGCCTTCCCTGTCCTATCCGTCCTCAGAAGAACAACACACAGTCAGCCATTTTTCTTTCAATCTGCTCTGGGGTGAGTCTTATCGAATAGAAGGGGTTGAACTCGGCCTGATCGGGAATGTGGCGGGAGAAGACCTGATAGGATCGCAGATCGCCGGTGTGAGCAATATAGTCAGGGGTAATCTTGTCGGCGCACAGGTGTCCGCTCTTAACAATTATACCAAAAATGAGATGAGGGGAGCTCAGATCTCTGTGATTGTGAATAGAATTGACATGCATGCCTATGGTGCACAGATAACGGGGATCGGTAATTACACGAAGGGCGACATGATCGGTCTTCAGCTCGCCGGCATAGCAGGCATTACCGAGGGAAGCCTTATCGGCGTCCAACTGTCCGGGCTGGCAAACATAGCAGACTATGTGGGTGGTGTCCAGATCGGCCTGGTGAACCTCGGGTATGGCATACGGGGCGCTCAGATTGGCTTGATTAACATTGCTGAAGACGTGACAGGAACACAGGTTGGATTGGTGAACATCTCCGAGGAGGTGGAGGGCGAGTCGGTCGGCCTCATCACCTATTCACGGGAAGGCAGGAGGCATGCTGAAATATGGGGAGACAGTACAGGGTTCGTCCATCTCGGCTACCGAATGGGCACTTCACACGTGTACACCCTCTTTACCGCGGCCTACAACCCCTTCAGCGACCCCGCACGCTGGTCATACGGCCTCGGCCTCGGCGGCGAGATACCCCTTGACCGGTTCTTCGTCAACCTCGATGCCGTCATACATGATCATCACAGCGGATCTGACAACTGGTATCCAGAGGGAGGCCCCAGCTTTGTCCCTGAGATACGCGCTTTGGGAGGATACTCCTTCGCCCGTCATTTCGGTGCCTACGCAGGGGGCTCGGTTCAGTTTTTCATCCCCGGCTGGTATTCAGAAGAGACCTTGGCAGGCTATTTGAGCGATGGTACTTCGGCGGATGAGCTCTCCATCAAATGGACCATACTCGCCGGCCTGAGGTTTTAATAAGAATATAAAGAAGGCACCATGGGGAGGGGACTGGCGCCTTCATATCGTAAAGGAGGTCTTACACTAGAAGGTCACCCCCGCAAAAACGGACAGGTGAAAATTTTTCAGGGGATAGGTATCATAGGGAGTGGCAGGCAGCGGCCTGTTGAGAAATCGATAGAGGGCCTTTGCTCCCACATGCATCTCTCTGAAATGAAAGGCCATTCCTCCACCGGCCTGTCCGAACAGGGACATCACCAGGTCATCCCGTTCATCCTCCATGCCGTAATCGTAGGAGGTGATATCCACCCTCCCCGCATTTCCGATCCCGGCTTCCACAAAGGGATCGAAAAAGGAATCGTTCAGGAAATGATAGCGAAAGTCCCACGACGCGATCCAATCGAAATACCAGTTGTAATCAACATGCGACAGGGGAGACGTTTCCCGGTTGAACTTGACCAGATAGGTCATACCGAACCCGAACTTGCTATTGGGAATGACTTCCCAGTACAGGCCGGGATATAAAACCACTTTTTTATCGAACTCGTTCCGGATTTCCTGCTTTTCAATGACATCGAAGGCCTCTATTCCGCCTATGCCGCCGAGCCTGAACTCACCGGCAAACAGCACGCCAGCTCCGCACAGAAAAATAATCAGTATAAGGATCATCCTCTTAACCATGGTACCCTCCTTCTCACTAGGTTCTCACACTATGTAACACAGGGACTTATTCCAGATGTTACCAGAATTGGTTCGTCGTCCCATTGCGGCTACTTATCTCGAAAAGGAACATACCCGGAAGTGTTGGAGGAAGCAGCAGAGTATTATCATAACAGTGATACGCTACAATGGGTCAGA
>CBFDDP010000089.1:0-13026 GCA_965603595.1 uncultured bacterium
ATAAATAGAGGGAATTAATAGATGGAAATCATCATCAATGATGAGAAGGTTGATTTCACCATTGAGAACGAGAAAAGCTTAGGCGACGTGCTCGAAAGCCTCGAAGGCTGGGTTGCCGAAAACGGGGGGATTATCAGTACTGTTTCGGTGGATGAAAAGGAAATTGCGGTCGGTCAGCAGTCGGAGCACCTTGGGAAAAACATCTCATCGATTAACAGGCTGAGCCTTCAAACCTCTACAAGGTTCGACCATGCGCTCAGTACTATCGGGACTGTGAGTGTGTATATTGACCGTGTTATTGGTGATTATCTGAAGAGCAGGAATATTGATGATTACGAATTGATTCTCGAGGGAATCAACCTCATTGCAGAGGGCATGGCCTGTTCTCTGAGCACACTGCACCTGCGCTCCATGGTTGTTGTAAACAGCAGGGGGAAATCACTGACAGAGATACTGCAAGACCTGAGGCGCCTGATCGATCTCTATGAAAAACAATACGTTGATGGTGATGGGCGGCAGGAGTTGCAGGAAGTGCTCACAGAACTTCAGCAGCAGCTACCCAAGGTGGTGAACTGGGCAGTTTTGAAGAACAGTCTGTATGATGTTGAGGTGAGAGGTCTCGAAGTGTCCTTCCTGAAGACAGCTCTCGTGGATCTGGAGAGCATTGCGATTCGAACCGTGGATAAATTTGAGAGGATCGGCGAAAATCTGCAGGTCGGTCGTGATGGGGAAGCACTGGGCGATCTCCTCTTTGTGACAGAGATCATGGATGAGATCATTTATGTACTTCAGTTCTTTATGACTGCATATAGTATGGACAGTACCGTACTCTCCAAAGCAGACCTCGATATGGATGACCTCTTTGCAAAGTTTTCGGCTGGATTAAAGAAGATAGAAGATTCCTTCAGGAGTGAAGACCTGATAACAGTTGGTGATATGCTTGAGTATGAGATAAAACCTCTGTTTCAGGCAATGATTGACCTATTACGCAGGGTAGGGGTTTTTATTCAGTAATAGCTGTTTTTTCTGTTGACACCATGATCAATATGTTTTACCTTGAGATGGTAAACCATACCCTCAATCTACTGATAGAAGCCTCAATATAAACCGCATTGGTAATCAGCAAAGAAACAAGCGTTAGGGAGTGGGGTTCTAAGGAAAGAGATTCTTCGTAGTACAGTGTAGTGAAAAACAGTGTGTAATCCTCATATTTCAGACCTAATGAAAATACAGCGCGGCCTCTGGCAGGCTTCCGCCATTACCACGGGCACTTCCTCGCTAAGCTCGGTCGCATGGCTCCGCCTGCACTTGTACTTCCATGTACTTCGGCCGCAACCAACACAAATATTTTATTACAGTTCGTCGCGCTGTACTTTATCAAATATTTTCGAGCTCTGCGCAAAAGTTTCAGAGAAATAGCATAAAAGAGAAGGAGTGAAGTGAGCGTTATGGAAACCGAAGAGAATTTAGAGGAACAGAGGGACGAGATTATATCCGAAGATACCGGGGAGTCTACGGATGATACGCCGGAGGATGCCGCAGGCAATCCCGTTGAGGCTGATTTGCCTGATGAACTCGAATCAGGATCCAAGTCACGGGGCAGTGCGGGGAAGGTTGCCGTCATCAGAAGAACGAAGAAGAAGTCGGAGGCGAAGAGAAAAATTGATTTCGCCAAACTGAACATAAATGAATTGGCCAACATGACGATTTCCGAGCTGTCTTCTCTTGCCCGGGAGTTTCATACAGAGGGCACGAGCAGAATGAAGAAACAGGACCTCATCTTCACCATTCTGCAGGTCCAGACGGAAAAACACGGGCTCATTTTTGCCTCGGGAGTATTGGAGATCCTGCAGGATGGATACGGCTTCCTTCGTTCGCCTAGCTATAACTATCTCCCCGGGCCCGATGATATCTATGTTTCTCCTTCACAGATACGTCTCTTCGGTTTGAAAACCGGTGATACCGTGTCTGGCCAGGTGCGGCCCCCGAAGGAGAATGAACGGTTTTTCGCCCTGCTGAGGGTTGAGGCGGTCAATTTCGAGGATCCTGAAGTTGCACAGCGAAGAATACTGTTCGATAACCTCACTCCACTCTATCCTGATGAAAGAATTAACCTTGAGATAACCGCAGACAACATAGCAACGAGGATTGTCAATCTGTTTACACCAATAGGAAAGGGACAGCGCGGTCTCATTGTAGCGCCTCCACGAACAGGTAAAACCATCCTTATTCAGCAGATAGCAAACTCAATCACGACCAATCATCCCGAGATCGTTCTCATCGTCCTCCTTATTGATGAGAGGCCGGAAGAGGTCACCGACATGGAACGGAACGTAGACGGCGAGGTCATCAGCTCAACATTCGATGAGCCCGCAACACGACATGTACAGGTGGCTGAAATGGTCATCGAGAAGGCCAAACGTCATGTCGAACACAAGCGTGATGTGGTCATCCTACTCGACAGTATTACGAGGCTCGCCCGCGCATACAATCAGGTTGTACCTACATCGGGCAAGATCCTTTCAGGCGGTGTTGACTCAAACGCTCTTCACAAGCCGAAGCGTTTCTTCGGTGCTGCCCGAAATATTGAAGAGGGCGGAAGCCTCACCATTATGGCAACGGCGCTTATCGACACGGGCAGCAGGATGGATGAGGTTATCTTCGAAGAGTTCAAAGGCACGGGTAACATGGAGATTCATCTCGACCGGCGGCTGGTTGAGCGGAGAACCTTCCCTGCAATCGATGTCATGAAATCCGGGACGAGAAAGGAAGAACTGCTGCTGAGCGAGGATGAACTGCAGAAGCTGTGGGTTTTGAGAAAAGTCATGCAGCCCATGGATGAGATCGAGGTCATGGACCTGCTCATTGAGAAGATGAGGGCCACCAAAAACAATGCGGCATTTCTCCGATCGATGAATAACTCGGGCTAGGAAAAATACTTGGAACTGTGCTTCATTTGCAGTATATTATCAGGGCGAGTGTTGGGTTTTCAACCCGTCAATAAAAAGAACAATCAATTTGGTTCAAATGAGCACAGTGCTGGCGAATAAAAAGCTCGCGAAGCGCTAGCGCAGCGCTAGTGAAACGATATCTTTTCGTATCTTTTTTATCTTTTTGTTCGTCCTATTACTACTCAGTGATTTAATTGGAGTAATCGATGAGAAAGAACATACATCCTGACTACAAACCGGTTGTCATTACCTGTGCATGCGGGAATAAGATCGAAACAATGTCAACTGTAGACCTGACCCATGTTGAAATTTGTTCAGCTTGCCATCCCTTCTTTTCCGGAAAGCAGAAGCTCGTTGACACTGCCGGACGTATCGAACGGTTTAGAAAAAAATACAATATCAAGAGCAGCGAAAAATAACTCCACGCAAGGACGTTCAAAACCCAATCGAGGGTGCACCTCTAGCTACACCCTGTATTATTTTTTATACAATCAATAAACAATTGTATTACTTTATCGTAATTATTTAGATCGTTCCCCTATAAAATATTCTGCAGATCAATGGATAGATTGTCTTCCCAAAAATCATCCAATAGAAACACTTCTTCTCTGGCTTCTGACAGTATTATGACTGTTTTTATAATTCATTTAATAGTAAGTAATTAAAGAATTTAGTGTGGATATTGACTATCTTGGCAGTTTTCCTACGTTTACTTTCCGTCCTTACCCTGATAAAAAAATCCTCAAATTAGTAACAAAAACGTAATAAGTGTGGTATATTATACTATGAAAAGTATAATAAATAATACTTTTTTCGTATCTCTCACATTAGGTAAAATTCCCTGTTCTGTAACTCTCAATATATAATGAATTGCACTGCCATTTGAAAATATGGCGTTGGCACGCTAATTGCAATTTAGGGAAGGGGAGTGAAAAAAATGGCAGTGCAAACAAAAACCAAAGACAGTAACCTGACCGCATATCTCTATCAGATACGAAATGACAGGCTTCTTACCGCTGATGAGGAAAAGGACCTGTCAAAGAGGATTCTGAAGGGAGATAAAATCGCACGTGAAAATTTGATCAATTCAAATCTCAGACTTGTGGTGAAGATCGCCCGTGGGTACCTCACACATGATATGGATCTTCTCGATCTCATACAGGAGGGCAATCTCGGACTGATCAAGGCAGCTGAGAAATTTGATTTTAGAAAAAACGTGCGGTTCAGCACCTATGCATCCTTCTGGATCAAGCAGAGTATCGCCCGTGCGCTTTCCAACAAGAGCAGGATGATACGGCTTCCGCATCGCAAGGAAGAGAAACTGCGGAAAATCTCAAAGGCCTCGCAGAAGTTTTCAAAGCTCAATGGCCGGACACCCGATGCGGAGGAGCTTTCATCTGAAACCAAGATTGATGAGCAGGAGATCAGAAGCATATTGCGTCTTCCTGAAAAGGTTTTGTCCATCGAATCTGCCACTGAAGGTGACAGCTACTCTCTACAGGGTATTCTTCAGGATTTGAAATACGATCCCGATTTTATCGTTATGCGGAAGTATCTCAGGGAAAAGACTTCTGAAATGCTTCAGGTCCTCAAAGAGAAGGAGAGGAAGGTCCTTCTATACCGGTACTCCTTCATAAACGGAAAGAAATACACGCTGAAAGACATCGGTGAAACCTTGGGCATTTCTCCTGAAACGGTGCGTCAAATCGAGATGAAGGCATTGAAGAAGATACGGGAACACTTTAGCCACCTGAAAGAGCTTCTCTGGGATTAGGGGAAAAGAAGCTGCTGAAGACAGGCCACAACCCATGTCATCAGGGGTCAATAGCCTCGTGATATTGCGCGGTTCTGGTCTTTTTTATAGAGTTCGGCGTAGTAATAACCCCGGTTTTTCAACTGGTCCTTGATTTCCTGAGGAAAGGGAGTGTAGCGCCAGAAAATGGTCCGAACTTCCCGTTCCAGTTTCTGCATACCCTGTGCTTCAAACTTGACCCAGAGTATGTAGTCCTGAATGAACATCTCTTTGAGATCTCCCTTCAGTTTGTTTTCCTGGGCATATTGGTAGTAGTACCCCGTGAGGCCCTCCTCCATCCAGTAGTGGAGCGCCTTCTCCTTGGCGATCTGCCATCTCAGGTCACCGAGCGCATAGAGCAGGGCGGTTTTAAGCTCTCTGGGATACATGGGAAGGGCAATACGGCCCTTGCTCGTTGCCTTGTTCATGCGGTCAAAGGGTTCCCAGCATATGCCGTAATCACCGTACGATGGAACGATAATGAAATAAGGTACAATACGGTGTTCCTCTCCCTTGTAGGTTCTCAGGAAAATGTTGGGGTCAATTGTTTCAATTTCTTTGAGCACATCGAGCAGGCGGTCCTTGGTACAGATTTCGAAATCACTGTCCGGCATGTAAGCCTTGAGTAGGAAGGGGAAATGGTTGCCCTGTCTTCCAGCTGTCATTTTGTGCATCTGACGTATGGTGGACAGCTCATCCTGCACTGTTTTGGTGTCAATCTCCTCCTTCAGTTCACCACCCTGTCCCTTGAGGGCGATTATCTCCTGGTCCAGTGATTTCAGGCTCCTAAAGGTTACCTCTATTTCCCTGTCAGACTTGAGGAGTGATTTTACGACGTCCTGAACCTGGAGGAGCGCTCTTTTCTGCTCAGGTGAATAGGGTGTGATGATACCGCCATATTCGTCTATTTTATCGTGGTTTGTAATAACGCTCACCGTGCTCGACAGACTTCTCTCAACCATGAGATGCTGTTCGATCTTCTGTTTCAGGCTTACAATGTCAGCTTCCCGTGCTCCCGATTTGCGCTCCATCTTACTCCGCATGGCAGATGGAGACTTCTTCTTCACTTTTTTCGTTTCGTCAATGGCGGAAGGTTTGACCTCTCCATTTCCAACCTTGTAGAGCCACTCATCTACGTAGGAGACGGTCTCCAAAGAATCTACCGGTTGATTGATATGCTGGAGAATCAATTTCTGGTTGTCGTCGATAAAGGCGGAATTGAGAAGGCCGTAACGGTACATCGCCTGCTTTTCCGAGGTCATGTCGTCGAAGTAACTGTTCACCAGGTAGAGAAGAAGATTCCAGTATGCGGGAGCGACCTTCTCCCGGTACAGGGACCGCTCATCCTTGTCCTTTGCCTTTAAGAACTTTGTGATGAGACCGTGCAGCCTCTGTCCCAACTCTCCGCCGTCGGCAATGATCTTCATATAGGCGCTCTTGTTCTGAAACACCTTCTGCAGATCGATAGGTCTGAATTCAGTCTGTGTAATGGGCCGGCCGGCTGTTTCGATTGCGTCCAGGCTGATCTGTGCTTCTTCTTCCTCGTCAATGCCGAGAAGTTCAGCGATTTCAGGATCAAGGCCTTCGGTATTCGTGTCACCCACCGTCTCTCTCCGGTTTTCTTTTATCCTTTGTATATCATTGTAATACCATTGTACGCAAAACACAAATAGAAAAAGGGGTGTGGGTGGAAAAGGTGGCAGCTCACTTTAGTTGATACTCATAAACGAGTGGGGGCAAACGAAGAGGGGACAGCGTACATAATTATAGAGATAATTACGTAAGGTGTCCCTTTCATTACAGTATTATGTGGAGGTGAGGGGATTCGAACCCCTGACCCCTTGAATGCCATTCAAGTGCTCTCCCAACTGAGCTACACCCCCCCGGTGAGGGACTACCCCTTTTCTCAGGTGGAACCCCACACACGGCTCACTACCGTGCAGGAACATGATATAGCCAAAGGGCTTAAGGGGTCAAGCTAAAATATGGTTGACTTTTAATCTTGGTGATTTACATTATAGAGGCTTTGGTGGGGATATGCAGGGTGAAAAGGGGCACAGTGAATTTAATGGGAAAATCTACTGCTCAAACTGTTCCCACTGCGTAGTTTTCAAGCAGCCCATAGAGAGTACCAGCGCATATGTCCTTCGTGTTCGATGCAACATGGGGATGTGGAAGAAGAAATCCGGGGACGAGAAGATCTACAAGTACTTTTCAATCATACGGAGGATCATGGAACAGTGTGACCATTACGATCCCATGGGTGAAGAAAAGTCTTTTCTGAAAGAGCTTCGAAAAAGTCTACCCATCAAGGATGAGATATACTCATGTTCCTCTTCACACATACATGAAGTCGAGTCAAGACAGGACTGAAGCATGAAAAACTGGTTTCATTTTGCTGTCTTATCCACAGGTGTCCTCCTTCTGGTACTGTCATGCGCATCGAAGATGCCGGCACTCTATCAAGAGGATGGAAACCCATTTTCAATAACCGATTATGAAAAGATAGCACAGAAAGAGTTTGATGAGAGAAGGTATGACAATGCAATAGTAGCGTACACAGCAGTCATTTCGAACTACCCGGACAACTCAAAGGCGCTTGTCTGGGCACATTATGAAATTGGCTTCTGCTACCTCGTGAAAGAGGACTATGATGAAGCCGAGTTCTATTTTAGAATCGTTATCAATGAATATCAGGACCCTGCGGCAACTCTGCTTGCCGAAAAAATGATAGGTAAAATCGTTGAAGAGAGGGAGAAGAAAGAGCAGAGAAAGCAGAGGTGGAAGAGAAAACCGCCGCAGGAAGAAAGTTAGTCTACTCAAGGCCTTTCTGTTTCTCCTCGCTGTCGCAGTCTTACCATTCACCGCATCCCTGGTCGTCCATCTTCCCCATCTCTTCCGGTCCTATTCGTCTGTCACGACCCACATGCTCTGGGCCATCGGTGGATTTGTACTTTTCCTGTTGCTCTTCATGCTCTTCGGTGCTCCTGTCAAGAGTTATATTCTCGAGCATGAGTTATCGCATATTGTCTTCGCCCTGCTTAGTGGCATCCGAATCCGTACTGTGAGCGTGAAGAGCAGCAACGCATATGTACGAACGGACCGGATAAACATCTTTATCGCACTTGCTCCCTATTCCCTTCCCCTCTACACGGTGATACTTGTTGCCCTCTTCAGGCTGATTACGCATTTCACTGCATCGACTGTTCTTGCTGCCCCGTTCTATCTTCTCTTTGGCACCACTCTTTCCTTTCATTTCCTCGCCACCATTCACTATATTCAGCTAGAGCAGCCCGATATGCGACGTTACGGTTACTTTTCATCGCTGGTTTTTATCGCTACCTGGTCAATTCTGATCCTCACGGTTATCCTGAGGTTCATGTTCATCGATATTCAGCTCGCCTGCTACTTTCAGAGAACCCTGAGAGAGACATATCTGCTGTATTTGCATGCTCTGGGACTGATCGGTCGTTTTTTTGCTTGACAATTTTTTATGTTATGCTTATAATGCCTGAGATTGTGAAATTTTAAACAATATATTTCCTTATATATCAATAAGTTAGAAAAGATATAATAATGAGTAGGGGGCAGAACAGCTTACCTGCACTTTTGGTGATTCTACAGTAAGGAGGGAACAGTGTCTTCGAAAGTCTATGAAATCCCAGCAGTCTATATTGCTGGAGCAGCATGCTCGGGATGCAGCGTTTCACTGATTAATACGATAAATCCGAATGTACAGAATCTTCTCGTTGATCCGGTCATACCGGGAAAACATGTCTCCCTGCGGTTTCATGCCACCATCATGGCGGGGCAGGGAGAGCCTGTTATGAAAGTACTCCGGGATACGGCAAAGGAGATACCGGGTGAGTATGTTCTCATCATAGATGGGAGCATCCCCACCGGTGAGGACGGACTCTACTGCACGCTCGGTGAGATCGACGGTAAGGAAGTTACGATGATGGAGATGGCGGCAGACCTCGCCAAAAAAGCCCTGGCAGTACTGGCCGTTGGCACATGCTCCTCTTTTGGCGGTATCCCTTCCGGTGAACCGAACCCGACAGGGGCAAAATCGGTGATGGAATTTCTCAAGGAACAGAAGATTGACAAACCCGTGATCAATATCCCGGGTTGCCCGCCCCATCCTGATTGGATCGTGGGAACCATAGCGGATATTCTCATAAACGGACTGCCTACAGCTGATAAACTCGACGAAGTTCTACGGCCCAAAGCATTCTACGGGGAGCTCATACATGACAACTGCCCGCGACGGGCATTCTTCGATGCAGGACAGTTTGCACGGAACACAGGCGAACCGGGCTGCCTCTATGAGCTCGGGTGCAAGGGACCCTACTCATATGCCGATTGTCCCAACCGTCAGTGGAACAACGGTACCAACTGGTGTATCGGTGCGGGAGCGCAGTGTATCGGGTGTGTCGAACCCGATTTTCATGATCAGCTCGCACCCATGTTCCAGAAGATCGGTGAGGACGATCTCGAACGGTTCAAGATTAAAACTCGTTAATCACGATGGAGGTTTACCATGGCAACTAAGGTTAAAATCGATCCTTTGACGAGGATCGAAGGACATATGAAAATAGAGGCTACCATCGATGGTGGCGAGGTAAAGGATGCCCGATGCGCAGGAACACTGTTCAGGGGATTCGAAATTATCCTGAAAGGCAGGGACCCGAGGGATGCGCAGCGTATCACCCAGCGTGTATGCGGCGTATGCCCTACCGTGCATGGAACCGCGGCGACTCTCAACCTGGACAGCGCCTTCGGTATTGCGAACAAGGTACCCGACAATGGCCGTGTCATGCGAAATCTCATTTTGGGCGCCAACTACCTGCAGTCGCATATTCTTCATTTCTACCACCTCACTGCACTTGACTATGTGGATGTCACCGCGGTTGCTGACTACAGCGGTGATGATCCGGCACTCCTGTCAGTCAGGGATTTCATTGCAAGGGGAGAACTTGCACCCTTTGCGCCTAGGTATGAGGGTGATTACAGGTTTGCTAAAGAGGTCAATCAGAAACTCGTCAAGCACTATCTCATGGCGCTCGAGATGCGGAGGGTCGCACATGAAATGCTCACTCTGTTCGGCGGGAAAATGCCGCACAATGCAGCTGTGGTTCCGGGTGGTGTGACCGAGCAGCCGACGATTGACAAGATTACGGGCTTTCTGTGGCGGCTGAACAATATCAGGTATTTCATCGACAGCGTGTACATACCCGATGTTGTAGCGGTTGCACAGACCTATCCGGATTATTTCGGTATTGGTGATGGGCCGGGCAACTTTCTTTCTTACGGCGTTTTCGATCTGGACGGTACCAATCCCGACTATGCAAAACGGGAAAGAATGTTTCAGCAGGGAACGGTAAAGGGACTATCAGATTTGGCGGTCCTTGATCCCTCAAATATAACAGAAAGCGTTAAGCACTCTTGGTATGAAGATTCAGATCCGGTACGTCCGCTCGAGCAGGAAACCAAACCCGCTGCTCGGAAGAAGGACGGGTACAGTTGGATACGCTCACCTCGCTATGAGGGTGAGGTGTATGAAGTGGGGCCGCTCGCACGCTGGGTGGTTTCCTACTTCGCGGGCAACAAGAAGGTGAAGGACACCCTTGATGCCTGTGTAAGCGATCTCGGCATAAAATTGGAAGATTTGAATTCAGTGCTCGGTCGGCATGCAGCGCGGGCTCTCGATGCAAAGGTTGTTGCTGACTCGATGGGCGAGTGGCTTCTGGAGCTCAACCCCGGTGAACCCGTCTGCGCAACCTATGAGATACCCGATGAGTCGGAGGGTATGGGGATTGTGGATGGTCCTCGCGGGTCACTCGGCCACTGGATACGTATCAAGGACAAGGTCATCGACAAGTACCAGCTCGTCGTGCCCACCACGTGGAATGGTGGACCCAAGGATGAAAAGGGCCAGTATGGTCCCATGGAGCAGGCATTGCTCGGCACAAAGGTCAAGGATGCGGCCAATCCTTTCGAGCTCGTGAGGATCGCTCGCTCCTTCGATCCCTGTCTTGCCTGCTCGGTACACACCCTTGATTTCAAGGGCTCTGAAATAGCCTCCCTGAGGGTAGTGTAGGGGAGATATGTGGAGAGGGTAGCTGTCATCGGCATTGGTAATGTTCTCATGGCCGATGAGGGGGCAGGCGTTGAAGCCCTGAAACTGCTCAATGAGCGTGGTTACCCGGAGAATGTGGAGCTTATCGACGCTGGTACAGCGTTCTTTGCCATAGTATCGGATCTCAAGGATTTTAAAAAGCTTATTATTCTGGATGTTGCCCGCGGTGACCAACCGTCAGGCACGGTATACCGATTTGGAATGGACGATGTGAAGAGCGGAGATGTACTCATCTCACTTCACGATATCGGCGTTGTGGATGCGCTCAGGATGGAAACGCTCGTGGGTAAGGTGCCGGATGATATTGTGTTCTTTGGAATTGAACCCGAGAAGATAGCACTGTCCATGGGTCTGTCCCCCTCTGTGCAGCAAGGACTCGATCACCTTGTAGACAGGGTCATGGAAGAGCTGAAGCAGGGGCAGTGATATCTTTGAATATCGTAGTGAACTAGTGCAGCATGGCTTCTCAACAGAGCACTGGAGTGTGTGTTTGCTATGCGTGTATGCGGGGGCTGTGTTGTGATATATGTGAAGGAGGAACAGTAATGGTAGTCAATGTACCGAAGCCTGATGAAGAGCTGCTGGAGATGCTTTCAGGATATGGGAGCCTCTTCATTGTTGCCTGCGGGGGATGTCCCGTGGGGTGTGACTCCGGCGGCCAGGCGAGAATTGATGAGGTATCTGAAATACTGAATAAAAACAAGAAAAAGGTGACCGGGAGCACGGAGATAGATTTCCTGTGCAACAAGGCCCTGGTTGGAACAAAACTTAGATACAGGATAGGAGAGCTCGGGAGCTCCGACGCCGTGCTCGTCATCTCATGCGGTATCGGTGTGCAGGCAACTGCTGTCATGGTGGACATTCCCGCTCTTCCGGCAAACGACACATTATCAAGTCAGGGGATGCAGGGACTCTGGCCCTCCAGTGAGCGATGCGCTGGATGTGGCACCTGCTATCTGGCATACACCGGGGGTATCTGTCCCATCACGTCCTGCTCGAAGAGTCTTATTAATGGCATGTGTGGCGGTCAGCATGAGGGGCTCTGCGAAGTGGAGCAGAAACGCGATTGCGGATGGTATCTTATCTATAACCGTCTCAAAGAACTTGGCCAGCTCGACAACCTCAAGAAGATCCCGAAATTGCGGGACTTCAGAAAGATGGATGTTTCAGACAATGAACGGCACACCACCCGGTGGGCACTTGAAAAAGAAGTGATCTATGAGGCCCAGATGTCTCTGCTAAAGGAGAAGGAGGAACAGGGATGAGCAAGTTACAGGAAAGCTTGAAGCAGGGCAAGTTCACCGTCACTGGCGAAGTCGGTCCTCCGAAGGGTATAGATCTGGAGCATCTCTGGAAAGGAGAAGTTGACCACATTCGTGATCGTGTGGTTGCCATCAATGTGACTGACAACCAAAGTGCAGTAATGCGGGTGTGCTCCATGGGCATCTGTACCCTGCTCGCCCAACAGGGCCTGGAGCCGATTCTCCAGATCACGACCCGTGACCGTAACCGTCTCGCCATACAGGCAGATGTGCTCGGCGCCTATGTGAATGGTATCAGAAATATTCTCTCCATCACGGGTGACCATAATACCGCAGGCGATCATCCGGAAAGTATACCGGTCTATGATCTCGACTCTGTGAGCCTGCTTCTGGCAATGAATGAGCTCAAGGGCGGTAAAGACCTTGCCGGCGAGGAGCTCGAGGGTATACCGTCAGATCTGTTTATCGGCGGTGTGGTGACACCTGGAGCCGACCCCATAGATATGCAGCTCATTAAAATGGAGCGCAAGATAGAGGCAGGGGCGCAATTTTTCCAGACCCAGGCCATCTATGACCCGAAGGCTTTCGAAGTGTTTATGAAAAAGGCTGAAAAGTACAAGGTTCCTGTGCTCTGCGGCGTCGTTATAATCAAGTCAGCAGGTATGGCGAAGTATATGAACAATTTCGTCCCCGGTGTGTTCGTCCCGGATGACATGGTAAAAATCCTTGCCGATGCACCAAAAGAGGAACGTGCCGTGAAAAGTATTGAGATGATGGCAGAGTTCATCAAGGAAATAAAACCCATGTGCCAGGGGCTTCACATCATGGCAATGGGCTGGGAGAAGTATGTGCCAACCCTGCTGGATATGTGCGATCTGTAGG
>CBFDDP010000090.1:0-12818 GCA_965603595.1 uncultured bacterium
TCTGAAGACCGGTGCCCTATAGGAAACCTGCTATTGAGCAGGGGATTTCAGGTATCCACTTTGGACAATGACGTCAGTCACAGAGAGTATGGCCCTCATATCTATCTCCAGGGGCACCCTGCTGTCGATCAGTAATCCGGTACCTGTACGTGCGATGGATGAGTCTCTGTACAGCTCGTCCAGCTCGATTTCTAGCCGCTCTATGATCTCCATCAGTGATCTCTTTCCATCAGCCCAGTAGAAAAGCCTGAGGAACACGAGATCCAGGTTGTGTTCATACAGGGTACTGAAAAAGATGCGTGATTCTTCGGGTGAAAGCTGAATTTCGAGGGGCATGGGGGCACCGAGTGTGGTCCGTTCGAGTATCATCGAGGAGGCACGCTTCATGTCTTTAGAAGAAACCTTTCGAGGAATTTTAGATTGAAAGAGGTCCTTCCAGCGGCTGCACCAGGTGTCGAGCAGGGTTTCAAACTCCTCCTCGAGAGCCTTTGCTTCAGGGTTGCCGAGACCACATATTTTCAGGGAGGGGATTGAGCCTGTGAAGAATTCTCTGAGCCAGGTACGGGTCCTTTTAAGATCGAAGAACCATGATCCCTCCATGAGACGTAGCTCGAGGGAGTGCAGTTTGTTATGAAATGCCCGTGTGACAATCCGCGCAAGATACCCGGCCTCTCTGTTTCCTGCATTGGCAAGAAAATATAGATGTGTGGCACAGAGTTCTCCCAGGAGTTCCAAGGTATCGGCGCTGAGCGTTTCGATTCTGTCCGACGATGCGTGATAGTGTCGTGACGGATACTGTATGAGCGTGGGAAGTACAATATCAATGTGGGGATCGGCCGTGATGGCGTCGTTGATGATTTCAGCACGGTCAGCAACGGCTTTCCAGCGCAGTGTCGGTGTCAACAACTCTTCGCATAGATGCGCAAGAAGGTACCCTATACAGGAGTTGTTTGCAGCAGGCGGCATGAAGAGATGTAGGATAGACTGTCCCTGTGACTGATCCACCCCCAGCTCATCGATATTGACCCCCCCGAGTATGCTTGAAATACGGTCCCTATGCGAATGTGCCCAGGCGAGAAGCCCGAAGCCCTCCCAGTTGAAGAGGAACCTGATATTTCTGCGTGGTCTGGGCACAATCCCCTCTTCTATGCACGCATTGAGGCTCCTTGCAATCTCCAGGGCAAGGCCCGCCCCCGAAGCATTGTCATTTGCACCAGGTTCATAGAGATGTGTCGTTATTAGAACATCCCCCTTTCCGGGGTCTGTTCCTCTGATGACGCCGGTTGCCGATTTCATGATCCCATTGTAGGTTTGGCTTTTAATCTCCGCCCGGAGTTTCACAGGGCCTTTTTTAAGCATGTCCCGCAGCAATTTTCCCTGCCTGGGGGTTATCATAAAACCCCAGTGCTCGCCTGGATATTTCTTGAACGCGTAGTTCTCCCATCGTACATCATCCGGCAGGTCAAAGCGGTCACGCACCCCGGGCAGGGTACCGATGAAATCAGAAACAATGCCAGGTATGCTCTTTGCCCGCATCTGATGTATTACGTCCAGAGGCCTCAGGTTGGTAAGCGGTATTTTGTCCTTTAACTCTGCATCACTTTCACCGTTCCATTCCACCAGACTGCCCTCATACACACCCGGGCCTGAGTACATCACCAGGCCCTCCGGCTTGACGCTCCACCTGGAGAGCACTTTTCTGGAAGGCGAAACAATCATAAGCTGTGCATCTTCCACATCCCAAGCCTGCATTGCATGCCACCCGGACCAGGAGGTACTGCCGTCTGCGGGGAACTCTTCCACTTCCACATCTGATAAGCCTGCCTTGTTCAGTTCCCGGCCACAGCGTTCGGCCGATTCTTCAAAATGAGGGAAGGTGAAGTACCGCTCAATGCGGTTCTGCTCGGAGGCCTGCGCGAGGGCGGAGTTGCCCTGTAACTTACCCTTGAAGCTGTTATAGAAGGAACGCCACATGGTAATCCCCCCGATATTATCTTGAATGGATGGTCCCTGGAACTTTTTCCTGTAAGTGCGGTTTAGTAGTACTTCTCCACCACCGAGGCGCAGCGGTCGCAGAGGTCCGGGTGCTTTTTATTTTCGCCCACGCTTTCGAGGTAGCGCCAGCAGCGCCCGCACTTCTGGACCTTTGATTTGACCACCCTCACGTCAACCAGCTCACCGGCGTAGGCGTCCGGAATAGTGCCATTTTTCTTCTCCAGCGTCACCCTGGACACCACGAAGAGCTGGGCAAGCTCGTCGGCGTACTCTTTCAAGAGGTCATAGGTCTCACCCTCCGCAAAGAGGGTAATTTCAGATTCCAGGGAGTGGCCGATGCTCTTCTGTATGCGAAGCTCTTCGATCGGCTTCAGCACATCCCTGCGCACGGCGATGAGGTGGTCGAACACCTTTGCGAGTGCGTCGTCTCGGGCAGATTTCTCGACTTCGGGGAAATCCGTGAGGTGTACGCTTTCCTCCACCTCGACACCCCCGGGACCCATGATCTCGGTTGCCAGTGTCCTGTATGCCTCCTCCGTGGTGAAGGAGAGCACAGGTGCAAAAAGTGAGAGAAGGTTGTGAAGTGTGTAGTAAATGGCTGTCTGTGAGGACTTTCGTGGTTTCGTGGGACCCGAGCAGTAGAGTTTGTCCTTCACGATGTCGAGGTAGAAGGAGCTCAGCTCTATGTTGCAGAAGTTCAGGATCTCCTTCACAATGAGGTGAAACTGCCATTTCCGGTAGTGCTCTAGCACGGTTGTCGTTATGTCCTGCAGCCGATGTACGAGCCAGCGGTCGATATTCTCAAGCTCGGTTACAGGGAGGAGATCAGCCTTCGGATCGAAACCGTTCAGGTTGCCGAGCATGAATCGGAAGGTGTTGCGGATCTTCCGGTAGGAGTCGACGAGCTGGCCGAGTATCTCTTCGGATATGCGCACATCCACCGAGTAGTCGGACGAAATAGCCCAGAGCCGGATGATATCGGCACCGTACTTCTGAATCACCTCTTCAGGGGCAATGGTGTTGCCGAGAGACTTGGACATTTTTTTACCCTCGCCGTCCACCGTGAAGCCGTGGGTGAGTACGGCCTGATAGGGGGCACGGCCCCGTGCGGCAACGGCTGTGAGCAGGGATGACTGAAACCAGCCTCTGTGCTGATCGGAACCCTCGATGTAAAGCTCGGCGGGCCATCGAAGCTCGTCACGCGTTTCGAGCACTGCAGCGTGGGAAGACCCGGAGTCGAACCACACGTCCATGATGTCCTTCTCCTTGGTGAACTCCTTACCACCGCAGTGTGGACAGGCGTAATCTTCAGGCAGTATCTCCTTCGCGCTTCTGATGAACCAGGCGTCCGAACCTTCACGGCCGAAGAGCTCCTCAACCGCATTTAACGTCACCTCATTGATGATTTCCTTCCCACAGGAGCTGCAGTAGAAGATGGGCAGGGGAACACCCCAGGTGCGCTGACGGGAGATACACCAGTCGGAGCGGTTCTCCACCATGGATTTGATACGGTTGATGCTCGCATCCGGGACCCACTCCACCTCATCGATGGCCGAGATAGCCTCTTTCCTGAATCCGTCTATGGATGTGAACCACTGCTCGGTTGCGCGGAAGATGATCGGGTTCTTGCAGCGCCAACAGTGGGGGTAGCTGTGTGTGAGTTCTCCCACACCGAGGAGCACGCCCAGTTCCTTCAAATAGTCGATGATGGCTTGATTCGCGTCGGATACGAATATTCCCTCAAACTTCGGCACCTCTTCGGTGAACTTGCCGAAATTGTCAACCGGTGATACGATGTCGAGGCTGTACTTCACGCCCGTCTCGTAGTCTTCGATGCCGTGCCCAGGTGCGGTGTGCACTGCACCCGTACCGGTATCCAGGGTCACGTAGTCGGCAAACACAACGGGTGAGTCGCGGTCTATAAAGGGGTGGCGGAGCACAGTACCCTCAAGCTCCTGTCCCCGGTAGATCTTTATATGCCTTTCCGGCATGATTCCCGTATTTCTGATGAACTCGTCCAGAAGCTCGGTTGCCACCAGGTATTTATTTTCCCCGCTTTCGAACAGGGTGTACTCGAAATCGGGATGGAGCGCAACCGCGGTGTTGCCCGGGAGTGTCCAGGGCGTTGTGGTCCAGATCACCACGTCGGCTCCTTCCAATTCTGTGACGGGCGCTGTACCCTTCTTGACCTTGAAATTCACGTAGATCGAGGGTGAGGTATGGTCGCCGTACTCCACCTCGGCGTCCGCAAGGGCAGTCACGCAGCTCGCGCACCAGTACACAGGTTTGAGCCCCTTGTAGATGTAGCCCTTCTTTGCCATCTCACCGAATATCTCGATCTGCTTTGCCTCGTAGCGGGTGTGGAAGGTGATGTAGGGGTTGTCCCAGTCTCCCCACACACCGAGGCGTTTGAACTGTTCGGTCATGGTCTTTATGTACTTCGAGGTGAACTTCTTGCACTTTTTACGAAATTCGATAGGGCTCAATTCCTCGCGGCTCAGATGATAGGCCTTGATGACTTCGGTTTCAATGGGGAGGCCGTGGGTGTCCCATCCCGGAACGTAGGGGGTGCAGTAGCCCATCATGGACTTGTATTTCACGATGAAGTCCTTCATCACTTTGTTGTAGGCTGTACCGATGTGTATCTTGCCGTTTGCATAGGGAGGTCCGTCGTGCAGGATGAAAATTTCACCGTTCCTGTGTTTTTCGATGACCTTGTCGTAGATTCCCGACTTGTCCCACACCTTGAGCATCTCGGGTTCCTTCTTTGAGAGGCCCGCACGCATGGGAAAGGACGTTTTAGGCAGATACAGCGTGTGGTCGTATGACATTGAACACCCCTGTCGCACCGCGACGGCTATTAGTGATCAAACAGAATGACAAAAATAGCTGGAAATAGAGTAAGGGAATAATAATTATGCCGGGAGGTTCAGTCAAATACAATTTGGTGTGGTGCACTAGAGGAGACAGGGGCAGCCCATATATTCATGTTGCTCCTCCCCCTGAAAGGGTTTATATAAACATAGAGAGGGGTAGAAATCTGCATGTTTGACTGCATGCGGTAATTCGTGTACCATGACAAAGGGAATGTGAATTTTTCAACATATAATTGTTATTTTCGCACACGTACGCATCATGTACTACATTAAAACTGAAGTATAAAATACTGGTCTGTAAAACGTTGCTGTATCCCATGCAGGGGGTGAGGGATGACAAAACGGGACATGATGGCTGAGATCGGAAAAATGCTCGATGATGCAAAAACCGGCCTCCTTGCCACGGTTGACCATGAGGCGCGGCCCCATATGCGGTGGCTGACGCCTGCCGTCATACGGGGACGTACCGGCGCACTGTACAACATCACGGCGCAGGATTCCGCAAAACTGGAGCAGCTTCGTGCCAATCCGTATGTGCAGTGGATGATTCAGACGAGGGCACTCGACAAGATCATCACCGTGAATGGAAAGATAAACATTGTGGAGAACCCTTCCATCCGCACCGAGGTTCTCGAGACGGTGGGAGACCGGCTCCGGGTCTTCTGGAAGATACACGAGAGTGACTGGGAGCTCGTTGTGCTCGAAACCATTATCGAGCGGGCTACCTACTACCTGCCCATGAAGAACCGGAAAGAGACAGTAGAGTTCTGAGATAGAGCGGAGGAGAGCGATGGCCGAAGGTTCCGGTAAGAGCAAAGGTGCAAAACTGCTCAACAAATTCCTGCGTGAGATGCTCCTCATCAGGCGTTTCGAGGAGAAGAGCTCGCAGATGTACGGGCTCCGTAAGATCGGCGGGTTCTGCCACCTCTACATCGGGCAGGAGGCGAGTGCCGTGGGCTCCATCGCTGCACTTGATTTAACAAAGGATTATGTACTAACCGCCTATCGTGACCACGGGCACGCACTTGCCTGCGGTATGGACCCCAGGGTGCTTATGGCAGAGCTCTACGGCAAGGCGACAGGCTGTTCCATGGGCAAGGGCGGATCAATGCACTTTTTCGATGCCGAGAAGCACTTCCTCGGGGGAAACGGCATTGTGGGAGCGCATATTCCCATTGCCACAGGAGTGGGGCTCAAGATCGTCACAAAGAACGAGGATGGTGTGGTGCTCTGCTACTTCGGCGACGGTGCGATACATCAGGGATCCTTTCACGAATCACTGAACATGGCAAAGATCTGGAATCTCCCGGTGGTGTACATCTGCGAGAACAACCAGTACGGTATGGGCACTGACTTCAAGCGGGTGTCAGCAGTGGACGACTTCTCTGTCATGGGCGCCTCATACGGCATCGAGGGCAAGCAGGTGAACGGTATGGATGTGCTCGAGGTGTACGATGAATTGTTGAAAACCGTGGAGAAGACGCGCAGAGAGAAGATACCGAGCTTCATCGAGATACGCACATACCGCTACAAGGGGCACTCCATGAGTGACCCGGCGAAGTACCGCTCCAAGGAGGAGCTCGAGTCCTACAAGGAGCAGGACCCGATCCTCATTCTGAAAAAACTCATGATCGAGCGGAAAATGCTCACCGAGGAAGGATACAAGAAACTCGACAAGGAACTGCGTAACATATGCGATGAGTCGGTAAAGTTTGCAGAGGAGAGCCCGGAGCCGGAGCTCGAAACACTGTATGAGGACGTGCTGGTCTAGGGGGCTTCATGGCGATTGTTACGGTACGGGAAGCGCTGCGTCAGGCGATGGACGAGGAGATGGACCGGGATGAGAACGTCATCCTCCTCGGTGAGGAGGTCGCCCAGTACAACGGCGCGTACAAGGTGAGTCAGGGGCTGCTCGACAAGTATGGACCGAAACGGGTGATTGACACGCCCATCTCGGAGGAGGGGTTCACGGGTATAGGTATCGGAGCAGCACTCGTCGGCCTCAGGCCCATCATTGAATGGATGACGCTCAACTTCTCCATTCAGGCCATGGATCAGGTGTTCAGCAACGCGGCAAAGATGCGTTACATGTCAGGAGGCCAATTTTCATGCCCCGCCGTGTTCCGCGGCCCCAACGGTCCTGCCGAGTATCTCTCCTCTCAGCACTCGCAGGCGCTGCAGGCTCTGTATGCCCATATGCCGGGGCTGAAGATGATGGCCCCCTCCACTGCCTACGATGCCAAGGGCATGCTCAAAACGGCGATTCGGGACGACAACCCGGTGATCTTTCTGGAATCTGAACTCATGTACGCATGGAAGGGAGAAACCCCCTCAGAGGAGTATCTCATTCCCTTTGGCGAGGCTGCGGTACGGCGTCAGGGAAAAGATGTGACCATTGTCAGCTATTCCAAGCCCATGCGCACCGTGGAGGCAGCTGCAAAACATCTGGAGAATATGGGTGTCGACGCCGAAGTGATCGATCTCCGTTCCATCAGGCCGCTCGACGAGCAGGCAGTGTACCGATCGGTGCAGAAAACCAACTGCTGCGTGATCGTTGACGAAGCCTGGCCCTTTGCGAGCGTGGGGTCCCATGTGTCCTGGCTTGTGTCGAAGAACTGCTTTGACTGGCTCGATGCACCGGTGGAGCTGGTGTCGGGCGAGGATGTTCCCATGCCCTACAACCACAAGCTCGAGCTCGCGGCCCAGCCTTCGGTGGAGAAGATTATTGCTGCGGTTAAAAATGTGATGTACATGGAGTGATGTGATGGCTGAGAAAGTTCTCATGCTTGCCCTTTCCCCAACCATGGAGACGGGGACCATTGTCAACTGGACGAAGAAAGAGGGCGACAAGGTCCAGGAGGGGGATATTCTCTGCGAAGTCGAAACCGACAAGGCCACCATGGAGTATGAGTCGCAGAATGAGGGGACCTTTCTCAAGATCGTTGTGCCTGCTGGGAAGGAGGCAGCCATCGGCCAGACCATCGCCATTATTGGAGAGACGGGAGAGGATGTGGCTCCCCTCATGAAGGAAATCGAAGCAGAGGAGGCCGCTGCTCCTGCGGGTGCAGCAGCTGGTGCTGGGGGTCCGGAGCAGGAGGCCCCGAAACTGCCCGTTCAGGAACAAGCCGCAGGCCATAGAGTGGTGACCATAGCGGACACACCGCAGCCTGCTTCTGTCATAACCGGTACACTTCCTGAAGGTGTCAGGGCCTCCCCTGTAGCGCGTAGACTTGCCGATCAGCACAGCATCGATATAAGGCAGGTACAGGGAAGCGGGCCGGAAGGCCGTATCGTGAAGCGCGACATTGAAGCTGCTGCACTGGGCGGAGCTGCAGCCAAAACGATGACACCACCGGCTGCCGCCCAGGGAGCACCGGCCCATGCACCTTCTATCGCAGCTGCCGCCCACACACCGGTCGAGATGACCACACAGAAGATAGCGCTTTCAGGCAAGCGGAAGGTCATTGCACAGAGGCTCTCTGAATCGAAGTTCAGTGCTCCGCACTACTATCTTCGGTCCATTGTGGCCATGGATGATCTCTTACAGGCACGAAAGGAGTTGAACAGGCGGGTCCCAGAGAAGGTGTCATTCAACGCCTTTCTCATCAAGTTCGTAGCGGAGGCGCTTCGTCGGCATCCAATAGTAAACGCAGGCTGGCAGAGCGATCATATCCTGCAGTACGGACGGGCGGATATCGCCCTTGCCGTGGCACAGCCAGACGGCCTGATCACACCCATCGTGCGCGACTGCTGGAACAGGGGTATTCTGACCATCGACGCAGAACTCAAAGTGCTCATCGACAAGGCCAAGAACAACAAACTGAAGCCTGAGGAGTTCACAGGCGCCACCTTCACCATCACCAATCTCGGTTCCTACGGCATTCACGACTTTACAGCCGTCATAAACCCGCCGGGGTCTGCCATCCTCGCTGTGGGTGAGGCCCGCCGGGAGCCGGTCGTCGGGGATGATGACGAGATCGAGATACGTACGAACACAGTGCTCTCACTATCCTGCGATCACCGGGTAATCGATGGTGCTGAGGGTGCGCTTTTCATGCACGACCTGCGCGGCATGATGGAGAACCCCATTCAGGTTCTCTACTGACCATGTTCTGGGGATATATAGTTCTCGCTGTGCGTGCGTAGCTGCCGGGTATGCACCGGTGATTTTCCATTCATGTATTTTTTCGTTATATTTCTCCGTCTAGTACAAATAACAGTGAGGAGTTGGAATCATGGCATATGACTACGATCTTGTTGTAATCGGCGCAGGGCCGGGCGGGTATGTGGCGGCAATACGCGCGTCGCAGCTCGGCATGAAAGCGGCGGTCATTGAAAAAGACAAGCCCGGAGGCGTCTGCCTCAACATCGGATGTATACCGTCGAAGGCACTCATCCATCAGGCGGAGGTCTTCCATTCCATCAAAGATCTGGAGGGTCTCGGCGTCAAGGTGGATGCATCGGCCTTTGATTACGGGCAGGTTTTCAAGAAGTCACGGAAGGCGGCGGACATGCTCTCAAAGGGGGTGAGTTTCCTTCTGAAAAAGAACAAGGTGGAGTACATCACAGGAACAGCCGAGATCAAGGGCCCCAACGAGATTTCGATCGACGGCAGCAGGACCGTAAGCGGGAAGAACATCCTCGTTGCAACGGGCTCGAGGCCCCGGGAGATCCCCGGCTTTCCCTTTGACGAGAAGAAGGTGCTCTCATCCAACGGGGCGCTCATGCTCGAGAAGCTGCCGAAGAGCATCATCATACTGGGCGGTGGGTTTATCGGGGTTGAGTTTGCCCATATCATGAGCAGCTTCGGTGTGGAGGTGCAGGTGGTCGAACTTCTCGACAGGCTCCTACCCATCGAGGACGAGGAGTCATCGGCCGTGCTGACCCGCTCCTTCAAGAAACGCAAGATCGGCATGCACGTCTCAACCAAGGCAACGGGGATGAAGAGCACGAAGGGAGGGGTCTCCCTGTCGATCGAGAAGCAGGACGGCGAGAAGGCCGAGCTCGAGGCGGAGATGCTTCTCGTGGTTGTCGGCCGGGCGCCGAACACGGAGGGCATAGGTCTCGAGAATGTGGGCATCAAGACGGAGAAGGGGTTTATCCCTGTGGGCGATTATTATCAGACCAGCGTGCCCTCGATCTATGCCATCGGGGACGTGGTCGCCACACCGCAGCTTGCCCATGTGGCCTCCAAGGAGGGTGAGATAGCGGTCGAGCATATAGCGGGCAAAGAACCTGTTCCGCGTGTTGATCCCTATACCATTCCCTCTGCCGTGTACTGTGAGCCCCAGGTGGCGAGCTTCGGGTACAAGGAGTATGAGGCGAAGCAGGAGGGCCTCAACTATCAGAAGGCCATGTTTCCCTATCGGGGTGCAGGCAAGTCGGTTGCCATCGAGAAGTCAGATGGCCACGTGAAGATACTCTACGACCCGGAAACCTCTGAAATCCTGGGTGCGCATGTAGTCGGGGCCGATGCCACCGAGCTCATTCACGAGCTGCTTCTCGCCAAATCCTCCGAGTTGCTGCCGGCCGATATTGCCGAGATGATACACGCCCATCCCACGCTCTCCGAGGCGCTTATGGAGGCGGCGAGGGCCGCTGAGGGCTGGGCAATTCACGTGTAATAATCACTGTTGTACCAATGATGCTTCCGGTTCTTTCCATCTGAGCCCGATCAGTGGTTAGCTGGATATATTATAGGTCAACCCGTTTCGGTGAATGAAGCCTTCATGCTCAAGGGTACTGATGATTTCTGACACCTTTGCAGTATCGACCTGCAGGGACGCGATAATCTGGGCGGTGGTGAGCCTGGGGCGGTTCAGGAGCAGTGCGAGTATCCTGCCCCTGAGCTGTCGGTTCGAGCCTTTGAAGGGGGACTGCTTTGTGTAATGTCTGCTTCGCGCATTCAAGTTGCCCACCTCACGCTTCAGCATCGAGCCGTAGTCCATGAGTGCAAAGTACCATTCGCGGGGATTTTCCCGATCCAGAGTCTGCTCGACAAGGGGACGGATCTCGCGGTCGTGTACCCCATCACGCCCTGTGAAGAATAGATGGATGAAAAGGGTCCTTATATTTGTTTCGAGATACAGGGCCGGTTTTCCATAGGCGAAGCAGAGTATGCCTGCTGCGGTTGCAGGGCCAATGCCGGGAAGCTTTGTAAGTACCTCCATGGTATGCGGTACCGCACCGCCATGCTCTGCAACAATACGTTCAGCGCTGCGCTTCAGTGACAGACAGCGCCTGTTATAGCCCAGCCCCTGCCAGACGCTGAGCACCTCTTCGAAGGGGGCATGGGCGAGGGCACCGACGTTTGGAAACCGCTCTATAAATATTTCATACTTCTCAAGCACACGCTCAACCTGTGTCTGCTGAAGCATAATCTCAGAGACGAGTATTCGGTACGGGTCGCGGGTATGGCGCCAGGGGAACTCACGCCCGTAACCGGAGTAGAAGCGGTATATAAGACTCCTGAAAATTTGAATGGTGCTCTTCGAGAGATGCCCATGCTTCCGGGAAACGGTGAGATCGGGGTTTATGAAACCGTTCATATCCATGGCAGCTCAACAGTAACGTAGTATGCTCAGACCGTGCAGACAAGGTTGGATTATACTCTTGACTTATCTGATTCGGGTATTAGGGTTTTTAGCGGTTTAAACCCTCTCTACTCCTCCGGCTGTATAAAACCTCTCTCTTATACTGCGCTCTATCGTCGAATGAAAAGAATTGGATATGAATGTAAGGAAGGAGTGAATCTGAAACCGGTTATTCCTTCCAGTTCCGCTAACGAATTAAACCTTTGAAAGCATATGGGGTATTGCAGTGAGGCGATAGCGGCATGGTTTTATTGATGCCACCATCTGATATTATAAATCGAGACACCCGATCTCTCTATATCCTGAATGATGCTATGAGACAACTTGTCTATAACACCTTTGTGGTGCAGTCGAATCGTTAAAATAATCTTCATCTTATTCGTCTCATAATTCCTATCTTCATCCGAATACATTATTTTCAAGCCCTCCCGCTTTATCACATCAATCACCTGCGATATATCTGTGTCATTAGTCGTCATGATCTGAAGTGATCTATAGGAATCCTTGGCATACGCTTTTTCAACTCTATTGAGAAATATCAAGCTGATCAGTCCAATAGCCGTAACCATGAGTGCCAGTTCATAGAACCCTGCTCCAGCACTCATCCCTATACCTGCCGATAACCACAGACAGGCAGCTGTTGTGATTCCCTTGACGGAAAACCCTGATTTAATAATGACCCCTGCCCCTAGAAATCCTACACCCATAATGATGTTCGCTGCAATCCTACTTGGATCGGATCGTAGTATTGAAGTACTGTCATGTCCCGATAAAAAAGAGGTCGGTATCACTTCGGAAAGAATCATGAACACCGCTGCACCGAGACTCACGAGAAGATTCGTTCTCAGACCCGCTGACCTGCCGTGGATATCCCGTTCAAGCCCAATGAGAGCGCCGAGGAAACTTGCAAAGAATAATCTGATGAGAAAGAAATGCGGAATCATCTGAAGAAAGTTCAGGTTCATTATCATTGCATCACCTCAGGTTCATTATCATTGCATCACCTATTGAAGGTAGATAAGCCTGGATTTATTATGAAGAAAAATACTGACACGGGTACGGACTTGTTTCAACGTGTTTTGTGATGGTGCGCTGATTCATATATACATGTATTAATGAATATGACTACAAAAGTCAACCAATCAGTTTTTCTCCCATTATCCCAAATATAAAACCAATTGTTGCACCGAGAGCTGGTATCCATTTATCGGGCATGTGAGATATTAGATATGAGCGTTTGGTAGTCATGCCGCTTTCAATAAGATCATCATGTGCATTAAATGTCTCTGGCAGATTTTGGAGCCCAATGAAAATCACTGGCACGAGCGCAATATCATGATGTCGAGCAAACACA
>CBFDDP010000091.1:0-12679 GCA_965603595.1 uncultured bacterium
CTCTCGACCGATGCCACTCCCCGCACCGGTTACAATTGCAGTCCTGCCACGTAATTCCATTACGTTCTCTCCCCTATTTACCGGAAAGGTTTTTCGAAAGATTTATGGCTCGTAATGCATCGGGAGCAAAACCATCCGCCCCTATTTTTTCGGCGTATTCATGGGTAAGCGGTGCACCACCGACCATGACTTTTGCCCCGGCAGTACTCTCCCTGATCAACTGTATTGCCCTTTCAAGCGCGAGCATTGTCGTTGTTAAAAGCGCCGATATGCCAATGATATCGGCACTCTCATCGCAAAAGGATTCAATGATTCGTTTCACCGAAACATCAACACCGAGATCAATAATCTCAAATCCTGCACCTTCAAGCATCATGCTCACAAGATTTTTCCCAATATCATGAACGTCACCTTCAATAGTGGCCATGACTATTTTTCCCATGGTAACAATATCTGCTTTTGAAATATGGGGTTTCAGTAAATCGATAGCAGCTTTCATTGCAGTGGCCGACATGATTACTTCTGGCAGGTACATCTCGTAGGTCTTGAACCTCTGCCCCACAACATCCATGCCCTTGAGAAGGCCTTTATTCAAGATATTCCCCGGCTTTTCACCATTATCTAAAAGAGTCTTTATGAGCTCAGTGGCCAGATCTTCATCTCCTTCTATAATTGCGCTTTTTAGTTCCTCAAGCATGCGTGTACCTCCATATCGATATACAGCTAGTTCGTCAGAATTCGTACGACTTTTTCAATTGCTCGTCCCTTTTTGCACAGTCGTATATCTTATCGAGCTCCACTTTAATATCCTTGTCAATGCAGTATGTATGCTCTTCTATCCTTTTTTTCACCAGTTCCCGTGAGTATTGCCAAATCGATTTGGCACCCATCTCCTTCCACTGACCAAGGTTTGAATGTATGAAAAGCTCAGGCTCCCAGAACTCTTTCCTGAAATTCTTGAACGTACTTTTCCTGCCGATGTAACTCTGCCCGGGACCCACAGCTCTTATTTCGTCGACCATGAGCCTCTTCTCTTCGAACTCCTCCTCCTTCAAGACATTCCTGATGTATTCGATAATCTCCATCACGATGACCAGCATTTCTGCAGAGTAGAGCTCGCCGTGATTCAGCAGACCCCCGCATCGAAAGGCTCTCGCACCTGCAAGTGCGGCAAGCAGGGTGTGCGAACCGATTTCAAAGGCAGCCTGCGCATCGGGTTCCTTTGCGGCGGTCAAAAGGGTTTTCGCCATAATCGGGATACCATAATACCTGCAGAGAGCAATTTTATGGAGCGTTATACGTGCATACTCAGCTGATCCATATACAAAGGTTGCGTATTTCATGTCGAAAGGATCTGCCTCAAAGGCATCGTTTGGTGAGATGTAGTTAAAGGATTTCGTATTGATCAGATTGAGCATGGTCAGACCCGCAAGATGCTCGAATATGCTCTGCAGCAGTGCAGCCTGAATGGTTATCGGTGCAGAAACTCCTGTAACGGGCATGGTAGATATCCACATGGGTATGCCCCTATCCAGTAAACGATACGCAATTTCGAGGTTGTTCCTGTCAAAGGTTCGCGGACTGATCATCCATATCCCGAATGTGAACCATTTCCCGGCTGCCTGGGCCATCTCGTACACATAATTGGCGCATGCAACCGTTGATTTATCCATGATTTCATAGATATCGTTGCATTTATACCGAGAGTACTCGTAGGATATTTTATGCATCAATAGTTCCTGTAAATGAATCGGGACATCCATTGGTTTAACTGGTGCTGCACCAACAGTGTCCAGAACATCGCATAGCTTCGTGAGCTCAATCAGGTCTTTTTCAGTTGGCTCCCGTATTTTACCTGTTTCGAGATCATAGTATTTCGTCTGATTCACACCGGAGGATACAATCCAGTTGTTTTCGTCTTGTGCATATTCGGGTAGAACATATTTTGATTTTTTCAATGCCTCAAGTACCAAATCACTGGTAAAGGTCACATTGTCCTTATAGATTTTAACGCCGCTGTAGTTTGAAAGGATCTTCAAAATACCCCTGTGCGGTATGTGAATGCCTACCTCTTCAATTAAGCGAAGCGCCTTTTCGTGCATCATATTGATCTGATCTTTTATAAGGCCGCCCTGCAGAACAAAATCTTCGATAGGCATAATATTTCCTTAAAACAACTTGAATGAATCCTCCAGCTGTTCGTCTTTCTCTGCACGTGTATAGATTTTGTCGAGTTCTTTCTTCACATTCTCTTCAACCCGATAGGTATGCTGTTCTATCCTTTTTCTCGCTGATTCGTTAGCATACTGCCAAATTGTCTTTGATCCCATTTCTCTCCACTGCCCCAAATTTGAATGCAGGAAGAGTTCTGGTTCCCAGAATTCATTTCTGAACTGTTCGAACGTGCTTTTTCTCCCGATATAACTCTTCCCGGGCCCAACCTCCTGTATCTCACGCGTCATGAGCCGCTCTTCCGAGAACTCTTCCTTCTTCAGAACCGTTTGCAGATACTCACATATCTCATGGGTTATAAATAGAATCTCAGCAGAATAGACCTCCGCACATGAAAGCATACCCCCGGTACGAAAAGCTCTTGCACCTGCCAGTGCCGCGATAAGGGTGTGCACACCATTCTCGAATGCGGCTTGTGCATCAGGCTCCTTGCCGGCTGTGTTGAGTGATTTTGCAATAACCGGAATGTTGTAATAGTTGCAGAGGGCAATCTTGTGAAGTGTTGCCCGTGTGTATTCTGCAGAACCATAGACAAATGTTGAGTATTTCATATCGAAGGGATCCGCTTCGAACGCATCATCCGGCGCGATGTAGTTATAGGATTTCGTGTTGATCAGGTTGAGCATGGTGAGGCCTGCAAAATGTTCAAACATACTCTGCAACAGTGTCGAAAGCATGGAAATTGGTGCACTTACCCCTGCTACAGGCATCGTGGAAACCCACATGGGAATACCTCTGTCCAGGAGATGGTATGCTACTTTGAGGCCGTTTTTGTCAAAGGAGCGCGGACTTATCATCCAGATACCGAAGGTAAACCTCTTGTTCGCTGCCTGCGCCATGTCATAGACATAATCAGCACATTTGGTAGTCGGTTTATCCATATGCTCGTAAATGTCATTGCATCGAAATCTGGAGTACTCATAGGAGATTTTATGCATCAGGAGGATTTGGAGATGAATGGGAACATCCAGGGGGACCACCGGGGCTGAGCCGACAGTATCGAGAGCGTCCCCCAGCTTGGTGAGATCGATGAGATCCTGCTTCGTGGGCTGTCGCACTTTCTTTGTGTCGAGATCGTAATAGTTCGTTTGATGCGCTCCCGCATCAATGATCCATACATCCCTGCCGTAATCGGGCACATCATACTTGGCCTCTTCAAGGGCCTTCAGTACAAGATCACTTTTAAACTTTACCGTTTCTTCCTCTATGGTAACACCGTCATAATTTGACAGTAATGTAATGATGCCATCATGGGGTATGTGAACACCGACATCCTCAACAAGCGAGAGTGCCTTTTCATGCATAATGCCAATCTGCTCTCTGGAAAGGCCCCCGCCGAGGTTAAAATCCTCAATGAACATCACGTAAGCTCCTCTTCTCGTTGAGAGTGTACTGGTACTTACCTGCTCAAAGGTTACCTGCTGAGTGGAGTTACAACTTTTATCTCAATACTTCATGAGACTTACAAGATGTAAGACAACATGCGGTACATCCTAGCGCTGATGCATTATAGAGGGGCAGTGTAACAATGTCAATAGAAAATTGAATTTCTTACGAAAGACAAATAAAACTGCCTTATTAATACTAAAAATTAAAAAATTATACTAATATTTTATTTATATCGAAATATTCTCAATTCTTTTAAAGCTTTCCTATTCTTTCAAGATGATCAGCCACTTCTTTAAGACCCAATTCTTCCAGTTTTTCCCTTGTTGGACAACCGGTGGTTTTATCCCAGCCCCTCTTATCATAGTAGCTTTCCAGTATGCTGTTGAACATATCGCTATCAAGCTTGGTACCATCGGACTTTTCCGGATACTCGTAGTACCATTCGCCGGTGGAATCGACGACCCTGGACCTGTCGTAGTTTCTTATGTGCAGAGCCCTATCCAGATTTCGAATTCTCTCGCCTGCCCTGTCGATATATGCCGTGTCGATGTCCATCCCAGTAAGTGGTGCCAGCATCTTCGCTTCAGCGTCTAAATCACCATAGTAATCTTCAGCCTCCAGGTATTCCTTTCGCGTTGGGAAGGCATGCAGTATAGCTGGAAACAGCCAGTCACAGACCAGTAACGAATCCTTTATTTGAGCGCGGTTGTCCTGCCAGACTGCCAGCATTGTTTTTGCATCCAGGGTATGGAGTCCAGGTTCAATGCCCTCAGATGTTCCAAACGCCTTTTTATACGTTGCATACAACTTTTCCATATTGGCATCCGGAGTGCCGCACTTGCCCTCATGGTGAAGCGGGAACCATCCTGCGATAAATGAAGATTGGTGATGACAGGCCATGGGGTCCCGTGAATCTATTACCCAGTGCAGCATGGTATTGATCCAGAGCGGTTCCGGTTGTGATTCGTAGGACCTTCCCTGTCTATGTGATGGCTGACCCCACATGGGAAATTGAAAGTGGGCGGCTTTTTTTACAACCGCTGGAAGGTCAAGCTGGTCTACTGCCCTCATCATATCTTCTGCAAATAGGTTCCCGATACCATCCTCCCGATATGCTACCTTTCTCATGAAGTCAAACCAGAACTGTGGCTTTTCCGGCTCTAATTTAAATCCCTCAATTTCAGTCACACCATTTTCAATGCACACCCAGAACCACGGGTAATAATTTATTGGAAAAGCGCTCGTCAAACCCAATCCCTCACATAAAGCCTGTAATTCAGTACCCAACCGTTCACCAAATGCCTTTGTCTCCCGCGTATACATGTCACCTTTGTAAATATCTTTTATATCCTCAGTCGGATAGTTCGTTGTTGCCTCCCCATAGATAAAGGCGTAGTCTTCGCAGTGCGACATTATGTTGCGGGTACCGCTGCCAACGATAACTTCGGCAGGTATATTCTTATGCAATATACCGCAGCCCAGGGGGCACCCATGGCTGCACTGCTGTGTCTCCGGTCCTATGGGGTCGTGATAGGGATGAGTGGTTGGTCCGCCCTTAACCATATCAGCTATTTCAATACAACTCTCGATAAACCTGTCGGGCTGTGCAATCTTCACCCCCCCATTTCCCCTGATGGCAATAGCCTTGAGCTTCTTAGCCCCCATCACAGCACCAAACCCGGCATCACCAATCGAATTGGAAAGCCGGTGTTGTATGGTAGACCAGAGAACTCGGTTCTCCCCAGCCGGGCCTATGCAGACTACCTGCGCTTGGTCACCATGTTTATTTTTTAAATACTGTTGCGTAACAAAAGTATCAAACCCGGCCATATCATCTGCTTTGATTATCTCTGCTTTTCCATTATGTATCCACAGATAGACTGATTTCTCTGCATTACCCTTGATAATAGCTCCATCAAAACCGGCATATTTCAGTTCGGCCGCCCAATCTCCACCCATTGTCCCGTACGTAAACCAGGGCGTGGGATAAATGCGGGGAGATATTCCGCATACCGAACCCCTTCCCGACGAAGGCACCAAAGTACCTGTAAAGGGTCCGGTCATGAACATCAGAGGGTTTTCAGGGTCAAACGGACCAACATCCGGCATTAGCTCATTCCATGCGATACGTGTTGCTATTCCCTTCCCACCAATATATTCAGGTACATACTTTGAGGTTTCTTCGGTAGAAATCTCTCCTGTTCCCAAATCAACCCTTAAAAGCCTTCCAATCCACCCATACATTTCGCTCATTTTACTTTCCCCCTGGGTACGTATGTCAATGCACTGCGGGGGCAACGCTCCACACAGATAGGTCCACTCTTTCTACCACGACAAAGATCGCAGGTATAGTATATTTTTTTTTCATCCTCTTCCCTTACCCAGATCAAGCTCGGAGTGAAAGGACACGCACGGGCGCATTTTCCACATCGCATACATTCGTCTTCATTGATATACCTCGCGCCGGTCTCTTCGTCAATACACATAGATTTATCTTTTTTTGGACATGCATAGTAGCAACTCGGATATTGACACTGATGGCAGATATTCGCAGGGAACTCCAGGGCTAAATCATTAGGGACGATATGTATTCGTGACAGGTGAGAACTGCATATCCCTTCGTGGTATGCAGAGCACGCTAACTCGCAAATCCTGCATCCGCGGCACAAATCTGGATCATGAATTACTTTTCCTGATTTCGCCACATTTAATGATGTATCCATCGGCATTATACGTTTCTACCCCTGTATAGCATATTATTATTTAAAGCACATGGCCCTCGTTCCAGAAAGCGTATGCATTGATTCTAGTTTAAAATCTCTGCTTTTCAAGTATATATTTAACTTCAGGTAATGGGAATTCCAGTTTATGATGCCTTTACACCCACTCATTGGTGTCAAGGTAACCATCAGAAACAGGAAAATGCTTAGAAAATCGCTATTGGATTGAAGAGTGAACCGGTCCCTCCAGGCAGCCGAAGCGGGATTGCGACAACCATAAATTCCCAATGATTCTCCTCCTCGCATACCCTCACAAGCTCCTCAAACTGAAGGCTGTCCGCACAGGCCATTCCCATGGCAGTAATTTGTAGAGCATGAACGGGGTAGGCCATCCCCTCGACATTACATGGCACCGTTTCGCCATCCCCGTCTGGCAGGAACGCGGCTACCCTGCGCTTGTGCAGCAGGGGCATGACCTCAACATGAAGGCCTGCCTTACCCTCCCCATCATAGCCGTTGTCCCACGGTCCCAGCTCAAGACGCCTGCGGTGATGGCCCGTTCGGAATAGAAAAATATCTCCCTCACCCAACGCTACACCCTGTGCCTTTTCAACTGCTTCGAGTTCCTCCGGAGTCACTGCCTCTCCGGGCTCGAGCCACTTCACATTGCGAAAACGGGGTACATCCAGCAACACGCCGCGACCCACGATGCCATGCGCGTATGCCGTTATGTCCATAATCTCCGGACCATGGGAAGTCACACGACGAACAGGCTTGTCGTTGTAGAGCGTGCCTTTGTAGCTAACATGGCAGAGAGCATCAATATGTGTGTGGCAGTCACCGTGGCATTCACTGCCCAAAAAGTCCAGGACAAAATGTGGCTCCCCCTGGGGAATATCGATATCATGATTATGGGTAATGTGATGAAGGGCTGGATGCGGATTATCAGGGCCAGCGACTTTGTTGATGGGTATGGCAAGTGAAACAGTGCGCCCTGACCTTACGGATGATGCGGCACTTCGCACATGCTCTGGAGTGATGTAGTTGAGTGTGCCCTTTTCATCGTCCGGTCCCCACCGGCCCCAGTTACACACTGACATAAATATTTTATCGAATTCTCTCATAGTAACATGACGAGGCTCGTTTTTCATAGTGGATAACTCCTCTTCAGATTTGTGTGTGCATTAAAACAGACGTTTTCCGTAATCTTTTACCAAAATATTACTTTTGTCAAAATGTATTTTAAATATTTTGATGTTCTTACTAAAATGAGATACTATGAGATAATTACAGTAACCCTAAAAGAGTGAGTAGAACGTACTCAATGAGTGCACAAGTAGAGGGGGGAGTCGAGATGAAAATCGATGAACTTGATCATAAAATCTTCGAAATACTTGCAGAAAATGGGAGAACTCCCAATAATGAAATTGCCGCAAAACTTTCCATTTCAGAAGGTACCGTCCGAAATCGAATTAAAAAACTGGCAAGTAACAGAATTTTAAAGGTCCGTGGCCTCACAAACCCGGATATAGGTACTGAGAGACAGCTCATCTATATTCTGGTGACACTTGAAATGACGAAAAGATGGAAAGAGATTGCTCAGAAAATGTCGGAGCTTCAGAATGTAAAATCCGTTTCCATGGTAACGGGACGATTTGACCTCCTCGTTGAGCTCTTTATAGAGCCGCACAACCTCATCACCTTTCTCACAGACGAATTGGGAAGTGTCGGAGACATCTCATCAACTGAAAGCCTGGTCACCATTAAAAACTATAAAAAATGGATATAGATGGAAAGGTTTCATAAAACAATGCTCTTTGCCATATACATGTAATAAGAGCCGTCCCGGTACCGAGTATCCGGAACGGCTCCATCCGACCATATATCAAAGTCAATCTTCGTGCTACTCTTCTACCCCTTTTTCTTCTTGTCTTTACTCCCCTTACCAAACTTTTTGTTCACGATCATCGCAATCGATGCATCTCCGGTGATGTTCGCTGCAGTGCCGAAAGAGTCCTGAATGAGGAAGAGTGCAAACATGAGCCCCATGGCCTCTTCACCGAACCCGAGCGCACCGATAAGAACCGGCCACGCGGCCATGATCGACCCGCCCGGCACCCCGACCGCGCCGACCTCAATGACGCTGAGTATGAGGATAAAGAGTACCACCTGTGCGATGTTGGGCATTTTCATGTAGGTGAGAAGCGACACCGTAAGCGCCGATATGGTAATGGTCATGGCAGACCCCGACAAATGGGTCTGCGAACACATGGGAAACACAAAATCAGCGATATCCTCCTGCATGCCCGGGATGGTCTTGCCCCGTGCGAGTGAGACCGGCATGGTAACCGCACTCGAAGTGGTTCCCCACGCCGTCAGGTATGCAGGGAACATGATCCTGAATACGGGATAGGGATTCTTCTTTGCATACGCCCCGGCCATGGAGTACTGGACAAACAGCCATATCCACTGCAGGACAACGATGATGATCAGCATAAGGCCGAACACCCTCATTTTCGGCCAAATGTCGCCCTTGTAGGCGATGGTGGCAAATACGCAGCCCACATAGAAGGGAATGATCGGAATGATGACCTTGCGTATCATCGAACCTGCGAGGTCTCTTCCCTCCTTCATCAGGCTCATCATGGTATCCGACTTGACCCAGGTCATACCGATGCCGAGCACAAAGCCGAGTACTATGGACGTGATGAGTGATGCAGAGAATGGATAGGGTATTCGAATGTTCACAATATTTGGCGGCAGCTTGCGCGCTGCGATCTCTCCCATAGCGACCTCGGTAATCCCCGGAATGGCCTTGAGGAAGATAGTGATGACAATGGCGCCGATGACACAGGCGGCCACTGTGAACACGTAGGAAAGAACAAGTGTGAACCTGAGCATCTTTCCCGCTCTCCTACCCAGATCTGCAATACCAACGGCGAGGAAAGTCACCATGATGAGCGGCAGGAAGAACTGGATGAGGTCCTTGAGTATGGTTTTACCGAATACCGTAACATGGATGAGCCACGCCGTTCCTGCCCAGTTTCCGGCATAGGTCCCTATGATGATACCGAGAACAATGCCGATGACAAGCTTGAAAATCAATCGAACCTCTTTCATGGATTCTGTACCTCCTTCGGTTTGGTTTTCCCTACTTTTTTTTACCTTTTACTGCAGTTCCTACCCGTGCTAAAACAAAATCGATATCCTCCTTCTGTATGTCATTATGCGTAACCATGCGAATGGTGTCTTCGGTACAGATCTTCACCTTGATCTGGTCTTCCAATAACTTTTCAGCAAGTTCGGCGGCCTTGAGACCGACCGGCGACACATCGAGGTTCACGATATTGGTGAGCACACCTCCCCGATCTACGCTGATCCCGATGTTCTCGAGCCCCTTCCTCAGTCGTTCAGCGTTTTCATGATCTTCGGGCAGCCTTTTCACCATCTCTTTCAGTCCGATAATCGCAGGAGCAGCAATGACGCCGGCCTGACGCCAGCCGCCGCCCAGACGCTGCTTCACCCGCCGTGCCTCCTTCATGAAATCACGATCACCGGCCAGTATGGACCCTATGGGCGCTGCAAGCCCCTTGCTGAGACAGAAGGCGGCAGCTTCGCAGAAATCGACCAGTTCCTTTACTTCAACTCCCAGGGCTACCGCCGAGTTGAAGATCCTGGCACCGTCCATGTACATAATCAGGTTGTGCTCCCGTGCCACACGGATCGTCTCGTCGTACTGCTCCCTCCTGACGGCGAGGCCCCGATTCAGGTGGAAGCTGTTTTCCACACAGATCATGGTTGTACCGGCCCGCTGCACCGCATCAGGTTGAATCGCTGCTCCCAGCTGAGCAGGGTCATAAACACCGGTTTCGCTCTCAACGGGACGCACCTGTACACCAGATATGGCGGAAAGGGCACCCGTCTCGAGATTATAGATATGGGAATCAGAAAAGACGATGATCTCGTCTCCGGGTCTCGTATACACCATCACCACAATCTCATTGCTCATGGTACCTGATGCAGTAAACATGGACTCCTCTTTGCCGAGCATATCCGCTGCCAGCCGCTCGAGCTCCAGCACTGTCGGGTCATCACGCAGAATATCGTCGCCCACTGCTGCATCCATCATGGCATTACGCATCGTCTTGGTGGGCTTGGTAACCGTATCACTTCTCAAATCGAGCACCCTGTCCATGGCAACATCCTGTCGTGTTTTTAGATTATAACCATTGTATCGATGATGTGGTGTATGTCAAGAAAATACAACATCTCAATTCTTTAATAGAATAAGTTAAACATTTCATACCTTCATACCTGAGTAGTCTCGCCTCTCAGAGATCAAATTCCAAGAAAGGATTTGACAATGAAAAAATTCCTATTATTCTTTGGGGATACAGAAAATGTCTGCAGGCTGACTACGCTATCGTACTGTAGTGCAAGAATACTCAATTGAACAAAGGGGCATCACATGAAGAAATCAAACCTGAAACTGCTTGAGTCCAGGCTGGATGATAGAAACCTTAAGGTGCTGACGGCTATCGACAACGACCAGTTGCTTGCCTTTGTGGCCGACGCCATCGAGCTGTGTAATCCGGAATCCGTGTGGGTCAGTACCGACTCAGACGAAGATGTGGAACACAACCAGAAGATGGCGGTCGAGCTACAGGAGGAGAGACCTCTCAAGCTCAAGGGCCACACTATTCACTTTGACGGCTTTTCCGATCAGGGACGCGACAGGGCAGCAACAAAGTATCTGGTCCCCGAGGAGGAAACCCTCAGTAAAACACTGAATCAAGCAGAGCGGGAAGGGGGCTTAAGGGAAGTACGTGGGCTCATGAAGGACGCCATGAAGGGGCGGATGATGGCCGTGCGTTTCCTGACCCTCGGCCCGAACAACTCTGAATTCAGTATCCCCTGCGTGGAATGTACCGATTCCTTCTACGTTTCTCACAGCCTGAACCTGCTCTATCGGCTCGGTTATGAGGAATTCAGACGCCTCGGCTCAAAGGCACAGTTCTTCTCAATAATGCATTCAAGCGGTAAGGTAGACGAACGCATGGTAAGTGTCGAGACGGACAAGCGACGCATCTATATAGACTACACCACGGATACCGTATACAGCATTAACACCCAGTATGCGGGCAATACGGTGGGATTGAAGAAGCTGGCGCTTCGATTGACCATTCGCAAGGCTGACCGGGAAAACTGGCTTGCGGAACACATGTTCCTGAGCGGTGTGCACGGGCCGGGCGGACGCAAGACCTACCTCGCCGGTGCATTTCCCAGTGCCTGTGGAAAAACCTCAACGGCCATGCTGCCCGGCGAGACCATCCTGGGCGACGACATCGCCTACTTTCGTGCCGTTAACGGCCGCTGTATGGCTGCCAACGCCGAATCGGGTATCTTCGGTATCATTCAGAACGTCAATGCCAAGGACGACCCCTCCATCTGGGATGTACTGAACAAGCCCGGCGAGGTGATCTTTTCCAACGTCCTTATCAATGACGGAAAACCCTACTGGCTCGGCATGGTCATAGACCCGCCCGATGAGGGTGAAAATTTTTCCGGCCAGTGGCACAAGGGGAAGAAGGATGCAAAGGGCGCCGAGATACCCTGTGCGCACAAGAATGCTAGATACACCGTGGCGCTGAAGGATCTTCCCAACTGCGACCCCGAGCTCGACAATCCTGAAGGTGTGGAACTTGCAGGCATCATGTACGGCGGCCGCGATGCCAGGGCCTCGCTGCCTGTACAGCAGGGCTTCAACTGGGAGCATGGGATCATAACCTACGGGGCCTCGCTCGAGACTGAAACCACATTTGCCATTATCGGTGAGGAGGGTGTGCCGGAAATAAACCTGATGAGTATTCAGGACTTTGTGGCCATCCCCCTCGGGAAATACGTACAGAACAACCTGGAGTTCGGGAAAAAGCTCAAGAATCCACCCCTTGTTTTCGGCGTCAACTACTTCCTCCGCGACAGAGAAGGCAACTTTGTAAATGGTGTACGTGACAAACACGTGTGGGTTAAATGGATGGAGCTCCGCACCCACGGAGATGTAAGAGCCCTCGTTGGACCCACAGGGATGATTCCTGAATACGTAGTGCTCGAGCAGCTGTTCAAGGAAGTTCTGGGCAAGGAGTACTCGCATGATGATTACATCAATCAGTTCACCCTTCGGGTTCCTGAAAACATAGCCAAACTTGACCGTGTCGTGGAGTTCCACCAAACCAAGGTTGGAAATACTCCCGAGGTATTATTCGAGGTTCTGAGGGACCAGAAGAAACGCCTGGAAGATGCACAGGCAAAGCACGGTGATTACATCTCGCCCTTCGATT
>CBFDDP010000092.1:0-12678 GCA_965603595.1 uncultured bacterium
GATTAAATCTCAAGTTGCAAACGAACGTAAAAATTATCATTTTCCTTGTTTCTCCCGAGAAATCCGCCTTCCATCCCTCCTGTCCAGATATCTGCGCCAGTATATACTATAACATAATCGCTTATTCGATATGCCAAGCGTGGTGCATAGTACCATCCCTTCTCAGAAAACCCGTAAATAACGTTCGCTCCCGGTAGAAGTTTTTCATGGAAAAAACTAGTATCAAGATGCATAAGAACGTAGATTTGTGATGACGGTTCCTGCATCAGGTAGTCATCGATTACGGCTTTGATATATGACTGCACAGCAGGACTATAGGCCGATTTGATCGTCGCATCTGAATTGAGGATATAACGATGAAAGAGGTTCAGCTGCCCGTGAACATTTCTAAGGAATGTACGTTCTATCTGGACTATGTAAAAGAATTGACTGTTTTTGATTTCCATTTGTGAACCGTCTCTATCCTGCGTTAATTTAAATGCTCCGTCCATACTGATGAGAAAGTCCAGCAGATAAAAACTCCCAGCCATTCCAAAACTGTGCACTCTGTTGTACCCGGGATATGCTTTGCCTGTAATGAAATGGTCGTCAGTGTCAACGCCGATGACCGTTTCTTCTTCGACATTTGATAGATTAAAATCAAGGAACGGATCAATGTAATAGGAGTAGTAACCACTCAGATCGAACAGGTCTGAAAAATAGTTGGCAGAACCATGTATTGAATGACCCGTTCGATCGAAAGGTCCAATTTCTCTATCATGAAAAGCAGCATTTATATCATAGTGTTGCGTTTTCATTGTTGGGAAAGAAATCGTTAACTCCCTATCTATCACAATTTCCTCGATTGGATCGATGTTCGGTTGAAAAAAAGGAACGTAGACGATTTCGATATTAAGGGAGTCGGAAAAGTGAACCATTACCTGACCCAAGAGGTCGGGTACTGATGCCTCGAAATAGTTGTCAAGGGACAATACGGTGTTGTCTGAGTGATTGATTGTATTTACCGGGCTTAAGACATCAACTTTTCCCCAGTTCACGAATTTCTGTCCAAGATACATATCGAATATGTCAAAATGGAGACCTACGTATGCCTCGCGAATAAGCCTCTCCGGTTCAGTGAATGTAGGGTCTCCGACCGGCTGAAAGTACAGTACACTGTTCAACCGATAACTGACGATATTCGAACTGGATTTTCCCATTATTTCCGGTACGACGGTAAACCTCATCCGGTCACTCTCGTAAAAGGTGGTTGGATCGATAAGGCCATAGTAATCAGCCTGAAAGAGGCATCCGAAATCAATCGCCAAAGCCGGAACAGTTGTAAAACAGGCGATTAATAAACAGAGCAATGTCACTTTCACGGCTCTGGCTTTAACGATTCTGGAGGTATCGATGTGAAAAATGGGTATCCGATATGTCATCTGGTATTTCCAATGTATCAAATACTATTTCCGACTTATGTTTGGTTTGAAGATTTTCCATTTTTACATTTGAGGGGTACAGATAATTCCCGATCCAACGGACTTCATTGATTGTAAATTCCTTGAGTAAATCGCCGGCAAGGTCATAAAAAATTACCTTCATCAGAGCAAAATCGGATTTTCTTATGAAGTGTACTTCCCTGGTATAACCATATTCTCTCTTGATCTTTTTTGTTTTACCCTGTACATCAATCACGTAACAATCGTGACCATGAACCTTCTCTTCTCCGTGTAAGTTATAATCAAACTCTCGAGTGGTTGTTGTCAACAGGTCATTATACGTGAAGTCACTTCCCATAAAAAATCCCCTGCCCGATGTGTCCAGCGCAACACGCTTGATTTTACCCACAGCAGGGAGATAAATCCACATCTTATCGTCATCACCGTTCAGGTACGAATGTATAAGAAGACCGCTGCCGTCAATCGAGGGTGGGAACGTGAAGAGAAATAACCGATCCTCTCTGTGCTCATTTATCGTTTTCTGATACGCGAGCACCTTAATGACCCTTTTATCTCCACTCTTTGAGGTCAGTGTCATGGTAAATGAGGCCTCGAGTATAGGAGGACGCCGTAACCCATCTGCACGCTCGACTATCTCCATGACGTCAAGTGAATGTGCGGGATAGAATGGCATTAAAATGAGAATTGTGAAGCAAAGAGTACAAATTGCTCTCCTCATTCTTTAAGACCCCTGTTTTTTATTTTACCCTGTAAGAAGAACCCGGGCAGGAGAAAAACACTTATAAAAAATGAACATCCAATTGCTGCGGAAAGCATTAAACCGAAATGAACCGCACCTGAAAATGAGGAGAGGCACAGGGAAACAAAGGCGAATACGGATGTCAGGAAACTCAAAAAGACCGGTACGCCGCTTTTTCTTATCAGTGTACTACCGTATTCTTTCAAGGCTTTTAAATCGGTATGCGGTGCAGAACTTCCCATGTGGGTACTTTTCATGCTCCCTATGGCATTGAGAGTGTGAATCGTGTAATCAATCGTGAGTCCGGTTGTTATTGGTACAAAGATGAGAGTATATTCATCAATCTTCACTCCGAGCATCGACGAAATGCCTGTAATTATGACTAACGTAAAAAATGACGGGAGTAAACTGACTACTGCCATTTTAACATTTTTTAAAAACACGAGCACTGTAATAAATATGAGTAATGAGCCGCTGCCGAATGATACAAACCAGTTATTCCTGAGTCTCTGCATTCTCTGCACCAGCTCATCCACAGGCCCATAAAGATCGATGCACCACTCCTCAGGCAGGATTTCTTTCATGCGGTCGAGCGTTATTAGAAAATCATTGACAGACCCAGTATCCCTATACTTCAAAATTCCCTGAATCGCAATGACTCTGCGGTTTGAATCGATGAGTGACTCGTATTCAACCGGACTGGCCGATGCCGAGTAAAACAGGAGATACTGTTCAATCAAAGACTGAAATACCTCATCGTTTTCCCTTTCAGGAATTGCCAGATAGCGGGGATCAGAGTTATTGAAATAATAATGAATACGTTTTATTGTGGTCAGCACTGAGTTCTGAAAACCGACATCAGGATTGAGCACCAGAACAGTTTGCAATTCTTCAAGCAGATGGAGGTTTTTTTTCTGTAGAAACGTACCGGCCTGTTTTGCATCTATTTCGATCCTGAAGGGCATTGTTCCGGAAAATTTTTCATTAAGAAGTCTCTCCGATTTTATAATTGTAGAGGACTCCGGAAGCTGCTGCACAGGATAGGGCTGCAATTCCAGATCAGGAAGGTGATACACTGCAAGGAGAAGAATCAACAGGCACAGAATCAATGCGATTCTCCTCTTTTTATGAATGAATACAAAAAGTGAGGTCAGTACCTGGTTGATTACACGGGTGACCGAGCGTACATCGGTTTTGGAGAGTTGTGGCGCCAGCTTTGTTACCCAGCTCTGAGCGGGAATCCACCAGAGTGTAAGGGAATAGGTAACAACAATGCTTATACTGATTATATAGGCGAGGAGTATATGACCGGCTCCCTTTAATAGAATCAAACTGAGGAAACCGATGATTGATGAAAGTGCTGTGAGGGAAAGGGGTATGCTAAGGTATGTACGTGCGCTGTGCGGCGTTTGAAACCCGCCTTGACCCTGAATATGGTAAAACATATGAATGAGATAATCGCTCAAGAGACCTACATTGAAAATAGGGACAAGTATGATAAAAGGAGAAAGCTCTTTTCCCCAAACAAGGTAGCAGCCATAGGCGAATGCAGTAGATAGTATCTTTACGAACCAGGACAGTATTAAAACTCGCATGTTTCTGAAGCAGACATAGTAGAGCAGCGATATGAGGATAAAAAGGAGGGGGAAGATTTTAAAGATATCCCGTACTATGAACCGTTCGATAAAAACACGCACAGGTCGGAGCCCGGTGAATTCAAAGGTTATGCCGTATTTTTCCCTGATCAAACTCTGCACAGTCTCAATGTGTTCAATCAGACGATGCTCCGGATAGGTGAGTCCGGGCTCGAGATAAAAGGCGCACGCTTTAAAATCCGGACTCAAATAGGGGCGTATTTCAGGGTAATTCTTGTAATTTCTTTTCAGCTCCAGTATTTCAGCCTGTTCATATGAATCGACCGTGCTGTCTGGTATAAAAGGTAAAACCAATATTTCATCATATTGAGCCTTGATCACCGTGGCGTTTAGAAGCGAGCTGTATCTCCGTATCCCCTCCAATTCTTGAATATAACTGTCTATATCAGCAATTATCTTCAGATTGGATTGGGTAAGAACGTCTCCCCCGAATTGTGAGAAGTCGATTCCCAGTACGATTACATCTCTTGCTGATGAGGGAAGCATCGACTCTTCGAGTTCAACTTCTTCTCTTTGCGGTAGTATACTGTACTTTAGTACAAGCGTGGATAAGCCGAATACGATCAAGAGACCAATAGGAATGGTATGTCGTAAAACCTTATGGCTGGCTGCGCTTTTTATTGGCATGCCCTGTAAAATTCATTTTACCGAATGAAAAAATCCCTCACCCCTGTAAGTGCCTGAATGCTACCTCTTTTAATCCCCGTGCCGGTGTATGGAGCATACTGGCCCTTGAAATCTTCCGGATTCAATTTTGGTATTCCCATTTGTAATTCTTCGTTGATCATATCAATAAATGCGTTCGCAATGATTGCATGGCCGAGGTTATTCGGGTGCACCCCGTCAAGGCTGAAAACCGTATTCTCAGGATCATCCAATACAAATGCTCCGGAATATCCACCGAATGCCCCCTCGTTTTCAGGATTCCACAAATGGTTGATATCCACCAGTGGGACATCGAACTGGAAGGATACATCCTGAAGAATCACATTGAATTCCGCAAGTGCAGTGAGAATATCAGTGAATTCAGATTCCGTTATGGTTAAGTCTTCAGTAAATGGCACACCGACACCCGTATCCATCGTCACTCCGGCATCTTCCATTGCTATCTGTATTGCATTAAACAAAGCATCTGCCCCATCTTGATCAAGCGCTAACCCCATAGAGAGGAGGTCATCTGCAGTAGGAATCCCAAGCCCCTGCCCAAGATATCCTTCAATCGCCTCCTGTACAAAATATTCCACGGGATCCTCAACAGTGCCTTCTACTGTCAATAGGGGAATATATTGTAGACTTCCTGGGTCTCCAAAATTGATCGGTAGAATAGTTTCAGTATCAAACAAAACGGGAACAGGGACATTGCTCTGGAACCCATCCACTATCTGAAAGATGTTTTCCAATATTTGCATGATGGCAAGATGTCCCGGAATATTTGCCACAAAGACAGCCGCCTCAGTTTGAGCCTGCAAATCCGACAGCAACAGGGTGAATTCGTTTCTAAACTCTGTTGAATCCGTGATCTGGCTTGTGTCTCCACCTTCCATAACTGCCCTCAGAATATCGTTGTTTCCAATCCAAAGTAGTACAATCGTTGGCTCCAATTCGATGGCCTGCTGCAACACCGTGGTGTTCCCAAAATCCGGATTGAAGGTGTTGCGGAGGACCAAGTCGAAGAGGAAATTACCGGGCACAACAGAGTTATCATAGCTTGTTGTGTGGCGTATATCATGAAGCCATGCACCGCCGACGCCCAAATTGTCGTACGGTCTCTCCAGTGATAAATTTTCCAATAACGGTAAAAGCTTCATTAACAGCGCAAGCTGGCCAATACCTTCCTCCAGGTAGGTAGTAATTATCCTGCCGTTTTCGAATTTCAAGGGTTCTGCAAAAGGAGGGCTTCCAAAACCCGGTGGAGTGACATAAGGCTGCTCAAAGGAGTCATCCAGGCCCATTTGCTTTGCAATCAAATACGGAAAGTTGTTCAATTGATAATCCTTTACCAATCCTGCATCCTGAATCCCCATAGTGAGACTATCCCCTATGGCAACTAATTTGATATATTCTTTTGTGGAACAGGTGCTGAAGGATAGTACTGCCAGAAGGAACATGGGGACCAGGAATGAAAAACCTTTTCGCATTTTTCCTTCCTTTCATGGTTGGATGGAAAGAAATAGATTTTTCAGGTATAACATATTTCTTTAAGAATTACTTCCAGCTGCATTATCGATTTTTTACTACCAGTGAAAATATTTATTTCATTCTACCATACCTGAAGATTTCTTCAATAAGTGATATCTACCAACATGCGACAAAGTCATCATTCGACGCTCCTTGCTGAGATGCTTAGAAAAAAGTAATGTATGGGTAGAGCTAAGAACGGAGAGAGACGTGCGTGATAAAAAATTATTTAACGGAGAGAAACTCCCGGTGATCGGTCTAGGAACCTATACATTCGGCGGTGGTCTGAGCGCCGATCACTCCCAGGACCGGGAACAAGTTCAGATTATCAGAAAGGCGATCGAGCTGGGATATCGCCACATCGACACTGCTCAGATGTATGGCGGAGGGCACACGGAAGAGCTGGTGGGCGAAGCCATAAGCCCCTTCAACCGTGAGGAGCTGTTTATCACCACCAAGGTACAAGGCGGCGATCTTGCCTATAAAAAGGTAATTCACGTCCTGGAGCAGAGCCTGAAAAGGCTGAAGACGGAATACGTCGATCTGTATCTAATCCACTGGCCGAACCCCGTCATCCCGCTCAAGAGTACGTTCCAGGCTTTCAACGAGTTGGTGAGGGAGGGAAAGATACGCTACACTGGAGTAAGCAATTTCAGCGTGTCCGAGATGAAGCAGGCGCAGGAGTTCTCGGATACTCCGATCGCAACCAATCAGGTCGAGTACAGTGTGGGCTCCCGCGCGCCGGAACGAAAGGGAGTCCTCGATTACTGCCGTGAGCATGGTATCCTGCTCACCGCCTATGAGCCGCTCGGTAAGGGTCGGCTTATCGGGAACCGTATATTACAGAAGGTCGCAGATAAATATGGGGTTTCAACTGCGCAGGTCGCCCTGGCCTGGCTCATTTGCAAGCCTGGGGTAATAACCATACCCATGACCTCCAACGAGGAACATCTGAGGGACAACCTCGCTGCCTTGGACCTGGAGCTGTCGCAGGTCGACCTTCAGCTTCTAGAAGAACTTGACGGAGCGGCATAGGCAGGGGTGTTACAGGGTCGGGTGGGGCCGGAATTCTGGCAGGATCAATTAATTTTATAGCGGAAAAACAAAATCTTACGGTTCTATTCACACATCGGTTTTATAACAGGAGCTTAGCATGAAATTCAGACATGTAATCATAATCACAGCATTCATCTTCCTATCGGCTATACAAATTACGGCGGAGGAGGTTCCATTAGATATTGAAACTGCAGTCTCTCTCGCACTTCGTAACAATCTCGGTCTCAAGGCTGACAGAATCGATCTTGAAACAAAAAAACGGGCAAAACAGAACTCTTGGAACGAGTTTCTCCCGTCTGTAAACCTCGGGGTTGGCCTTACCCATTCCGGAGGGTCCAGAACCGCTTCGGCTGCAACGTCGGGCTCCTCCCCCCTGGACATGTCCGCCAGTGTCACAGCAAGCCTTCCCCTCTCAGCAGCCAATGTGTACAGCCTGCAGAACACGAAGCTTACTTACGAAGCGGAGGAAATAAGCCTGGAAGAGACGGAAAAACAGCTTGAACGGGATGTAAAAAAAACTTTCTATAACCTCATCCTCCTTGGAGAAAAGATCAGGCTCATTGATCAAAACATCGAAACCGCACAGAAGAGATATGAGCAGGCGAAAGCAAACTATGAAAACGGCATAGTCTCCGAGCTCACGGTGCTGAGCGCTCAGGTAACCCTGGAAAACCTGAAACCTGATCTGGAGGAGGCGGAGGTTACCTATACCATTGCAGAGTTGCAGTTCAAACAGGTACTCGGTCTCGGGCGGGACAGTTCTTTGTCCCTCGAAGGATCGATAGAGCCGGAAACCCTCTCTCTTGAATCGGAAATACTTTCACAGGAGTATGTCTCAAACCGACTTGATGTGCAGGGACTGCTGAAAGGCATTCAGATCCTCAAGACCAAACGGAAGCTCACCAGTGCCGAGGAGTATACGCCTACACTTTCTCTCTCCTATTCCTTCAGGGCCGGAGTGAACGACCCATTCCGGGCAGACTGGGGAAGCGCGGGAAGCTGGTCGGACAGCAGCACATTTGGAATCTCTCTTTCCTTTCCCATCGACGGATTCATACCCGGTTCCTCGAGCAATTTGAAAATCAAAGAGATGGACGATTCCATAGAAAAGGCTCGCCTCGATCTCACCCAGTCCATGCAGCTCGCAGAGGTAGAGATCGAATCGATTGTCCTGAGGCTCGACAAATCATTGAGAACCCTGAAAGCCCTGGAACAGAACGTCCTGCTGGCCCAAAAGACGTATGATCTTACTGAAAAGCAGTACAATGCAGGCGCAGTAGAGCTTCTGGACGTTGAAGAGGCCTACGATGCGCTGCAGGAGGCGAAACTGGGAGTTCTCGAAGAAAGATATAACTATTTATCCGGACTGTTCGATCTGGAGTATGCGCTCAACTATCGCTTGGATATATAGCCCGAGAGCACGGGAAAAGAAGCTCCGAAAGAGACTTAAACCCCATTTCGCACAGAGCACATCATAAATATGCTTGAAAACAGCTTTCAGCTTGAATAACTTACCTACAGAAATATAACTGTTGACTATAGATTTGCATTTATCATTGTATAACCATTAGAGAGCAGAAAATACCACAGGTGTCTTCTGGACCGCTCAGAAAGTAAAACAGCCGGAGGAGTGATACAGATGGAGAAGCTTAAGCTTCCTGTAATAATAGCTGCGATACTATGCCTCACCTCTCTAACCGCAGCCCATCAGGGGGAGGCTCAAAGTAATACCAGATCTCCCGTTGCGGTTGCTGAGAATTCAGTGCAATTCCACGTAATTTCCGTCGGCGGACGGCTGCAGCCGAAAAGCCGAATCGTCCACTATACGCCGAACAGCGGTATCGTCAGCGCAGTTTCGGTGGAGGAGGGCCAGCTCGTCGAATCAGGACAGAAACTGTTCAGCATCAAACGCAAGGATGATGTGATGAACAGCTATAAACCAACCGTCGTATCTGCGAGAATTGCAGGCTGGGTCTCCAACGTGGAGATCCAGGTAGAGGACGAAGTCGAAGCCAACGATCCCGCAGTCGTCATCATCGGGACAGAGGGATACGCTCTGGACGTGGCCATAAGCGATAAAGACACTTTCAAGGTGCAGATCGGTCAACGGGTTTCCGCCCGCACTAACGGAGGCAACAGGATTACCGGAGTCCTGGTAAACCGCTCACAGGAACCGGATTACGATACCGGGCTCTTTTCTTTGAGCTTCTATTTCCCCAATACACAGCGCACCTTTATCGGAGAGTTTGTTGTCATAGACCTGCCTGTCGACAGGGCCAAAGGGCTCTTCGTCCGGCGGGACCTCATCATCCGACGTTACGGAAAATACTTCCTGTGGACTGTGAATGAAGAGCAAACACTGGCAGCAAGGGAGGTGGTTCTCGGGCCGACATACGGGGACATGGTTCTAATCGAACAGGGCCTTGCGGCAGGAGAGAGGTACCTCACTGTTTTGACCGGCAGAGAGAAAGAGGGAGACACTGTCGAGGTCCCGGAGAAATAGAATGCTGAACGCCATATTCAGAAAGAGCACCGGGTTCATCCTTCTCATCGTCATCCTATGCATCACCGGCGGACTCCTCGCCACCCAGCTCCCAATTCAGCTATACCCTCAGACCAGCAGGCCGAGGGTCAGAGCCAATATACAGCATACCGGAATTTCGGCAGTCGACTTTTCAAACGAATACGCCGACGATATCGAATCCCGGTTTATGGCCATAGAAGGTGTTGACATGGTCGAGGTTGAATATGAGAACGATCGGAGCGATTTCACCCTGACATTTGACTGGAAGACGAACAGCGATATCGCCAAGTCGGACGTCGAGGCCGCGATGACGAGCATCATGGAGATGCTGCCTCCCGAATATAAAAACAGATACCGCGTTCATTTCTTTTCCGGAGAGAACGCAGGGTATCTCATGATGGGTGTTTCCTCGGAAAACATGAGTCCTGAGGAGCTTTACAGGGTCCTGAGCAGCGCCGTCCAGCCCAGGCTGAACCAGGTCGAAGACGCGGAAAGCGTCGAAATCTACAGCGTGGAGGAGATGAATGCCGAGGTAATGCTCCGGCAGGCCGACCTTCTGGCATACGGGCTTACAATAGAGGACGTCGAATCCGCACTCGTCAGCGGCTATAGGCCGGAGTCCGTCGGCAGGCTCGACGAGGGAAAAACCACATACAGCGTCCGATTCAGAAGAGGGATCGAATCGGTTTTCGATATAAGTAAAATCGTCGTGGCCCAGATGGGAAACGTCTCTGTCAGGCTCCAAGATATCGCCGACATATCGATACGCTACGCGCTTCCGCACAGGACATTCGTGATGAATGGTGAAAGGGGCATACGAATCACCGCCTCACCGGTCGGAGGGGGAAATGTCCGCAAGATGTCCCGGGACGTGCTCACCGTACTGGAGGAGGCCAGGGCTGAAGGCATCCTGCCTGAGGACACCGTATTCAATCAGTACCTCGACCCGGCAGAGTATATAGACCGCTCGATCCGGAACGTGGTTCAAGCTGCCCTGGTGGGAGCTGCACTGGCAATGCTCGTGGTCCTCCTGAGCCTTGGAGAGCTTCGGAACACCCTTCTCATCGGCATATCGCTCCCCGTGACCCTCATTCTTTCCTTTATTCTGATGTACTTCTTCAAGGTCAGCCTTAACCTCATATCCCTCGGGGGTATCGCCCTTGCAGTCGGCATGGTGATCGACCCTGCCATCGTCATAATGGAAAACATACACAGGTTCCGGACCGAACAATCCCCGGTCCAGGACAATGGCCGCTTGAAAGACCTTATCATCAGTGCGGTCACGCAGGTCAGATCACCTGTAATCGCCTCGATCCTCACCTCGGTGCTGGTCTTTCTGCCCATACTGTTCACAGCCCCCCTGACCAATGCTATCCTGGGTGATCAGGCAAAGGCGGTCATCTTCGCGCTTTTGATCTCCATGGTGGTGGCTCTCACCCTGATTCCGCTCATCGCATTTCTCGTCTACCGGATAAAAGGAAAAAGGGCTGCTCCTCCTGATGAAACCCCGGGTCAAAAAGGGCTCCAGCGTTTCTCGGTGCCGGTGATGGGATTTTTTATCACGCTGTACAAGAAGATACTGAGGGGGCTTCTCAACCGCAGGTGGGCGTCCGTCCTATTTATGGTTTTCTCATTCGGACTCCTGGCATTCTCCATACTCAGGGTCCTCCCTCTGATCCCGAAGGAGATCATAGCTCCCCCAAAAAGCGACAGGGTCGTCCTTTTCTTCCGGAGCCCCTCCATGGATGATCCCGAGCAGATCGTACAGGAGATCATCCCCGCAATGGAGACCCGAATCAAAGAGCAGGTGGGGCAATATGTCGAAGGAACGTACGCCGATGTATCGGGCCACTTCAACCGTTACTTCATAAACCTCACGAGCTCGCAGCATGCGGATGAGGTCGTGAGCGAGCTGCAGAAGAGCTTCGTCAGCGACAACAAATGGTACTACAACGTCATGATGTGGGACCCCGCTCAGCTCCCTCTTCCGCGCACCATGGACCTTCAGATCAGCGTACAGGGTGAGAAGCCCATCGAGACTATCACCCTCCTCGAGCGTGTACGAGATCTTGTCAACGACACCGAGCTGTACAGCTGGGTATTCACCGATCCGCCGACTGACCTTTCGGACGAGTTCTCCATGACCGCCAGGGCGGAGGTCATCGAAGGCTTTTCCGAGTTCAGTGAGAGCGGCCTTATCAGGCTTGTTCGAAAAATTCTCGGCGGAACAGCTTCGATCGAGTTCGAACAGGATCAGACCACTATCGAGGTGACAGCAGTTTATCGGGAGTCAGAGATCGAAGGGCGCGAAAGGCTCCAGAACTTTCTCATTCCGTACAAACAGAGCGCAATTCCTTTGAAGCACTTCTTCAATTTCAGTGAGGTAACAGGGGTCTCAGGCATTGCCTCGGAGAACGGCGAAACGATATTCAGGGTCTACGCGAGAATGGCACCCGGAACACCTTCAGCCCGAAGGGCCGAGTACGAGGCGCGCATCAAAGAGGAGATAGAGGCCAAACTTGCGGTACCTGCAGGATACTCTGTGGTATTCGACAATTCCCAGGAGGAGCTGGATCAGGCCATCAGGTCCCTCTTCATCGCCCTGGCCGCCTCGGTCGTACTCGTATACATGGTGCTCGCGTTCCAGTTCAACTCACTCTCAATCCCTCTCGTGATACTCGTGACGGTCCCTCTGGGATTCATCGGAGTCGTTTTCAGCCTGTTCGTATTCAATTCCACCCTGAACCTCAACTCCATGCTCGGCACGATCCTGCTTGCCGGGATCGTGGTAAACAACGCGATAATCATGATCGACTTCTACCTCAAGATAGGCGCAGGCTACGCGAACAAGGTAGACTCATTGGTGGAAACCGCAGGCATCCGTTTTACGCCGATCGTCATCACAATGCTCACCACCGTGTTCGGCATGCTGCCGATCGCCATCGGGTTCGGGGAGGGATCGAACATCATTCAGCCTCTCGGAATCGCGGTTTCAGGCGGTCTTGTCGTTTCCACGCTGTTCACCCTGTTCATGGTCCCGTGCATCCTGAACCTGATGAATGTAAAAGGCAATGGGGAAAAGGA
>CBFDDP010000093.1:0-12612 GCA_965603595.1 uncultured bacterium
TTCGGTGACCGATCGCCTCGTGATCATGCGGCGGGGCAAGAAGGTGGCGGAGCGCATAACCAAGGATACCAACCCGGAGGAGGTCGTCGGGATAATCACCGGCTCAGAGGAAGTGGAGCGCAATAATCAGCCGGGATGATCACACGATTAAAGGGAATCCTGGTCGGCATCAAAGAGATCAGCGCCTGGAGGATAATTGACAGGGAGATCCGAGACCTAATACATCAGAGCTTGGATTCGGCCCGATATGTACGAACCGAGCATTACCCTCTTGTTGAACCGGGTTCAGAGCCCGTGGGGATTCCCAAGAACTCCTTGTCATCGGCTCCTATCGATGCGGACGGCTTTGCCCTGAGCTCCACTAATATCGTCGAAGCAGGGCTCTTGAAGCGCTTCTGGGGTCCTGTGAGATTCTGCCACTACCTGGACGTTCCACCCACTGATTAAATTATGGAGGGCAGATGGCGCACACGGAACGAAACGCCTCTGTTGAGAGATACCGATCACCCCGGTCGGGAAGAAGGACAACGATCGTGGAGCCCCTCGGCAGATCACGGGCCATCTGCATGGCTCCCCACAGAGCGGCGCCGCTCGATAGCCCACAGAAGAGTCCCTCCATAAGCGCGAGATCACGGAAGGTCTCAAATGCACACTCATCACCGCACTCGCTCTTCCCATCCAGGAGATCCGGATCATATATTGACGGTACTATGGATTCATCCATGTTCTTCAAGCCCTGAATGCGATGATTCTTCGAAGGCTCAACCCCCACCACCTTGATGGTGAGGCCTTGATCCCGAAAATACCGCGAACAACCCATAAGTGTCCCCGTTGTACCCATGCCTGCAATGAAAAGGTCTACCGAACCATCGGTGTCCCGCACAATTTCAGGAGCCGTGGTATCATAGTGGGACTGCCAGTTGGCAGGATTCGAGAACTGATCGAGCATAAAGTATCTGTCGCCTTGATGCTCAACAATGTGATGGGCCCGCATGATGGCACCGTCGGTCTTGTCGCAGTCCGGGGTTAGCTCGAGTTCCGCGCCGAGGGCGGTGAGAATACCACGCCTTTCCTCGCTTACACATGCGGGCATGATGAGCTTGATGTGATACCCCAGGGCAGAAGCGACCATGGCCATACCGATACCCGTGTTTCCCGAGGTGGGCTCAAGGATCACTTTGCCGGGTGTGAGCTCGCCCGAGTCGATCGCAGCCCTGATCATAAAGTATGCAGGCCGGTCCTTAACCGATCCTCCTGGGTTTGCACCTTCCAGCTTACAGAGAAGGCGGACTCCCGTCTTGTCCGTGTCCCATATGTTTCGTAGTTCAACAAGCGGGGTGCTTCCGATGGCTTCAACTACACTCATTGACACACCTCATTGGATCCCGATATTTAAGCGTCCCCTCAGCCGATGATTCTTCGAAATATTCGCTAAGATTTTCGGCACTCTTTTCCAACTGCAGTCCCTTCAATCCCTCGAGAGGTACGAAACCGCCTGTAATAACAATCATATTGTTGCTTCACCCTCATTTCAATATGATTTAAGAATAGTGTGTAGAGCAGCCTTTTATCAAGAAAAAAGCCTGGATGATACCGCTCTCATCACGCTGAGAGCACTAAAAAGTATTGCGTTTTATACGCACCCGCGTTAGAATCTACAACAAAAACAATAATGAGTAACTCCCATTCGATGATAATCCTCTATGCATAATGGGGGTTTTAACTGTATGACAAAAGGAGTTGCAGCGATTTTCGCATGTGTCGAATTGCCGGGTGTGTTATATTAACGATTAAACCTAAGGCGGAGGCATGGATATTTACAGCACTAATGGGTCGGTACCGCAGATAAACCTCTATGAACGCCTGCTTCGAAAATATGAGCTCATGCAGTCGGTTTTCTCCATTATCTCCCGTACGGACCTCAGCTTCAATCAGATGATCGATGGTATTCTGCAGGAGGGATGCAAGCTCTTCGACGAAGACATCGGCATCGTCAGTGAGATCAAAGGAGACAAATACATAGTCAGGCATGTGTATTCCACTGACAATTCAATAGAGCAGGGACAGGTGTATAACGTGAATGATACATTCTGCTCCATTACCCTCAAGTCAAATAGGGCTCTCGGTATTGCTGACGTCGAGAATTCCGAATGGAAGAAACATCCATGCAGCAAGACAGAACTCAAATCCTATATCGGTGTGCCCATATCCGTTGGGGACCGGCCCTTCGGGACCCTGAACTTCTCATCTCTCCGAGCGAAGGCGTCACCCTTCCCCGATATCGATATAGAGTTTGTGGAAACCCTGGGTGACTGGGTGAGTATGATTCTCACCCGTGCCATTATGCTTGAGGAACTCCACATCCTTGCAACACATGACAGCCTCACGGGCCTTCCCAATCGAAAGTACTTTCAGAAGAGGCTCGACAGCTGCATTCATAGGGCGAAGAAGGACAATAACTACTCCTTTGCGCTTCTCTTCATCGATCTCGATCGATTCAAGGAGGTAAATGACCTGTTCGGCCATTATGCGGGAGACGCCACCCTTAAGGAAGTGGCATTAAGAATCGAGGCCCATGTGAGGCCGCGCGATAATATCGGACGCTTCGCCGGTGACGAGTTCATCGTGCTTCTCGAAGATGTGAGCGATAACCAGGTGATGCACATTGCAAGCCGAATTCACAAAAGCGTGAAAGAACCTATACATGTCGAGAATCAAACCGTTACTATCGAGACAAGTATCGGTATAACCATGAGCGGCAACGCCTCTGACGCGAAGGGCCTGATAGGCATTGCGGACAAGGCTATGTACAAGGCAAAACGGCAGAATAAACGCCTTTGCCTCCTGACCCGTACAAAGCAGATATATAAATAAACGTGAACTATCCCTACCAGCGGTAGTATCTTACACACTTCACTATCACTGACATAACGACATGAGAACCTTGAACTTGAGAAGCCTCCGTCTCAAATGTGCCCTAGGACATGGGATCAATGACATATACTGGTTTGTACTCCCATCCATACTTCCGCTCATTCTCGATCAATTCGGGCTGCACTACAGAGCGGGAGGATTCATACTCACCGCATATCTCATGGTTATCGCCGTCTTCTCCTCTATGCGGCACAGAGGATGAGGCAGGAACAGCATATCGGCAGGGATTAGAGGTTGTTTCTGTACACCGGCTCTCCGCCGAGAAGGGTCATCACAACATGCACACTATCATCGAATACAGCGATATCTGCACGCTTACCCACGCGCAGGCTACCCGTCTCCTGTTCTATACCGAGAAGTATCGCGGGATTGATCGTTGCCCAGCGGGATGCCTCCTCGAGGGGAGCATCGATATATTCCGACAGCCGCTTCACGGCCATGTTCATGGTAATGGCACTTCCGGTGAGATTGCCATCGAGGTCAGGATTCTCCCTGTAAATCATACGAAGAACGCCCTGTTTTACTTCGGCCTGTCTTCCGTCCCTGAAGGTAATGACCGACCCCTCGGGCATGCCGGCTCCGATGAGGGAATCCGAAACGAGTATCTTCCGGTCACGGGGCTTGACCTTGTCGACGAGCCTGAACAGCGGCGTTGGTACGTGTATGGGACAGCCGATGAGCTCGACACTCACCCCGTCGTTTATAAGTGCAGCGGTTTCCATACCGGGCTCCATGGTGAGAGCCTCCGTGTCACTCTCCCGGAAACCTATGTCTGCATCAAAGAGATGGGTAACGTGACGAGCACCCGCCCGGATGACCTCCATGGTTTGCTCGTAGGTTGCCTCGGTGTGGCCAATCACGGGCACGATACCGTGCACTGACAGAGTCTCACACAACCAGACCGCATTCTCCAGCTCCGGTGAGAATGTCACCGTCTTCACTATATCACCGACCTCTCCGATCAGCAACTCCACATCCTCTTTCCTGGGAACAAGCAGGAATTCCTCAGGGTGTCCGCCCCTGCACCTCCATGCCAGCCAGGGCCCCTCCACATGCACACCATGCATCATCGCCCCATGGGGGTTTTCATCCCGTACCCTTCGGAGAAGTTTCACCTGTTCAAGAATGGTATCGAAGGGATTTGAAAGTGTGGTAGGCAGGAGCCTGGTTACTCCGAACTGAAGATATTTTTCAAAGCTTCGGTGCAGGTCTTCCGCGCTGCCTCCCATGAAATCGATATCCGCGATGCCGTGGGTATGGATGTCGATAAAACCTGGCGAGGCGATGTTCCCCTTGAGGTCTATCACTTCATCGGCCCGTGGAAGCCTGCTTCCTGTACCGATACTGACGATTCTCTCCCCCTCAATGAGGAGATGCCCCCCCTTCAGAACACCGGATTCCGTGAAGATTCGGCCGTTTTTGAGGAGAAGAGACATGTACACCTCTTTTCAGTTCACTTCCGGTTCGAGCGGCCCGGCAAGCTCCTTTATGAAGAAGAGCTTTCCCGGATACTGGGGCATGACGCTCGACGGTATCCACATGTCCGGTCCATACTTCAGGGTCACCCAGAGCGCCATGCTCTGATAGATCATATCCCGCGCCGGCAGATAGCCGTCCACACCGCCTATGGTGTAATCCGCCTGCAGGAATATGCCCGGCCCGATCGTGTTGGCACGGGCAGGCACCAGGGTTATCCTTCCCTTGAAACTGGTTATGGAGTTCTGTATGATGGTCAGTGGGTGCAGCTTCGCGGCCATCCGGTGTGTGTCCTTCTTCCACTCCTCCATGTCCGCATAATCCCCGGCAAACTGGGGCTCCCAGAAGGCTATGTGAAACACCCACCCGATACCGTATATGAGCAGGAACCTGGCACCCCCCGCCCTGAGGTCCGAGATCTGATCTCCGTAGCGCGGAAGCTCATCCTTTGTGGCAAAGTGCCGCTGCTTCTCTGGTACTGTACATTCAAGCCTCCCGTAAAAGGCGGCTTCCATGGCGTTTCTGAAGGCTCCCGGGTTGGAGGGCGGAAGCGTGTTTCCTTCGCGGTCTGACCACTCGTCCATGTTGAAACCATGCACATGGCCGCAGTCGACGCCCCATGTGTTTAAAAACTGCGCAGCCCATCGGTACATACCCATGGGCCCGGCTGACAGTATCACAATAACCTCACGACCCTCATCCCTTGCCAGTTTGATCTGAAAGGCAATTTCAAGGCCCATGAGTGTGTTGAAATCCTCGAGGGTGTCAGCCTGCACAGGAGCAAAATCCTCGTGCCACCATTTCTCCCTTTTGAACACATCTTCGGGCTTATGACTGCAGCAGGCGTCGATCTTTTCGAGATTCCAGGCTTCCGGATAGAATCCTTCAAACAGAGAACCCTTTACCGTTGACAGCAGGTCGATCTTATCCATAGGTACTCCTCCACCAAATTATAACTTTTCGTCCCGAATGAGCGGATTTTAGCCCCGCGTCAGAATCCTGCATGGGGTACCGGTTGCTGTGTAGCTCTAAGTTCTTTCCCCCGTGAGGTGGCTGACGGTCACTGCGGCTATGATGATGGCACCAATTACCACGTCCCGCACATAGGGGTTCACGTTCATGATGATCAGGGCGTTCCCCAGCAGGCCGATGAGAACAACGCCGAGAAAAAAACTCAGTGCATTCCCCTTGCCGCCTGTTATGGCCACACCGCCTACGATGACAGAGGCCAGGGCGTCGAGCGCGTAGGCTTCCCCGGTGGTGGCAAGTGCCGAGCCCACACGGGAAATGAGTATCAATGCGGCCAGAGCGTTAAGCAGGCCGCACACCACATAGGCCTGCAGAATTACCCGGTCGGTGTTAATACCCGACACATATGCTGCTTTTCTGTTCCCGCCGATGGCGTAGAGAAATCGCCCGTAACGCAGATACTTCAGGATGATGTGTGTCAGCAGGACGACGCTAAGGAAGAAGAGTATGGGAACGGGGATGTAGTTCAATATCCTGCTTCTGCCCAGCCATTCAAAACGTCCAAACAGCATGTACGAAGCACCACCGCTCACGAGCAGGGCAATGCCTTTATATACCGAACCGAAGCCGAGGGTAATGATGAAGGAGGTTACCCGGGATTTGATTACTACGATCCCGTTTATCATACCCATCAAAAATCCGACGGTAAAGGACACAATGAAGGCCAGGGGAATGGCAAGGGGTTGAAGCCACGCATTGGGTGCATCAGGCGCTATGCCCCCGGCGTGTTGTATGATACCGGCGAGTATAATACCCATAAGTGAAACCTGGGCCCCCACCGAGATATCGATGTGACCGGAAACGAGGAGCATCCCTACGCCGCATGCTACGATGCCCAGGACCGAAATCTGCTGAAATATGTTGATGATATTTGTAATGCGCAGAAATCTTGGATTTACGATCGTTGCCACGATGGCGACCACGACGATCATAATAATCAGCATGGTGGACTGATTAATTCTCTTTCCGCCTCCCTCTTTGGTAAATGCTCTGATCTTCATCTTCAATCCTTTTCGCCAACACCCATGGAATATTTTAAAATGTTCTCCTCGGTGATCTCGTCACCATCAAGTATGGCCACGAGCCTGCCAAACCGCATGATACCCACCCGGTCGCACACCGAGATGAGCTCCGGATTATCGGAGGATATCATGATGATTATCTTACCCCTCCTGGCCAGGTCATCCATCAACGCGTAAATCTCGCTCTTGCTGCCCACATCGATACCCACCGTGGGTTCATCGAATATGAGAATTTCAGCCTCCGCATAGAGCCACTTGGCGAGCACGACCTTCTGCTGATTCCCCCCGCTCAGATTGACAACAAGCTGAGATATACTTGGTGTAATCACGTTGAGCTGTTTGGATATGTTTTCGGTTTCCACCCGTTCTTTCGACAGGTTCATGAACGCGCCATGGCTTTTGGCAAATCGGACCAGGCTTACATTCTCGAAGACGGGGCGTATAATCACAAGGCCATTGTCCTTCCGGTCTTCTGTGAGCAGTCCGATTCCCTTCCCGATGGCGTCATTAGGATCGGTGGGCGTGACATCGCTGCCGCAGTACATGAGGGTTCCCGAATCCTTCTCATCCAAGCCGAAGATCATGCGGGCAAGCTCAGTCCTTCCCGCTCCCACAAGACCGCCAATACCGAATATCTCTCCCTTTCGCACCGAAAAGGAGACATGCTCCACCAGGCCCTCCTGATGGTAATCATGTATCTCGAGTGTTTCTGTCACCGAATCAAGCCCCTCGATGGAGCTTCTGGTAATAAGAGACGTAGTCGATTTTCCGATCATCTCCTGAACAATCGTGTTCATGCCCGTTTCCTTCACAGTGTGGGTATTGATTCTCCTTCCGTCTTTGAAGATAGTGACCCGGTCACAGATCTCGAATATCTCGCCCAGGTGATGAGATATATATATGACGCTGAGGCCCTTCTGTGTGTACCTGCGGACGATTTCGAAGAGTATGTCCTTGCCCTTGGTATCCAGGGCCGCAGTCGGCTCGTCGAGGATGAGAATCCTTGCCTTTCTCGAAAAGGCCTTTGCAATGCTGATTAGTTTCTTCTGTACGGGGGTCAGTTCGGTAAGTTTCTTTCCCGATGGAACATCGATACCCAGTTCTCCGAGAAGTGCGTCGGCGGTCTCGATGCAGGTGGCAAGCTTGACAAACCCGAAACGGGTTTTCGGCAGATTGTAGAGATAGATATTCTCCGCGACAGACAACTCCTCGACAAGCTGGTTCTCCTGATGCACGGTCTGTATACCTATCTCGATGGAGGCAGACGGGTCGAGATGGGTGTATTCCTCCCCATCAAGGGTAATCTTCCCTGAATCGGGCTGTATGGAACCCGCAACGATCTCGATGAAGGTGGATTTTCCCGCCCCATTCTGCCCGACAAGGGCCTGCACTTCCCCGTACCGCAAATCGAAATCAATCGCATCAAGCGCCTGTACGCCGGGGTAACTCTTGTTTACCTCAACAGCTTCGAGAATGTTTTTAGTTTGCAACCCATTCCCCCGATTTCAATGGATTATATGATGCAGTACATGAGGATAAAAATCAAGGGGTCTCTTCCATCAAGAGAGAGACCCCCGAATACCCTGCTTAGACATAAAACAGAAATTACATGCTTCGAAGTTCCGGCTTGTACTTTCCGGTTTTCACGAACTCGTCGACCACGGGCATCCAGCTTTCATCTACATCCCAGGGAATCAGGAGCTCTTCCCAGTTGTCAGCTGTGCACCACACTATGGGCGAGTAACTCTTCTTCTGATAGTTCTCACCCTTCAAGTAGTTGATGAGGTTCTTGGCGCAGATCATGCCGTGGAGACCGGGAGAAAGGCTCAAGGCATAATCCAGGTCGCCCTTCTTGAAGTTTTCGATGTCCATGGGGCCGCCGTTCACGGTCACGATAGCGACGTTGTTCAGGTTCACGTTTTCTTCCTTGAGTCCCTGAATGATACCATCTGTGATCTCCTGACAGGCGCCGATCGCCACGTTGAACTCAACACCTGACTGCACGAGGGTTTTGGTGAGGTCCAGAGAGGGTGCGGTTGCATAGTTACCGTACTGCACATCTGTAGCCAGCTCAATTCCATCCAGCCCGGCGATCTTTTCCTCGAAACCCTGAATGCCCTGCATAACCGGCGGGGTTCCGGCAAATCCCTGTATCCAGATGACCTTGAGATCGCCAGACTCGTCGGCCCGTATACTCTCGGCAACGGTGTGATAGATCTCAAACCAGTTGAAGTCGACATCTGCAAAGGGCTTTCCCGCTCCATCAGCAATGCCGCTCTCGGTGATCTGAATCGGTATGTCAGCCTCGTTTGCCAGGCGGCAGGAGTACTCGGCAGCAGCGGGACTGACCGAGGTGATGTTCATGCCGTCAACACCCAGCGTAACAAGGTTCTGGACAGCTTTAGTTTCCTCATCGGCTTTGTAGTTGTTGTACTGCCAGTTGACCTTGGCACCTTCAGCAGTCGCGACAAGCTCAAATCCCTGATGGAAAGCGGTGAACCAGCCAATCTCATAGGGAATCACGACGCCGATGGTTAATTCTTCGTCCTTCCTTCCCCTATCACTGCCGGCAAAGACAGCAACAGCAAAACTGGATAGCACAGCTATGGTGATCAGCAATACGAGAAACTTCTTCATGATGCTACCTCCATAAAAAATTTTTTTCGTTTCATATCTGAAACGGGTACAAATACTCAGTTAAAAGTAACCGTTATATTAATTCCAGCTCTAACCTTTTGTCAAATGGAATTTTGTCTCTTGCTCACTACATTCGTATCAGGTACCAATTTTGACCAATGCACTGATAGTATACACATCGATAACTATTTTGACTATTGAAAGCCGAGACAGCATACTTTCTTTCCCTTTACTCATTTGCATTCAGATCGATTTAGTGGTAAGGTGGGTGTTGCATTATCCGAAAACAGGAGGACTGCAATGAGCAACTTCAAGCATCTCTTCGAACCCATCAGGATTGGCCCTGTGGAAGTGCCAAACAGGATCTGTCATGTGCCTACCGACATCAGTGCTTCACACATAGACGGCTCGGTAAGCGACCGTGATATATGGCATCACAGCGAAATCGCCAAGGGAGGGACAGGCTTCATCATTGTAGGTGCGACCTCTCCCGACGGGAAGACGGGACGATCGACGGTCACCGGCCTCGTTATCGATGACGACAATTATATACCCGGTTTTGCCAGGCTGGCAGCAGCCATGCATCGTTATGGAGCCAAATGCGCAGTACAGCTTCAGCATCCCGGCCGCCAGGCAGCCCTGCCGCGGGAGGGTAAGCTGACGTCTATGGACCAGGCAGTAAAGCTTCCCTGGTCTCAGAGCCGGGCAATTGTCTATGCCAATGCAGATGAGAGCAAAAAGACCGTGCGTGTCCTCACCACAGATGAGATTATTGAGCTCGTGGACAAGTTCTCCGAAGCTGCCTGGAGGGTCATGCAGGCCGGCTTTGATGCTGTGGAACTGCATGCCGCCCACGGCTATCTCATCTCCCAATTCATGAGCCCCTACCTGAACATGCGCAACGACCGGTTTGGCGGAAGTTTCGAAAATAGAATGCGTTTTCCTCTGGCAATAGTAAACTCCATACAGCAGAAATGCGGCATGGATTTTCCAGTCCTTGTGCGCTACTCCGCTGATGAATGGGTAGCGGGCGGTCGTGAACTGGATGAATCCATCGAAGTTGCCAAACTGTTTGAAGAGGCGGGTGTCGCCGCCCTCGACCTGAGCCAGTGCATACAGGAGAGCCCAGGCGCAGGTTTCGATCCCATGCCCTATCCAGAAGGCTGGACCATATATGCATCAGAGGCAATAAAAAAGGTCGTGGGGGTTCCCATCATCAATAGCCACTCACTGCGCAACCCCGAATACTGTGAAGAGATTTTAGCCCAGGGTAAGACAGATATGGTGGGCCTTGCACGGCAAATCCTCGCTGATCCCTACTGGCCCATAAAGGCCAAATACGGAAAAGTAAGAGCCATACGCAGGTGTATATCCTGCCTCACCGCCTGCTGGCAGGAATCCCTGATGGCCAAACATGAGATAGGCTGCGCAGTAAACCCGGCGTGCGGCAACATGGATTTCAGCATATTCAAAAAGACACAGTCACCCCTCAAAATCGCCGTTGTGGGAGGGGGTCCTGCCGGTATGGAGGCTGCACGCGTTGCCACTGAACGCGGGCATAGGGTCAGCATTTTCGAGAAGACAGGTGAGCTGGGTGGAGCCATTCTAGGATGCTGCGTGACCCCGGGAAAAGATAAGATGAAGTGGTATGCCGACTGGATCCGGTACCAGATTGCGGACCTCAAAATCGATGTCAAACTGTGCACCATCCCGAGTGTCAAAGACCTGAAGGCATACGATGTGGTGGTGAATGCAACCGGGGCTGAATCATATGTACCAGAAACAAATGGTGACATCGGGAAGGTCATTCCCTTTGAGGAGGTGATGGCTTGCCCGAAGGTGAGTTGTGAGTTCCATCCACAAAATGGCCGTAAACCCCGGAAACTTGAGGGCACCAGGGTCATTGTGTGGGGAGACCACTACGCTGCGGTGGATACGACAGCACACCTCGCCTCAATCGGGAAGGAGGTGACCATTGTAACCGACCGCAAAGAGTTCGCCTCGACCGTAGAGGTTATTCACATGTATGTACTTCGCAAGTGGTTCAGGCAGACCGATGCGGAAGCACTCTCATCGAAGATGTTCAAACATCCCGTTACGGTATACGAGAGCTGCACTATCACCGAGATAGGGGACGGTGAAGTGGTTCTCCTTGACAGTGACTTCAATCGCCGCAGAATTCCCTGTGACCACATCGTTACCTGCTGGACCAGGCCCAACACCGGGCCTCTACAGCAATTCAAGGATGCCGGTCTGACCGTGGTGAATGTGGGTGATGCCCTTCGGCCGCGCAATCTACATGCGGCGGTAAAGGAAGGCGCGGGGCTCGGCCTGGTGCTCGACGAGCACAAATTCTTCAACCCGAACAATGCCTTTATCGACCAATTATCCATTGATATAACGGGTCAGCTCAGCCGCTGAGAGGAGAAATTATGGAGCAAAATTTTCGTGTTCTCGTCGTCGGTGTGGGAGACATGGGAGCGGCCCACGCCAAAGGATACGCCAGTCTTCCTGGATATGATATTGCCGGGTTTGTGGTCACTAAAAATACCGCGCGTGCTGAGAAACTTGCCGGCGAACTAGGAATCGCCATTCCCATCTATACCGATTTTTACAAGGCCATGGAAGAATCGAAACCCGATGTGGTATCGATCAATACCTATACCGATACGCATGCCGAGTTCTCCATCCATGCCATGAAGGCAGGCTGTCATGTATTCATGGAGAAGCCCATTGCTCAGAACGTCGAACAGGCTGAGGAGGTGGCGAAGGTCGCCAAGGATACAGGCCGCAAAATGGTCATAGGCTATATACTCCGCCAGCACCCCGCCTGGATTAAGTTTATAGAGCTTGCACGGGGGCTGGGAAAACCCCTCATCATGCGCATGAACCTGAACCAGCAGAGCTTCGGGCGCGAATGGGAGCTGCACAAGACCTTTATCGACAAGATGCCGCCTCTCGTGGACTGCGGCGTACACTACGTGGATGTCATGTGCCAGATGACACGTGCACAGCCCAGGCTCGTGCAGGGGATCAAGGCACGCGTTTCCGCCGAGATCGATGCGGACAAGGTGAACTACGGACAGCTGCAGGTCGTGTTCGATGACGATTCAGTGGGATGGTACGAGGTGGGCTGGGGACCCATGATGAGTAAATCCGCCTATTTCGTGAAGGATGTCATCGGTCCGAAGGGCTGCGTGAGTATCGACAAGGACCTGAGCAAGGTTGATCCATCGGACGTCTCGGGACACACGATCGTTGACACCATTTTACTGCATTCCAGTGAAACCGACGCACAGGGCAATCCTGCGAAAGAGGACCAGATCATCAAGATCGAGGAGGAGCCGGACCACAATGAACTGTGCAAGCGGGAACAGGAATACCTGTACCGTACCATCGTGGAGGACATTGATCTGAACGATCACATCGATGACGCGGTGAACAGCCTGAAGATCTGCTTTGCCGGTGTCGAATCCTACGAAACCGGCAAGGTCGTTCACTTGAAATAAGGATT
>CBFDDP010000094.1:0-12593 GCA_965603595.1 uncultured bacterium
CCCGCAGAGTGATGTAGTGATGTCCTCGAAGGGAAACCCCTCCTCGATTCCCTGCATCAGAAACTGGTTTACCTGATCTATCTTCTCAATCGCCCAGTCAACCTTCGGATCGGATCCCCTGACATATGCACCGATCTGAATGAGGTCCTCTGCATCGTAGTAATAGGACAGAACCTGCTTCATCCGTTCGATCGCCTGGCGATGCTCCTCGGTGGTAATGTAGGGTGTCAGCCTCGATATACTCGCCAGTACATCGACTGCGGGATACTGGTTTCTCTGTGCCAGCTTTCTCGAAAGTACGATATGGCCGTCGAGCACACCCCGTACAGCGTCAGAAATGGGTTCGTTGACATCGTCTGCCTCCACCAGTACCGCAAAGATGCCGGTAATTGAGCCTTGCTCTGACATACCGCTCCGTTCGAGCAGCTTCGGCAGAATGGCAAACACACTGGGCGTGTACCCCTTTGTCGCGGGCGGTTCGCCAACCGCGAGCCCGATCTCTCTCTGGGCATGTGCAAACCGGGTAACCGAATCCATCATAAACAACACGTCTTTGCCCTGGTCCCTGAAATACTCAGCAACTGCCATTGCCAGATAGGCACCTCTGATACGAAGAATGGGTGCCTGATCGGATGATGCAACAACCACCACCGATCGCTTCAGCCCGTCGGGCCCGAGGTCCCGTTCGATGAACTCGCGTACTTCCCTGCCGCGTTCACCGATGAGGGCAATGACGTTTACATCAGCGGCTGTATGCTTTGCAACCATACCGAGCAGTGTACTCTTACCGATGCCGCTCCCGGAGAAAATACCGATGCGCTGCCCTCTTCCAATGGTGAGAGGGCCATCAATGGACTTGATACCGGTGGCGAGTACCTCAGTGATACGCTGCCGCCGCAATACATGGGGCGGGCTGTTGAATATGGGATACTCCCTGTCATAGGCGACCGGTCCCTTTCCGTCGAGGGGTTTCCCAACGGGCCCTACGACCCTGCCGAGCAGCTCCTGTCCCACCTGGACAGAGAGAGGTTTCCCGGTCGCAACGACTGTCAGGCCAGACTTGATGCCGCTGTCATGCTCATAGGGAAACAGGAGCGCCGTACCGTTCTTGAACCCCACGACCTCCGCGGGAATCTCTTTCCCTCCATCGGGCAGCCGGATCTTGCACAATTCGCCCACACCGGCAAGAGGCCCCTTGCTCTCAACTAGGAGTCCGATGGACTTAGAAACGACACCCTCATAGGATATGGTGTCCAGTTCTTCGAGTGCCGTTCTGTATTTCTCCAGTATGTCAACTGGCATTGGACTATCCTTGTATGGGAATAAGCTCCCTGATCCTCTCCTCTATGATATCCAGCTGCGTCTGTATGCGCGCGTCGATGTCTCCAAAGGAGGTTTCGATAATGCACCCTCCGGGATCAACCCTGTTGTCCTCCTCAATGGTCACCTGTTTCAGGCTTTCGACTGCCCCAATGAACTGCTTATTGTGCCTGGTTGTCAGATTCAGGTCCTGTGTGTTGACCTTGATGGTTATCTCCGTCTCGCCCTTAACCTTCTCGAGGGCCTGTTTCACATTCTCAATGACCACCTTCTTCTCTGACTCCGAGATCACCTTGACCACCTTGCGAGAAATGAGGAGCACGAGGTCGACAATCTGTTTTTCAGTATTATTGAGTAATTCCTGCCGCTTATCGCTGGCAGCATTCAGCATGGCGTGTAATCTCTCCACAAGCCGGGTGACCTCCTCCTGGCCCTCCTTAAAGCCCTCCTCTCTCCCCTCACTGTAGGCGTTTCTCTTTGCCTCGGCGAGTATCTCCTCAGCCTGTCGTTTGGCCTCCTCTGTTATCCGGTCGACCTCGGCCCGCGCATCGTCGAGTATCTGCTCGGCTTCGACCTCTGCCTCCTCCTTGGCCTTGCGCACATCTACAGTACTCTTCTGCATGAGCTTGAAGGCTGTTTCTTCCGCTTCACTCTTTATTCGCTCAACCTCTGCCTCCGCGTCCTCTTTAATTCGCTGCGTCTCGCCCAGAATGCGTCCACGCTCCTCCTCAATAGCAGGCGTGGGTTCGGCCTCTTCGCCGATTTCAACCGCTTCGGCCTCCTCGATCTCTTCGACTTCCTGTTCAGGTTCGAGTTCCCTCGGTTTCGACCTGACCTGTGGAGGTGTGATGAGCACCTTGGATTTGAGTTCCGTTACTTCCTGCGGCTTGAATATCTTTCTTGCCACGAGTTACCTCCAAGTGAAGGTACTAGACGACGAGCTCATCCTCACCTGCGCGTGCGACGACGATCTCACCGGCCTCTTCGAGCTTCCTGATAATACTGACAATTTTCTGCTGTGCCTCCTCAACATCCTTGAGCCGGACAGGCCCCATGAACTCCATGTCCTCCTTGAGAAGACTGGACGCGCGCTTGCTCATGTTGCGATAAATCTTGTCCTGTACTTCAGAGTCCACTCCCTTGAGGGCCTTGGCCAGGTCTGCCGTGTCAACCTCCCTCAGCACCTTCTGAATAGCACGGTCATCGAGGAGTACGATATCATCGAATATAAACATCCGTTTTTTGATCTCCTCCGCAAGCTCTGGGTCCTCTTCTTCGAGAGATTCGATGATGGTCTTCTCAGTGCTCCGATCAACCAGGTTCAGAATATCCACAATGGTACCTATACCTCCTGCAGCGGTGTAGTCCTCGCTTGCGAGGGTGGAGAGCTTTTTCTCGAGAACGCGCTCGACTTCACGGAGCACATCCGGGGAGGTGCGGTCCATGGTGGCGATCCGTTTTGCCACGTCCGCCTGTATATCATCCGGCAATGAGCCGAGGATGATTGACGATTTGTTCGGTTCCAGATAGGCGAGTATCAGCGCAATAGTCTGCGGATGCTCGCCCTGTATGAAGTTCAGCAGATGGGAAGGATCGGTTCGTCTTATGAAGTCAAAGGGACGTACCTGCAGCGAGGAGGTGAGGCGGTTTATGATATCAATGGCCTTCTGAGAACCGAGGGCCCGTTCGAGCAAGTCCCGGGCATAATCGATGCCACCCGTGGAGATGAAGTCCTGTGCCATCATGAGTTCCTGAAACTCCATGAGGACCTTATCCCGTTCACTCGGGTCCACCGTTTCAAGCCGGGCGATCTCAAAAGTGAGCTGCTCGATCTCGTCCTCTCGAAGATGCTTGAATATCTCCGCTGAGATCTCGGAGCCCAATGTCACGAGGAATATGGAAGCCTTCTGCCTGCCGGTAAGGGCCTTTCTCCCGCTTTTGGCGTGGGTTCCGGTGGTTTTTGTTTCAGCCTTAGCCATAGATTCTCCTCCTTACTCTTCAGCGAGCCAGGTACGTATAAGCTTCGCCACTTCCTCGGGATGCTCCCGTGCGATGTTCATAACATTCTCCTGCATCTCGAGCCGAGCCCGCTCCTCGGCCGAGAGCTCCACCTCAACGCCCTCCGCCTCAGCGGACTTCAATGCGGCCTCACGCATGAGCTGCTGCTGCCGTGCAAGCTCCTCTTCACGAAGCCGCTTGCGCCTCGCCATTTCCCTTGCGATTGCTCGATATGCAAGCGTGACGATAAATATGGCAAAGAGTGCTATAAGCGCTGAGAGCAAGGTCTTTCGCATCTGTTCTCTGCGCTTCAGATACGCGTCTTCAAGCTCGAACTCCTCGGTTCGGTCAAACTGTATGTTCTGGACAACCACCTTGTCCTTGCGAACGGCGTTGTACCCGATCGCTCCCTTCACGATCTCTTCATACTTGCGCATATCCTCGGTTGTACGGGAAATATACTCACGCTGTATGCCACCCTCGTCGGTGAGTAGCGGGTTGCCGTTCTCGTCGTAGAGTTTCTTCCAGATTCCGTCCACCCAGACAGCAGCTGAAATGCGGATAATACGGTAGGGGGCAGACTCTATCTGCGAGACCTGCTGGCTGATCTCATAGTTGATCACCTTCTCTGCCTTGTCATACTTCGTCCCCTCCTCCATGGCCTCCTTGTAACCGGGCGGGATGTTGGGCTCCACACCGGGAGGCCCCTCGGGCACAAAGCCGACACCCTCGAAGTGCTCCTCCATATCCTTCTCGCTCCGTACCACGTTCGGAACGATCGCACCTTCAACTGCGCTTTCGTCGTAGGGGGTCTCAGGGTTGTCCGGAATTAGTACAATGGGAAGATACTCGGTCTTTTCAACCATCTTCTGATCAAAATCGAGCTCGACCTCTACCGACACATCAACCTTGTCGTCACCTAAAACTGCCTTGAGTTTATCGGACACCTCGCTCTGCATCTGCAGTCTGAGCCGCTCCTTGATCTTCCACTCCTCCTTGGCCCGTGTCAGGTAGGTCACCTCGTCATCTGCACTGAAATCGGAGAGCACATTGCCGCGGTTGTCCATGACCACCACGTTCTCCGGTTTCAGGCGGTCAACACCGAAGGCTATGAGGTCGATAATCCCCTGTATCTTCTTCTTGTTGGTCAGTATGTCAGAATAGGGCGCTGGCGTAATGATGACGGATGCGGTGTAGGGTTCTTCCTCATCTATGTAGAGCTGCGCCTCCGGCATGGTTACCTGTATGCTCACGTCCTCCACATCGTCGAGCAGCTTTATATGGCGTGTGATCTCGCCTATGATGGCACGGCGCTTGTTGATGTCCCGCTCAAAATCGGTGGTTGTCCATGCTACTGTATCAAAGAGTTCCCAGCCCGTGATGCCGCTCGGCAGAATCCCCGCCTGCCCAAGCTTCATCCTCAGATAGGCGGCTGTCGTCTCATCCTCAACAATGATGTACTGCCCTTCCCGCGTCTTGAACTGTGAGCTCCACTGCGTCAGCTTCTCCGTAATGCGCATGAAGTCGTTCTGCTCGAGAGGGGTGTTAAAGAGATTCGCTTCGGTTTGCTTAGAGGAAAAGGTGATGAGGAATATAAAACCGAATATGACGAGTGCGACGACCCCGAAGAGGATCAGTTTCTGTGTCTGATTGAGCTTTCCGAATATATTCCTGAAGGTATCCAGGAATTTTTTAAAGAAGTTCTCCATTTTCCCCTCCCATAGGTCCCTTAAAGCCATTAAAACCCTGCCGGCGCCTCATGAAGCACCGGCTCTGTTCAATCATCGCATGTTGATGAGCTCCCTGTAGGCCTGGGTGATCCGGTCAACGACGGATTTCGTGAGCATCAGCGAGAGCCGGGCCTTCTCCGCAGCAATGGTAACGTCGTGAATGTCCACGGATTCGGGACTCACAGCCATCTGTTTGGTCAGCTCATCCGATGTCTTCTGCATGCTGTTTACCCGCTGAAAGGCTCCCTTTAGTGCATTGCTGAATTCGGTCACGAACTCATCATCGGACACCTTCTCCTTCGGTGCACCGAAATGAGATCTGTGGGTCACATTCAGGCTGACCATGTCGCCATGTACCTCCCTGGGTCCCATTGGCCAGGCCGTGTTAAAACCCTCATTCGATATAATCATGAAACCCCCCATGAACCGGTATAATGGTCACCGGTGGCTGCAGTTACTCCACTGGTTCATTGTCCTTCTAGGCCCTGCCGATCTCGAGCCCACGCATGAACATCTGACTTGCATTCTGCACCACAGACACATTGGCCTCATAGGCCCGTGAAGCAGAGATCATATCAACCATCTCAGTCACTATATTGACGTTGGGAAACTCAACATACCCCTTCTTCGGTCCCGATTTCAGGGCATCGGGATGGGTAGGATCGTATACAAGCCTCAGTGGGGAGCGGTCCTCCTCTATCTTGATGGCCCGAACACCTTCACCCATACCGCGCCAGAGTGCCTGCGGGAGAAATCTGGATCTGAACTCAAGCGAATCGTTACGCGGCCTGAGCACGACCCTTCGTCTTTGGAATGCCCCGCCGTCGGTCGTTCGTGTGGTGTTGGCATTTGCGATATTGTTGGAGATCACGTCCATCCTCAACCGCTGGGCGGTGAGCCCCGTCGAGGAGATATTCATTGATGAAAAAATTCCCATCCAGGCGCCTCCCTGTTCCGTGCCTATCGCAGGACCATCGACAAGAGCTGATAATTATCGCTTACCCTGCGGGCCATGGCCGTGTACATCAACGCATTGCGCCGCGCGTCGACCATCTCCCGATCTATATCCACATTGTTACCGTCATTACGGTAAGTCGTCACATAATCAAGATACACGATCGGCTTGACTTCCTGATACTCCTTCGGCCGGTAAAAGGGTATATGCCTGCCGTGTGTCAGCGCTGCCGGGAAAGGATTCGGGTCTTGTGAGTGAAGTGCTCGCTGCAATTCACTCTCAAAGGCCACCTCACTCCGTTTAAAATGAGGCGTGTCAGCGTTGGCGATGTTGTCCGCGATCACCTCCTGCCGTACGGTTGCAACGGACATCGCACGATGCAGTATATCCTGTGTTCTCATGAATCCCGAATCGAGAAACATATCCGCCCTACCCCTTTACATGGTGTTAGTAAAATTTTCGGTATATACTGATTTTCCTTAACACCACACTAACTCTTATCAAAGAGCACAATTATCAACTGTGCTAGAGGATGTATTTCGAGAGGTCCTTGTCCTCGAGCACCTCCTTCAGCCTATCCTTCACGTACTCTACAGTTATAGGTATCTTCTGCCCCTTTAGATCGGGAGCGGAAAAAGACACGTCTTCAATAATAAGTTCCATGATCGTGTACAGACGGCGCGCCCCGATATTTTCGGTCTGGGAATTCACAAACGTTGCAATGCTAGCGATCTCCTTAATGGCATCCGAGGTGAAATCGAGCTCGACCCCTTCAGTTTCGAGTAGCGCTGAGTATTGCTTGAGAAGTGCGTTTTTCGGCTGCATGAGAATCTTTTCCAGGTCTTCCGTGGTGAGGCTCTTGAGCTCGACCCTGATGGGAAACCGGCCCTGCAGCTCGGGAATAAGGTCTGATGGTTTGCTCATGTGAAACGCACCGGCAGCGATGAACAGAATGTGATGCGTGCGCACAGCCCCATACTTTGTCATCACCGTAGACCCTTCCACGATAGGAAGGATGTCACGCTGCACCCCCTCCCGGGAAACATCGGGGCCATGCGTCGATCCTTTCTGTGCAATTTTATCGATCTCGTCAAAGAACACAATGCCCATCTGCTCGACCCGTTCTGTGGCGTCCTTCACGACCTTGTCCATATCGATGAGCTTGTCACGCTCCTGCTCCTCGAGTATGGTGCGTGCTTCCTTGACCGTCACCTTCTTCCTCTTCTTCTTTTCCGGAAAGATGTTGCTGAACATGTTCGAGAGGTTTGAATCCATCTCCTCGAGCCCCATACCGGCAAACATGCCGAGCACCTGTGTTTTTGGCTGTTTTACCTCTACCTCCACAAGCTTCTCCTCGAGCTCGCCCTTCCTGAGCATTCCCCTGAACCGTTCGCGGGTGTGCTTGCGACGTTCCTCGCTGCTCACACCAGTGTCAGCGGCAGCTGGAGTTTCAACTGTTGCGGACCCCGGGCTTCGCCGTGCAAAGGTCAGCGGTGGCAGCAACAGATCAAGCAGGTCTTCTTCAGCACGTTCTTTGGCCAGCACCTCAACTTCCTCGCTCATCTCTTTCTTGATGTCATGCACCGCAACATTGGTGAGGTCCCTGATCATGCTCTCAACGTCCCGTCCAACATATCCCACCTCGGTGTACTTTGTCGCCTCCACCTTGATAAAGGGGGCCCCGCTGATATTGGAGAGCCTCCGTGCAATTTCTGTCTTACCGACACCCGTCGGTCCGATCATGATAATGTTTTTCGGTGCCACCTCATCGCGAAGCTCTTCGGGAAGGTTTTTTCTGCGGTACCGGTTTCTCAGTGCTATGGCAACGGCCCTCTTGGCCTTGTCCTGTCCTATGATATACGTATCCAGTTCCGATACGATCTCAGCAGGCGTCAATTCATATTCAGCCTTCTTCATGATGTCTCCTCAACGGATCTCCTCAACGTTGATATTTTCATTGGTATAAATGCAGATAGACGCGGCAATCTTGAGGGATTCCTCCACGATCTCCTTGGGTGTCATCTTTGTCCCGGATTTCATGAAGGCCTTTGCCGCTGCAGTGGCATAGGGCCCACCCGACCCGATTGCGAGCACTCCGTCGTCCTCCGGACGTATCACATCGCCAGTCCCCGATATGAGGAACATGCTCTGCCTGTCGGCCACGATGAGCAGCGCCTCCAGCCTGCGGAGTATGCGGTCGGTACGCCACTCCTTCGCGAGTTCGACAGCTGCGCGGGCGAGGTCTCCGCTGAACTCACTCAGCTTGCCCTCGAACTTCTCCAACAGCGCAAAGGAATCGGCCGTTGCACCCGCAAATCCGGCAAGCACCTTCCCCTCATACATCCTTCTCACCTTGACCGCATTTCCCTTCATGACAGTCTGTCCCATGGTGACCTGTCCGTCGCCGCCCATGGCGATACTGTCCTTGCCGAGAATTGCCAGTACTGTTGTTCCCTTCACCTTGTCCTCCTATGCATGAGGATGAAACTTTTGGTAACTTCTGACAAGTTTGTCAGTCGCAACATGGGTATACACCTGTGTCGTTGACAGACTCATGTGCCCCAGCAATTCCTGCACGGTCCTGATATCAGCACCGTTCTCCAGCATGTGCGTGGCGAAGGAGTGACGCATTCCGTGCGGAGAAATCGGAAGTTGTACCGCTGCCCTTTGAAGTGCTGCACGGAGGATGTTCCGAATATGCCGGTCACTTAATCTCCGTCCGTTCATGGACGTAAACACAGCTCCCCCCATGTCGTGCCGCGAATCGAGCCACTGTTTCAATCTCTCCATGACAACCATACCTGCAGGGATAATGCGTTCCCTGCCGCCCTTGCCCCTCAGACGAACGAGCCCGGTTTTGAAATCCACATCTTCAATATTGAGCGCAACGAGCTCACTGACCCGTGCACCAGTTCCATAGAGAAATGAGAGTATTGCCAGATTACGCTTATCGATTGGGCGCTCTCCTTCAATTCCCCTGAGGAGACTCTTGATCTGGTCCTGGGAGAGGGTCTTAGGGAGCCTCTTGTCGGCCCTGGGAGTGTCCACTGTTAATATACTGGTGTCCTGCACCAGGCCCTCCTCGATGAGGTAGCGGAAGAACATCTTGATGCCCGAAACCCTTCTCATGAGAGATTTTCTCGAAATCCCCCTTGCAAGCTCCATGGCGAGGAAGTCCCGCAGCTCATGCTTGCCTATGCTGCTCAGGCCCTTGAGATCATAGTGATTTTCAACGTGCCTGAGAAAGAGCAGTACATCGTGGATGTACCACTGCACTGTCTTATCCGCGCGGTTCAGGACTTTGAGGAATTTACGGAACCCCTCAATCTCATGATGGAAGCTTTCCCTGTTCAAATCCCCTCTCGCCCTTACACTGTCCATATAGAATCGTACGCTCATGTATTAACGAGCACCTTCTCCTTTTTCTCGTCTGCCATTACAATGCGGTGACCGCAGCTCTCACGCTGGCAGATGAGTTTTTTCACACCCTCGATACTCTTCTCGACCATGATACTTCCGCATTGAGAACAGGGGTCAGGTGAGGGCTTGTTCCAGGTCATGAAATCACAGTCAGGATATTTGCTGCACCCGTAAAAGCTTCGCTTTCTCTTGGTTTTCCGTTCAACAACGAAGCCATCACACCCCTCTCGCGGGCATTTGCCGTAGGGGAGGGGCATGGTGTTTCTACACTCCGGGAAACCGGAACAGGCCAGGAAATAGCCGTACTTGCCGAGCTTCTTGATCATCGGCCTGCCGCACTTCTCACAGATGAGGTCGGTCTCTTCATCGGTGATACCCTTGTAGCTTTCCAGCTTTTGTTGAGCTTCCTCCACCGATTCGATAAAGGGATGATAGAAATCCTTGAGAAGCTGTACCCAGTCCAATTTCCCGTCAGCCACTTCATCAAGGCGGGCCTCCATGTTTGAAGTGAACTGAATGTTCAGCAGATCGGGGAAACTCTTCACCATGAGATCGTTGGTCAGGCTTCCGAGAAAGGTGGGTTTGAACTGCCGTTTCTCCCGCACTATGTAGTATCGAGCAATAAGCGTGGTAATAATGGGCGCATAGGTGGAGGGTCTTCCGATGCCTGACTCTTCGAGAAACCTGACCAGTGTCGCGTCGGTAAATCGCGGCGGGGGCTCAGTGTAGTGCACCTCCTTGTCGACGCTCAGGGGTTCGAGCTGTTCGCCCTCCTTCAAGGGTGGAAGCACTTTCTCCTTGTCCGCACCGTTTCCTCTGTAGACCTTCAGAAATCCGTCAAAGAGAACTTTCTGTCCATTGGTTCGGAAGATCCCCCCATCCGCCGCTATATCGACCTTTACCTGCTTAAAGACCGCAGCAGCCATCTGAGAAGCGACGAACTGTTCCCAAATGAGCGTGTAGAGACGCAGCTGATCCCTCGTGAGAAACTCCTTCATCTGTGCGGGGGTCCTGTGTACAGACGTAGGCCGAATGGCCTCATGTGCATCCTGCGCATAGCCCTTGTTGCGGAAAATATTTGGCTTTGACGGGAGATACTGCTCGGAGAAGATCTCCCTAATATACCGCGCCGCCTCTTCCTGTGCCTGGGCTGCCACCCTCATCGAATCCGTTCGCATATAGGTAATGAGGCCCACAGGCCCGCCCTCAATATCAATGCCCTCGTAGAGCTGCTGTGCCACCATCATGGTTTTTCTCGCTGGAAACCCCAGCCTCGAGCCTGCTGCCTGCTGCATCTTACTCGTCGTAAAAGGAGCAGGTGCCCGTCGCCTCCGCTCGCTCTCATCAATGCGCTGAACGATGAACTTCTCGTTTCTGACCCTGCCGAGTATGGCATCGGCCTCCTTTTCAGAGCCGATGCTTACCTTATGCCCGTCCATGAGCACAAGCTTTGCCCGAAAGGATTTCTTGCCCTTTATGAATTCCGCCTCAATGGTCCAGAACTCCTCGGGTGTAAAGTTTTCTATCTCCTCCTCACGCTCACATATGACTCGCAGGGCGACAGACTGTACCCGTCCCGCCGACAGGCCCTTCTTGATCTTCTCCCACAGCAGAGGGGAGAGGCTGTAGCCGACAATACGGTCGAGTATCCTTCGCGCCTTCTGCGCATTCACGAGAGACATATCGATACTTCTCGAGTATCCGATGGATTCCCGGATTGCCTTGTCTGTAATTTCATTGAAGACGATTCTCTTTATCTCCGCCTTTGGATTTGCCTTTTCAAGCGCATTCTTGATGTGATAGGAAATAGCCTCACCCTCCCTATCGGAGTCCGCGGCAAGATAGATCTGGTCACTCTTCTGTGCTTCCTTTTTCAGCTCGCTGAGGATCTTCCCCCTGCCTCTGATCGTAATATAGTCCGGCTTGAAATCGTTGCCCACGTCAACGGCAAGCCTGGACTTGGGAAGATCAATCAGATGCCCCATCGATGACTTGACGGAATACTCCTTACCCAGATACTTGTTTATGGTCTTCGCCTTTGTCGGTGACTCGACAATAACCAGTGATTTGCTCATCCCCATGGCATTACGCTCTTATAAAATTTTTTCCCGGATACTGGATAACCGCTCCCTTGAGCTCCAGATGAGTAAGCGCTGAGGCGATTTTCGAAACTGGCGTCTCCAGATTTCTCTCGATATCCTCAATACTCACCAGGTCATCCCCGATTACAGTTAAAATATTACATTCCAGTGCTGAAAAGGGGAGCGAATTGTTATCACCGCCGCTTGCACACTCAATCCCGAAGAGTGCACAGATATCTTCCGCATCTTCAACAAGATGGGCACCCTCCTTGATGATACGGTTGTTGCCCGAAAATGAATCAGAACCAGCCTTACCCGGAAGCGCCATAACCTCCCTTCCCTGATCGAGTGCATAGCCTGCGGTGATGAGGGCGCCCGATTTTGCAGACGCTTCAACCACCAGGATTCCATTTGACAGGCCGCTTATAATTCTGTTTCGCTTCGGAAAGTTGTACTTGAGAGGCTCTGTGCCAATCGGGAATTCCGAGAGGAGGAGACCCCCCTTCTTGATAGCTTCGTACATGTCACGGTTTGCTCTGGGATAGACCACATCAATACCATTCCCCAGTACCGCGATTGTCGTTCCTCCGCTGTCAAGTGCCCCCTTGTGGGCGTAATAATCGATGCCCGAAGCGAGACCGCTCACAATGATGAGGCCGCTGCGCGACAGATCACGTGCAATACTAAAAGCCCTGTTGATGCTGCTGTTTGAGGCTTTACGCGCGCCCACAATACCAAACAGCTGCTGCTCTCTGAGGAGGTCCATCCTGCCGAGAGCGAAGAGAAGAAGAGGGGGATCATCTATGGCTGCCAGGTATTCAGGATACATCTGAGTACCGAGCTCCAGTATCTGGATTCCCCCTTTAGAGCAGAAGGTCAGCTCCCACTCGGCCCTTTCCCGCGCAACTTCAATACGAAGCCGCTCACCGTCAATCTTAAAGGGCTTATGATAGACAGACTCAGCCTCTTTCCTCCGTGAAAAGATACTCCCTATTCCCCCGAACTGTGTAAACAGGGCAAATTTCTGCACAGGTGTATAGTTGGTCACCCGATTAAAAATCAATGCTGAGAGTATCTCTTCTCTATCCA
>CBFDDP010000095.1:0-12471 GCA_965603595.1 uncultured bacterium
GGACATTCTTACAATCTTGAGAAAAGATTTTAATTCTCGTCATGTCAATAATCCTACTAGTAGACAAAATCATTTGTATCAACGAAGGTCCTATCGGCCATAGAGTTCCTAGCGGCGAGGATACGTATCACCGAGGGTTTTTAAAATTCGAGGAGGTTGTTACAGGTAATGCTGCATCGCAGCCTGATAGGTCTCCTCCTCACTCATCTTCTCTTTCAATAATTCGGCAACGAGACGGGAAAGGCTCATATCGCGTTCCGCTGCGCGAATTCTAGCCCATCGGGCAACTTCTTCCTCAAGAGTAATGGTTACGTTCTTCATAACACAAATATAGTGTAACACATATTTCGTATAAATAGAGAATTCGCTATGATCCTTTTATTCAAAAAGTTGAAACTGGTCTTTTTTCGCTTTCTCCTTTGCGATCTTCTTTTCAATACGTGCTATCTCCCGTTTTACATCGATCTTTTTCCAAATCTCGATGGCCTCTGTGTACTGTTTCCTCCTCTCATACACTCGAGCTATAGCCCTCTCATCGTTGATCATGCGGAAGCACCTGAGCGCATCTTCGTATGCTCCCCCGTCCCTGTAGTATCTTCCCGCAGATCGGTAATCCCCTGTCTCTTCGCAAATATTCCCGGCCAGACAGTCATCCCTCTGTATACGACAGATTATCTCCGCCTCTTTAAACTGCTCTTGAGCAACCAGATACTCAACTGCATGCCTGTATTGCAATTTGCTGGCTGCAAAAAGTTCATAGTTTTTTCCTGTAAGTGTGAGCTCAGAAATGATGCGTTCAAACTCCTCGTTATCCTTGAGAAAGAGAGAGCAGGCAAAGAGGTTTTTATCCTGTGCGCCAGAAGAGGCTTCTTCTATTTTCTTTAGAAACGATGCAATTTTTTTGGGGAGGTCGTCTGGGCGATATCTATATGAGCTGATTACCTGAAAGATCGCGTTATAGTTATGTACTGTTAGTATGAGATCGAGCAGAGAGTCGGACACATTTTCATCGAAGTAGAAGATACCCTTTTTAAGTGACGAGATAAAATCATCGGCCAAAGAGCGAATGGTAGCATCCGCCCCTTCCCGTAGATGCATCAGAAAAAGCTGTGAGAGAACATCCACAACATCCGGATACTCGTCATACCTCCACTCGTATTCATAGAATATCTCCTGCAGCAGATGGCGAAATGACATGGATGAAAGATGTAGAGAGCTCTTGTCCGCAATATACTCCTTCGCAAAATCGCTCATCTCGTTTTTCAGAAAGTATTCCAGGGCTTCGCCATCCCTGTCCGTCGCAAGGTACACATCATAGATACCGGAAGGATACTCAATCGCTTTATACCGCACGAGGGCACGGTCGTATGAGCCTTGCTGACGGAAACGTCCCGCTTCTCTATACAACCGCTCGGCACATCTGTCATCGTACAGGCCGTTTGAGTACATGTAGCTCTCAAGTACTTCCTCAACCCTTTGCCATTTATTATCCATCTCAGCCTTCTCCAGCTCAAGAGCGGCTTCATAGTACTTCTTCTGTTTTTCATAACACTCCGCTTTTCTCTGATAATCGCCGAGTATATCAAACTCCTCACACGCGCGGACATAGTACTTCTTCTTCATAAAGAGAAAGGCTGATTTTTCATACATCGAGAGTGCAGAGTAGCGAATGGCAGATTTGAGTAAACCGCGCCCCGAGGAAAAGCGTTTTGCCTCCTCCAGAAGCCTCTTTTTGTTCTCTCCCGAGGCGTGAATAAACTTACCAAAACTCTCAACAGCGCCCTGAATATCCTTCTTCTTTTCCTGTAAAAGCGCAGCCAGATAGTGGTCCCCACTCTGCATGTAGCACTGCAGAAGCCGATCGTCATTCCCCATCTTTTTATACAGGGATGCGGCGTGTTCATAATCTCCTGCCTTGAAATACAGGTTCGCGGCTTTGTCAAATTCCTTTACTTTTTTATAGCAGCCGGCCGCTGCTATGAGATCGCCCGCCTTCTCAAAATAGTCTGCAGCTTCCCTGTACTGCCTTTTTTCGCAGTGATAATCGGCGAGTTTCTGGAAATTATCCGCCCTCTTCCAGTTTTGAACCGCATTTTCATCACGGTTCAACGCTATCCACTCATCGGCTGCCCTGTTGTAGTCGCCCTTCTCCTCGTAGAGCCTGATGGTGCACAACCTGGCCCGCTCCCCATCGCGTGCTGCTTCCCAAAGCGCTGCCGCCTTTCGGAAGTCGCCGCTGAGCTCATAGTTTTCGGCAGCTTCATGAACATAGCCGTGGTGCTCAAACAGTGCGGCCGCTTCCCTGGGCCTCTTCCTGCCGGCTAAACTGAAGGCTTCCGCAACCTCCTTCTTGGAGATGTTTCCCGCGTTCTTGTAGCACTCCACTGCAGCCGAATAGAACTCCCGTTCAAAAAAGTAATCCCCCTGCTCTTCCCATTCCGAAGGGGATGAGATGTGCTGCCAGGCCCCTGTGAGGGCATCACTCTCGCTGGTTCGGTACACCAAATCCTGAAGCTGTGTGGTCTCCCATATATCGGCAGGGGCGCTGCCATCATAGATAATGAGAGTATTCCTTGCCCGTGTCACCGCCACGTAGAGGAGGTTGAGCTCATGCTTGATATGGGGATACTGTCGCTCATCGAAGTGGTGGTTATATTTGATCTTTCTCCAGATCTCCTTTGATTTTTTGTCTTGACAGAATTTCCAGAGCATAACAGTATCGAACTCGAGACCCTTTGCCTCATGAACGGTGAAAACCAGCTCGGTTCCCAGGGCTTTCTTCAGCTTTGACTGTTCGGCCTTTGAACGGGCCAGGACAATCTGCCCTGCACCGGTGATTATGATCTGCCCTTTCATCTCACTCTCTGGAATCCCGTGGATAAGAAAGGGCGGTTTTCCATTAAATTTCCACTCCTCCCGGGTCTCATCGCCCGAGAGGCCCACGAGCTCCCGCTTGAGATCAAGAAGCCTGTTGGCCAGCCGAACAATGTTTCCCACGCACCGGAAGTTCAGATTGAGATTAACCACTTCCGGAACCTGAACGCCCCTCTCATAGAACTTGTTTCGCACCTCCTCCCATCGAAAGCCGCTTGGATTGATTACCTGCTTCATGTCACCTGCAAGGAAAATAAAACGGTGGGAGCGTGCAAACCTGAAAATGAGGGAGAGCTGCACATCTGCAAAATCCTGCACCTCATCACACACAACAAGATCATAGGTATAGTCTGAAGAGGAACCGATGAGCTGCAGCGCCCTCTTGCTCAGGTCTATTTCATCCCACAATCCCCTCTTATCAAGGATATTCTGATAGTATTCGGCTATCTTGTAGATCTCCTCTCGATCATAGAGAAAATGCGGGGCACGCTTTTTCCCGAGGAGGATATACTCCCTGAGGGTCAAAAGCGGGGCGGTAAAACTCTGCATCTTCCTTTCAATGATTTTCAATATTTCCTGCAAAATACTCTGAGTTTCACCACTAAGTGCGCTCTCGCTCTGTTCAAGATTGAGAATAAACGCATCGTAATTCGCATAGGCGGTTTTCTTTTCGATAAAGCGCTCGATTTTTTCAACCAGTTCAAAGTTTTTCAGCCCCAACAGATAGTCCTGAAGCTCAAATATATTTCTCTTTGCGAGGCCCTCTTCTTGGATGGATGAGAGGAGCCTCTTAAAGCGCATCACACTGATGGGTGGTTTTGCCCCCTTAATGATCGATCGAATCTCCTCCCACACAAGCTCTGTATCATACTTTTTGTACAGCCCGTGGCAGCGGTAAATTTCATCAAACTCCTTGAGACCGACTTCCTTCTCCGCGTCGATCCGACTCCCATGCGCCCTGAGAATATCATACAAGAGATCCCTGAACACATAAAAATCAGGCTGTCTGCTCTCTTCGTACTCGGTTCCCTGTATCAGGCCGCTGTAGATTCGTTCGGAAAACTGTTTTAAATAGGGGCTATAGGTGATGAAGAGCCGCTTTTTATCACGAAAGTCTCTTCGCAGGAGGTAGTACACGGAGATGGTCGTTTTCCCGCTTCCGGCTGTACCGGAGAGCAGTACAGGAGGAGCAGTGGCGAGCACCTTCTTCTGCTCCGAGGTGAGGAAGAGGAAAATTTCAAAATTATCCGGTTTTACGTTTCTTAAAACCCTTTCCCACTCATCATGGTTGAGAACGAGCCATTTCTGAGGGCCGTAGTCCTCCGGAGAGACCTGCTCGATATCCTCCTGACTGTAATAATCGTCGGAGAGGTCATCGAAGCTGAGCTCATGGTATTCCTCCACGCCTGCAGGCTCAAAGTTTAAAAAGGGAACGTTGCTGGGTACAATAGCGCTGGCGGCTTTGGTGATATCGTCATGTTTGACAATTCCCCATACGTAAAGAGCGCTGTGCTGCCCGTGTTTTCCTAGCGTAAGGAGGATTCTCTCTCCCCGTGATAACCGCGCTTCAAAGATAACCTTCCGTGAGAGACCTTGAAGCTTTTTAACGTGAACCCCCGCATCCCAGAGTCCATTTTCTAAAAATTCGAACTTTTCCTTCAGCCGCCTCTTCTCTTGACTGTTCGCTGTAACGAAGTGTTGCTTCAAAGTATCATTGAGCAGGAGGATATACTTTGTATTGTTCACAGGAGGCCCTAATGGATGGATAAGTATATTCTGTCCGAAGGAAAATTGCAAGCATTACAAAGTCACGGCAGCGGGCAATGACCTGCCTGAACGAGTTCATCCGGTACCGCCACATCAGGGAAAAGAATCTCCTCAGTGAATAGCTGAAGTGACTCCACTCTCACGAAGCTGCCAAAGGATCAATCGATCCCGTCATGCGAATTCCACCTGAGCACAGGATTCCTTGCCGCCGAGACCTCATCAACGCGGGTAATCTTTGATTTCATCGGAGCACTGTGCAAAAAATCTGGTGAGTACTCAGACTCTTCCGCGATTGCGATCATCGCCTCTATGAATTGATCGAGTGTCTGTCGGCTTTCCGTTTCAGTTGGTTCTATCATGAGAGCCCCGTCAACAACAAGGGGAAAATAGATCGTGGGTGGATGGAACCCATAATCGATGAGTCGTTTGGCGATGTCCAGTGCTGTAATATCATTCCTACGCTGATGTTTGTCGCTGAATACACATTCGTGAAGACACGGGGCATCATAAGCGAGATAATAGTGCTTCCTTAACTTTGATTTAAGGTAATTCGCATTCACTACAGCCGTGGCTGAAGCCCTTCTCAATCCGTTTCCACCCATTGCCAGAATATATGCATAGGCCCGAACGCAGATGAGAAAATTGCCGTAAAAACTTCTCACCTTTCCGATTGACTTGGGAAGGTCATAGTTCAACCTATAGGTTTCCCCATCTTTTAATACAACGGGCACGGGAAGATAAGGTGCGAGCTGCTCCTTCACCGCCAGCGGCCCTGAACCAGGACCGCCGCCGCCGTGAGGTGTGGAAAATGTCTTGTGCAAATTCATATGGGCAAGATCACAGCCAATGTCGCCGAACCGGACGATTCCCATTAGTGCATTGAGATTCGCACCGTCAAAATATACAAGTCCTCCCTTTTCATGCATGATGTCAGAAATATCCCTTACGTTGCATTCGAATATGCCCAGTGTATTTGGATTGGTGATCATGATTGCGGCAACGTCCTTGTCCATGAGATCCTTAACGGATTTGATCTCGAGAAATCCACGGGGGCCTGATTTCACGGGTACCGTCGTGAACCCACACATGCTGACACTCGCAGGATTGGTGCCATGCGCGGTGTCAGGTATGATAACCTTGCTACGTTTCTCGCCTCTGTCTGCAAAGTATGCACGTATCATCATCATTGCAGTCAGCTCCCCATGCGCCCCGGCTGCCGGCTGCAGTGTGACATGATCCATTCCCGTGATCTCAGCTAGGTATCTTTCAAGGAAGTACATGAGAGAGAGTGCCCCCTGGGAGAGCCCTTCTGGTTGATGTGGATGGGCCAGGGCGAAACCTGCAAGTGCAGCGATATCCTCATTGACCTTGGGGTTGTATTTCATCGTGCAGGAGCCTAGAGGATAGAGACCTGTATCTACCCCGTAGTTCATGTGAGATAATCGTGTATAATGCCGAACCAGATCCGGCTGGCTCAGCTCGGGAAAACCCTCAATCGGCCCACGAATCATTGAGGCTGGCAGGGACTCTCGAAGTTTTATCTCTGTTGTCTGAGGTTCCGGTAAGGGGACAGCGGTTCTCCCTTCGGAACCTATGTCAAAGAGGAGCGGTTCGTTGATCATCGGTTGTGTGACTCCTGTGGATTTCCCCATCGGCTGTCCTCTGCCCACGGGTAAAAGTTGTGTCACCTACATCTCCCCAATCGCCTGACACAGCGCATCGATCTCTTCCTGCCGGTTCATCTCCGTTACCGTTACGAGCATACAGTCACTCAGCTCACCGTAATACTTCCCAAGCTGCACACCGGGAAATATTCCTCTATCGGTAAGCTTTTCCACGATGTCTGCGGTTACATTTTTCGTCTTGACCGCAAACTCATTGAAGGTTGGGCCATGGAACCTCAAGCTGATCCCATCGACTTTCATAAGTTCGTCTTTCGCATATTCGGCTCGTTCATGATTCATGATCGCAAGCTTTCTTATTCCCTGTTTTCCAAGTGAGGCGAGATATACCGAGGCAGTCAGGGCACACAGCCCCTGATTGGTGCAGATATTCGAAGTTGCCTTCTCCCTCCTGATATGCTGTTCCCGGGCACTCAGCGTGAGCACATAGGCAGTTCGTCCCTCCCGGTCAACCGTCTTGCCAACTATACGCCCCGGCATGTTGCGCAGCAACTCCTTCCTGCAGGTGAGTATTCCAAGAGAGGGCCCTCCAAAACCAGGGGGCATTCCGAGGCTCTGGCCCTCTCCGCACACGATATCAGCACCGTAAACACCGGGAGGCTGCAGTATCCCGAAGGAAAGAGGTTCCGAAAATGCTGCGATAAACAGAGCTTCTTCCCTGTGTATAACCTGCTCACAGGCCGCGAGGTCTTCGACGACGCCGAAGAAATTGGGTGATTGAATCACGACGCAGGAAACGGAATCGTCTATGATCTTTGCAAGCGCATCCAGATCGGTTATACCTTTTTCGTTATAGGGGATTTCCACTGTTTCCCGGTCGCCGCTTCTGAGATAGGTCTTGATGACTTCACGGTATTCCGGATGAACACCCCGAGACACTACGACCCTGTTCCTCTTGTTCGTCCTCAGCGACATGAGAACCGCCTCTGCGGCAGCAGTCGCACCGTCGTACAGCGAGGCATTGGAAACATCCTTGTGGGTGAGCATGCACATGAGTGTCTGGTACTCGAATATGGCCTGCAGCGTGCCCTGACTCACCTCGGGCTGATAGGGGGTGTAGGAGGTGTAGAATTCAGAACGACCCGCAAGGTGCCTGACCACGGAGGGAATGAAGTGATTGTAAATACCTCCCCCTAAAAAAGATACATATTCACCTGCATGCGCATTGGCACGACTGAGATCCTTCAGGCGATCCAGTAATTCCATCTCACTCAGTGGTCCAGGAACCTCCAGGTCTCCCCTCAATCGAAGATCATCTGGAATGTGTGCAAAAAGATTGTCCGCTGATTGTACACCGATTTCCTTCAGCATGGCATCGACATCAGCGTCGGTGTTGGGTATGTAACTCATCGAAACTGCCCTCCAGGTTCACAGGAAGGATTACCGGTTTGACTCTTCCTGCTCTACGAACTTCCGATACTTCTCACTGCCCATGAGATCATTCAGCTCCGTTGCATCCGACATTCTGACCTTGATGATCCACCCTTCCCCATAGGGTGATTGATTGATGTACTCGGGATGGTCCTCGAGAGTCCGGTTTATTCCGGTGACCTCACCGCTTACCGGCGTAAAGATATCGGAAGCTGCCTTCACCGATTCGATCACTCCGAAAGCCTCACCCTTGTTGATTTTCATACCAATTTCGGGCATTTCTACAAAAACCACGTCACCGAGTCTCTCCTGGGCATATTCGGTTACGCCGATCGTTGCCTTCCCTCCCTCATCACTAATCCACTCGTGCTTTTCCGTATAGCGCAGTTCCTCCGGAAAATCCATTTCGATCTCCTTGTTGCTCAATAGTAAACATCAGCCGTGTGTTGGATGAATCACTCACGCAGCCGTTTCTTGTGCATCATCCTCCGAGCTCGACCTGTGAAACGAAAAAGATATCCTTGCTGCTTTCACTGATCTGCTTCAGGTTAATCTTCGAAAGCTTCCCGTCGAGCTGTATACGGGCGCATGCGCCCTCATCACCGGTGAAAATGAGGTTTTCCATGATTTCGATGTTTATGCCGGCATCACGTATCACATCGAGAACTCCAGCAAGTATGCCGACCCTGTTCCGGTGGTGAACCGAGAGCATCCAGCGGGCCGGTGTCCGCTCAAGAAGGTTCACACAATTGGGTGCGTGTCCCGTATTGAGGTATTCCCAGACGATACGCACCGTTTCATCTGCCACGGCGTTCTGCGCTTGTTCGGTTGACGCCCCGATATGGTGCGTACCATAGAGATAGGGATGTCCTGCTATGCTGTCCGTGAAAGCACCCTCCTTGGCTGCGGGCTCTCCCAGATACACATCCAGTCCAACGCGCAATCCTTTCTCATCGATCGCCGCCCGGAGCGCCTTCTCGTCCACAATCTCGGCCCGCGAGGTGTTGATGAAGTATGCGCCAGGCTTCATCTTGCTTAAGAAACTCTTCCCGATGAAGTTCCTGGTTTCATCCGTCAACGCCAGATGTACGGAGACGATGTCTGCATTCGAGGCCACCTCGCCGGGGTCCCTGCAGAAGCCGATACCGAGAATTCTCGCCCTGTCCTCGGTCAGCGATCTGCTCCATGCGATGACGGGCATACCAAAGGCCTTTGCCCGCACGATCACCTCCTTGCCTATCCTGCCGACGCCGATGATACCGAGGGTCCGTCCATATATGCCCCGTGACTTCGAAAACCCCTTCTTGTTCCATTTCCCCTCCCTGAGCTGGGCCACATTGTCGGGTATGCGCCGGTCGATGCTGAGGATCAGGCCAAATGCAAGCTCCGCAACGGCGACTGAGTTCTGACCGGGGCAGTTTGCCACGTATACACTCCGCTCCGAGGCGGTTTTTACATCGATCGTGTTGTATCCCGAGCCTGCTCTGATGATGAGACTCAGCTGAGAGTTGGACCGTATCATGGCACCGGTCACTACCGTCGAGCGGACGATGAGGATGTCGGGCTGCTCTTTCTCCAGTGCCTCGAGCAGCGCATCCTCTTTCAGGCTTTGATCGTATATGACGTTACATTCCTGTTCCATCAGATTGGCTATCTTCTCCTCTGGAAACTTATCCGCAATGAGTACGTTTACAGACATCCTTTTACCCTCCTTTATAATGAAAGTAGATGTACAAAGGAGAACGAATCGGCACCTCTCTTACCGAGCGCCCAATGCCTATCATACGAATATTCGCAAGTTGCGGTATTGCCCATAAAGCTCACTATCTATCAATTCATCATAGAGAAATTAAAACTGATGGATCAGGAGCCCCGACCGGAGCTTGGGCGAGAACCAGGTCGATTTCGGCGGCATGATCATATCCGCGTCCGCAACGGCCAGAAGCTCGTCAACACTCACGGGATGGAAGGTGAAACCAACTCCCCCCTCCGCATCGACGCGGACTTCTATCTTTTTCACACTGTCGGCACCGCCGATGAAATCGATTCGTCTGTCCTCCTTCTGATCCACGATACCAAGCACCGGCTCGAAGAGGTTTTTCGAGAAAACGCTCAGGTCCAGAACGGAAACGGGGCCTCCTTCATCAGCGTCGCGGCCACCCTTCGACCGCAGGCCATACCATTTGCCGCCGAGGTACATCCCGAACCTTCCCTTCTCCTTCGGTTCGGGATCCGCGCCGGCAGTGATTTTGAAACGCTCCTGTACAGCAGTGAGAAATTCTGCTTCGCCCACACCCCCGAGATCCGACACGTACCTGTTGTAGGCAAGTATCCTCATCTGATCAGACGGGAAGAGCACTGCTAAAAAATGAAGAAACTCCTCATCTGCACTCGCGTCGTGATGCTTCTGAAGCTTCACCCGGGCCGCTCCTGCTGCTCTGTGGTGACCGTCGGCGATATAGAGCAGCGGCACCTCCTGGAAGGCCTGGATGATTTCATCGCTCTTCATGATACGCCAGATGGTATGCCGTACCCCGTCGGGCGCCGCGAAATCGTACAGTGCAGGCCCCTTTATTACCTCTCCCACGAGAGCATCGATCCTCCCTGTTCCCCGGTAGGTGAGCAGCACGGGCCCTGCATTGGCCGAGAGTGTAAGCATGTGTCTCAGGCGGTCATCCTCCTTATCCTTACGTGTGTGCTCGTGTTTGCGTATCCTGCCTCGCTCATACTCTTCCACAGAACAGCACGCAGCCAGGCCAATCTGTTCGTGCCCTCCCTCACTGAGCCGGTAGATATAGAGCGAAGGCTCTTCCTCCTCTATAAGAACCCCATCCTCCTTGAGCCTTGTATAATTTTCCCCTGCCTTTTCATATACCATGTCAGCGTAGAGATCCGTCCCTTCCGGAAGATCGATCTCCGGTCGGATGACGTGGAGAAAGCTCAACGGGTTGCCCCTGACCAGAGCTCGAGCCTCCACGGTTGTGACCACGTCATAGGGAGCGCTCGCCACATCCTTTGCCCTATCCGGGAGAGGTCTACGTGCCCTGAAAGGCCTGATCACTGCCATATGTCTTCTCCCCTGCTTCTGCTTGTTCTCCCGAAACAATCTGGATCACCTTGAAGTGCACCCAGAGGTCTTCTCTATCTCTCAAAGCTCTATTGCACAGTGGGAAAACGGCTGAGCATAATCGCCTCCACGGGAAGGGGAAATCTTTCCCCCAGCTCGAGCTCCGTGATCGATTTTGATCGCTCCCTGCCAGCTGTGCTTGCGGAAATGATTCCGATCCGCACATCCTCCCGCGCATACTGAGCATCCACGTAGGCCATCCCAACCTGAATCCCCTCTCCATCGACTGCACAACTTGTCACGTGTCCGATCATCTTCTGTGTACGTTCGCTGATGACGATATCACGAGGCTTGGCTATACGAACACCCTTGGAGAGCATCCTGAATCTCGCCACCGCCATGTTCGACTCACGCATCCTCTTCAGAAGCGCGGTTCTCCCTATAAAAAAGGCCTTATGAAACTTCACGTAGGATCCGAACCCCGCTTCGATGGGAGAAATATTGTGCGAACCTGCAAGCTCATGCCCGTAAAGAGGAAGCCCTGCCTCAGTACGTAATGAATCCCGCGCACCGAGACCAACCGGCTTTATACCGAATCGTTTTCCTTCCTCGAGAAGAATGCTCCAAAAAAGGGGTGCATGCGCAGGGTGTAAAAACATCTCGTAACCAATCTCCTCTCCTGTATAACCGGTTGAAGAGACGATCACATCAAAACCGGCGAGTTTTGTTTCAATGAATTTCGTCTTCTGCAGCTGCTGCAGCCCGCTTCGTTCACGATAGTCTGATGCTGTCTCACAGAGAATTTCAAGCGATGCCGGCCCCTGCAGCGCAATATCGATGAGCGCCTCGTCATCAGGCAGCCCCTTCGCCTTCAGGTCTCTGAGAGCAACCTCTGCAGGGACTTCCTTGAGAGGAGATTCTCTATCGATGCAGACCTCCCGCGCATTGACTGAGGCAAGCCATGCACGGTCGACATCATTATTGACTGCATTTATCACAATGAAGTACTGTTCTTCACTCCGTTTGTATATCATGACATCGTCGATGACATCGCCGTCTATATCGAGCAGGTAACCGTACTGGGAACCACCGGAGTCTATCCAGGGAACATAGTTGGAGTAAACGTTATCGAGAAATTCTGTTGCATGCTCTCCTGATATTTCGAGTATACCCATGTGGGAAATATCGAAGAGGCCGGCGGTCTCTCGGACCGCCCGATGCTCCTCGATGATGCTCTCGTACCGAACGGGCATCTCCCATCCTGCAAAGGGGACCATGCTCGCCCCGAGGGCGGTGTGCTCGTCATGGAGAATGCTTCTTCTCAATTCAGTGTTTAAAAAGCTGCCGGCTTCTTCGGTGCTCTTCGCCTTCTTATTCACACCAGCTGCCTGTAATTCGGCCGCTTCTGCGGCGGGCCGGGTCTCAGCCTTCATGATTGAAAAGACCCTCTTCTCCTCCCTGGTCCCGGAATAGTCGATCCGGCTCTGTCCTATGAAATAGGGCTTGGTAATGTCGAAGAGTTCCGGACTTTCCCTGAAAAGAAACGGTGCATCGCTGTGCTGTTTATTTTGAGGGATCTCGATGCTCTCTGGAGAAAGAGTTTCGATCTCTTTCACGATATGCTCTCCCTCTTCTTCTGTCATGTCGTTCAAACTGCGAACCACGACAGGACCGTCGACTTTCCTGAATACATCCTCAATGTCGAAGGCA